>JBGYPP010000069.1:0-11720 GCA_041838515.1 Acetatifactor sp. | reverse complement strand
TAGCCGCTGATATCGCCCAAGGCCTGCGCCGCAGGGGCGCTCCGCCGCCGGTAAAGGAGCTGGATAAAGGGGGAGGAGCATTCGGCCTGGCCGGACATCGCTACCGGGAGGAGTTTGGCCAGAGGGTATTTGACCAGCCCTCCAAGAGCCTGATCAAAATATCCTCCTATATACGGGATAAGCAGGGGCATTTCTTCCCTGGTGAGCAGGCGGCGGAGGACGAGGAGAGGACCGGCGTCTGGAAGCGGATCTGGGAGCTGGTGAAGGCCGCCATGCCTTATATAGAGAATACGCTGATGTTTCTGCCTGTTTTTTGGCTGGCCCAGCTGGCGGCGGGCAGCGAATACTTTGCCAAGCTGGATTTTTATCTCTTGTATGTGCTCCTGTTCGCCATAGTATTTGGCCAGCAGCAGGCGGCGTATTCGGCCATTTTGGCCACGATGGGCTATGTCTTTGGCCCCCGGGACGGCCGCAGCGGCTTTGAGGTCGTGCTGGATTACAATACCTATGTCTGGATATCCCAGATTTTTATCTTGGGTCTGGTGGTGGGCAATCTCAAGGACAGGCTGGCGGCGCTGCGGGGGGAACACGAGCGGGAAATCCAATATGTTACCGAGCATTTGGAGGATATCACCGCCGTCAACGCCATCAATGTGCGTATCAAGAATACGCTGGAAAATCAAATTGTCAATCAAAATGACAGCCTGGGCAAGCTGTATGAAATCACCTCGGCGCTGGAGCGTTATGCGCCGGATGAGGTACTGTTCCATGCCGCTGAGGTGGTAAGAGATATGTTTGGCTGCGGGGATGTGGCCATATATTCCATATCCAATGCCCGTTTTGCCAGACTTTCGGCCTCCACCTCCGTCAAGGCCAAGCTTCTGGGCAATTCCATAGAATATAAGAAGCTGGGTGTACTCTATGAGGATATCTCCCAGGGAAAGGTCTTTGTGAACCGCAGCCTGCGGCCGGAGCTGCCGCTGATGGCCAATGGCATATTCTCTGAGGAAAAATTGGAGCTGATGGTTCTGATCTGGGGCCTGCCCATGGAGAAAATGACCCTCAACCAGGTAAATATGCTCCGTGTGGCCGGATATATGGTGCAAAATGCCGTATTGCGCGCCAACAGGTATCTCAACGCCCTGGACAAGGAGAGGTACAAAGAGGGTACCAGGATTTTGAAGCCCAAGGCCTTTCTGGAGCTGGCCCGGGCGCATAGGGCGGCGGCGCTGAAGAGTCTGGCGGAATCCAGCCTGATTCGCCTGGAGTTGGAGGGGGTTACGGCAGAGCAGGCCGCTGCGGATTTGGACAGTATGCTCAGGGATACGGATTATATAGGCCAGCTGGAGAATGGACAGGTGTATCTTCTGCTGGCCAACACCGGCCCCGGTCCGGCCGCAAAGGTGGTGGAGCGCATGGCCGGCAGGGGTTATAGGGCGCAGATCTGCGGGGAAGAGGAGTTATGGGCATAGGGGAATGTGGTTTGCTGGGCTGGATATGGCTGGCCAATGCTGTGGCGGCCTTGCTGTATTTGCTGATAGGCCTCTTGCTCTCCCGCAGGAGTGGAGGGGATGCGCGTAAGGTGCAGATTTCCTTTGTCATCTTTCTTCTCTGTCCGGTGGCCGCTTTTTTGTTTGCGTTCTTCTCCTGGCTGCTGTACATGTTTCTCTTTCGCGACAGGGCGGATCTGGAGGATGTCATCTTCCGCAAGGACAAGGTGCAGGCCATATCCAGGCCCAATCTGGAGATGGAGAGCAATTTTGTTCCCCTGGAGGAGGCCTTGGCCGTCTCGGATAATGGCAGCCTCCGGGGTCTGATGCTGGATGTGCTCAAGGGGGATGTGGATGCCAAGCTGGGATCTATTTCCAGAGCCCTGTCCGGCAGGGATCCGGAAACGGCGCACTATGCCGCCTCTGCCCTGCGGGATGCGCTCAACGATTTTCGGGAGCAGGCCGGCCAGCGATACCAGGCCCTGCAGAGCGGCAGCACGGAGTCTATAGAAGAGGCGGGGGAGCTGATAGAATACATAGGAAATATGCTGGGGCAAAAGGTCTTTTCGCCGTTGGAGCAGAAAGCTTTTGTAGATATGGTGGAGGATGTGGGGGAGATGGTTTATCTGCTCCGTCCCCATCTGTTGCAACCCCGGCATATGGAGATAGTCGCAGGCGGCCTTTTGGAGGTAGGCGATTGGGGGCGCTGCCGTATTTGGTGCGATAGAGCCATGGAGCGTTTTCCCCAGGAGCTGTGCGCGTATACCCTCTCTATGCGCCTGCTGTTTGCCCAGGGAAAGGGTGAGGAGCTGTCTGAGGTGATTTCGGCCCTGCGCCGCTCGGATATAGTTATGGACCAGGCGGCTTTGGAGTGGATACGTACTTTTGAGCAGGCGCCCAGGGGGGGCTTAGAATGAGGATGGAAACATGTCAATGCAGCTACTGACGGCGATACAGATTCTGGCCATATTCGCCGCCTATTTCTTCATGGTGCTGCTGCTGCCGTCCCTGGTGTTTGGGGGGCGGATCGCTTCCTATGCGCGGGAAAAACGTTTTTTGGTGTGTTTTCTAGCTGGAAATCTGTTTATGATGAACAGCGTATTTCTGCTGGCTTTTTTCCGTCTGGCAAAACCCTGGCCCCTGCGTATATGGACAGTGGCGGCATTTTTTCTCTCCGTTTTCTTTTTTCGGCGGGAGGGGGGCAGGCTGTGGTTTATGCGCATATCGGAGCAGGGATTGCGGCTTTTGGGCGGCACTATGGGCTTTCGCAGCTTTCTGAGCAAGGCCCGCCAAAGGGTTTTTGCCCGGAGTGAGAAAAATGGGGGGATGGGCAGGGCGGATGCGCTGTGTTTTGTCCTGATGATAGCGGGGTTGGCGTATGTCTTTGGCGCCGACCATTTTTCCCATTATGGTTATCGTTTTTATGACATGGTAGTACACAATAAATGGATAAATGCCATAGATGCCCAGGTGTTGTTTGTAGATGGTATTTATCCCTTTGGCTACCACACGGTGATCTATTATTTGCACAGTGTTTTTTCTCTGGAGGTGGTTACGCTGCTGCGGCTTTTTGGCATGGTGCAGAGTATGTGCGTGGCACTGGCTCTCTGGAGCGTATTGCGGCTGTTGTGCCGCAGCCTCTTTCTGCCTTATCTGGCCATATTTGCCTATTTGGGCCTGCCCATATGGCATGCATATGCCTTTGAGCGCTTTGCCGGACCTTTGCCTCAGGAATTTGGCATGATGTTTCTGGCGCCCAGCCTGTATTTTCTGCTGGAATTTCTGAGGGCAGGTGCCAAAAAGTCGGATTTGTGGTTCTATGGCCTGGGCGTGTCCATGACCTGTTCCGTGCACTTTTACATCACGCTGGTGGCTCTGCTGGGCAGTGTGGCCATAGCGCTGGCGTATTTGCCGGATCTGTTCCAAAGGCGGCGTTTCCTGCGTCTTATGGGCATAGGCATTTTGTCCTTTGCGCTGGCTGTGTATCCCATGGCCATCAGCCTGGCCAGGGGCGTACCCATGCAGGGTTCCATGCAGTGGGCCATGAACGTGATGGCCGGAAAGGCGGAAACCCAGGGGGGAGGCGTTATTTCCGGAGTGAACGGAACTGCTGGCAGTGGAGCAGTCCAGCAGACGGCAGAGGCAACAGAGGAGGCAGGGGAGGAGGATTCCGCCGCCGGCAGCGCTGCGGCCGTTGGCGATAGCAGCACCGCCATCGGCACAGGCGCGACGGCCATCTCCTCCTCCGGCAGCGCTTCTTCCGTCAGCGGCATATCTGTATCCGGAGGGGAGGATTCCGGGGGCGGCGCCTCCTCCGGAAAAGATAGGATTTTGGCTCTGCTGGCTCTCTTGCCCGGCAGGCTGATGCAAGCGGCAAAGGCCTTTTTGCCCTCTGCGGCGGTGGTGAGTGAGTATGTGATTTCTGGGTCATATTTGCCTGTTTTTCCTTTTTGGAAGCAGCTGGTTCTTGGCCTGTTTCCTCTGAGTTTGGCGCTGGCGGCGGTTTCGACCTTTCTGGATAAGGGGCGGGGGCGGCTGTATTTGGCTGTGGCGGGGTTTTTGGGGCTGCTGTTGGTGGTGCTGGCATCCAAGTTGATAGGCATACCGCCGCTGATGGATCTTTTCCGCACCCGAATATTCTTTCTCTACGTTTGGATATGGCAGGCTGCCCTGTGTCTGGACGGATGCCTGTTCCTGGTTTTGCGTTCCAAGCCCCATTGGCTGCCGGGCATGGGATTGGCTCTGCTCTGCACCTCTCTGGCGGCAGCGGCCGGCCTGGGCTTATATCGGGAGCCTATACGGACTGTTTTTTTTGAGAGTGATGGCGCCATCCGGTCCCTATATTCCATCTTGTTTTCCAGGCAGCCCAGGACATGGACGGTCATATCGGCCAATGACGAGAGGCAGATGGGATATCTTTTGGGTTACCATATGGAAATCCTGGATTTCCTCTGGAGCATGGAGTATGTGACCCCTTATCATTCCACTTTGATACCCACAGAGTATGTCTATGTGTTTGTGGAGAAGCAGCCCATCAATTACGGAGGCGCGGACAAGGAAGTCCTGCCGGGGATTTCCGAGGAGGGGGCAGGACAGCCCCTGCCCTATGGCCGGGATTTTCTGATTTATACAGGGATGAACCGGTGGGTGTTCATGTCCCGTCTGTATTATTGGTGTCAGGCCTTTGCCCAATTATATCCCCATGATATCAGGGTGTATTATGAGGATAGGGAGTTTATCTGCTATGAGATACGGCAGAATGTGTACTCCACCTTCAATTTTGCCATAGACTATGTATATAACCGCCAGCCGGAGGATTGATAATTGATTAACGGCAGAACATTTATTACCATTTTGATGATTATCTTCACCGTTTTTTTCCTGTTTATGTTTTCCGGGTCGGCCAAGATGCTGTGGTCGGATTACAACCGAAACAGTTTTGTACAGGAGGATTTGGTTTATAAGGAGCCTCAGACGGCTGCTGCGGGCGATATGGCATATTTTGGTCAGTACGCCTCGGTATTTGGCATTTTGCGGCAGTGGTGCGGATACAGGCAATGGGACATACAGCAATATGGCCGGGAGGGCCTGTCTGCACTGGCGGCCCGCCCTCCGCGCTGGGCTGTGGTGGATGGGGCCTATGTCCAAGGAGAGGCCGTGGATATATTGACCCAATGGGCCAAGGCTGGCGTGATCCTGGTCATACACGGAGGGGATTGGGATTTCTCCTCCCTGTCAGAGGAGGCCCGGGCTTTGATGGGCGTGAGGGCCTTGGCGGAGGAGGAAAAGGCGCTGGAGGGCATACACCTCTACCCTGGATTTTTGCTGGGGGGCGAGGCCCTGTACCAGGTGCTGCAGCCGGAGGATGCAAAGAGGCAGGATATGGATTTGACAGCGGACTGGTTTCTTCTGTCTGCCAATACCAAGACCTATATGTCCGGCATTTTGCCCAAGGATACGCCTGTGCCCCTAGCCGCCCAGAGGATGGCTGACGGCAGCATGGCCGGCAGGGATGCGCCGCCCCTGCTGTGGCAAAATATGCAATACCCCCAGGGGGTATTTGTCCTCAATGGCGGATATTTAGAGGATTTTGGCGGCCTGGGTATGTTGAGCGCCATGGAATGGGCCGGATCAGACTACCAGCTCTATCCCATAGTCAATGCCCAGAGCCTGGCTCTGGCCAATTTTCCCAGCTTTGCCCAGGAAAATCTCGAAGAGATGGAGCGCATTTATGCCAGGGGGTCTAAGGCCGTGCTGAGGGATGTGGTCTGGCCCGGTTTGGTGGCCTCAGCCTCCAACTCGGGCCATGCGCTGACCTTGATGCTCCGGCCCGGCATTAGGGAATGGGCGGAGCCGGATGGGCAGTTTTTGATCTATTTTATGAAGATGCTGCGGGAGGTGGGCGCGGAGGCGGGCGTATCCCTCTGGACAGAGGCTGGGATAGACGGGGAGGCCCAGAGGCAGAAGGCCCGGGCCTTTCTTGAGGAGCATATGCCGGAGTACCATTTTCAGGTTGCTTATGTGGGGCAGGCGGATTTCGCCGACATGGCTGGAGAGGGATATGGCATACTGCTAAAGCCGCCGGCCTCCGGAGAGGATTTGTTTCAGCTGGGGCAGGGGGGGGAGCTATGGCTTCGTGCCAGTCACTATGCCTCCGGTCAGAGCTTTTCTGAGGATTTGCGCAAAAAATCCATCATGACCGCCCTGGGATTGGCCGTTTTGTTTCAGGATATGGAGGAATTGCTCTATCCCAAAGGGGAGGGCAGCCAATGGCAGAGCTTGTATAAGCAGCTATCCTCCAGCATACGTACCTATTGGCGGCCCTTTGGCGCCTTTGACAAGATCACCCTTTCCCAATGTGGGGATAGGATACGCATTTTCTCTATGGAGAGGGGGCAGAGCCGCCGGGAGGGCGACACCATCCGCCTGGAATCCTCCACAGGCCGGGCGTATTATCTGCTGCGGCTGCAGGAGGGTGAGAGCCTGACTTCTGTGGAGGGCGCAGTCTGGAAAAGGGTGGAGGACGGGGTGTATCTCTTGGCGTTGCAGGGAACTGAGGTGCAGATCAGCCTGCGCAGCCGGGAGGCGGCTTCCATAGAGTGAGGTGGGATATGAAGATTTGTCTGATTGCGGAGGGGTGTTACCCCTATGTGGTGGGAGGCGTGTCCAGTTGGATACACAGCCTGATCCTCTCCCTGCCCCAACATGAGTTTCTCCTGCTGGCGCTGGTGGCTGACCGCTCCGCCCGGGGCAAATTCGCCTATACCCTGCCGGATAATGTGTCCGCAGTCTATGAGGTCTATCTCAATGACCGGGATTGGCACTGGCCCCGCCGGGAGGGGGAGAGGCACCGGCGGCAGCGCCTTTCCAAAGAGGATGCGCTGGCTCTGCGGGGGCTTTTGGCCAATGAGCAGCCCCAATGGGACAGGCTGCTGTCTATGCTGCAAAGGCAGGTATCTCTGGACGATTTTTTGATGGGCGAGGATTTTTTGGAGGCGGCCAAATACTGTTACAAAAAAAGGTATCCGGATGAGGTATTTTCCGACTTTCTCTGGACCATGCGTTCTCTGTACCTGCCCCTGTTCTTTGTGATGCAGTACAAGGTGCCTAAGGCTGATGTGTATCACTGCGTGGCCACGGGCTATGCCGGCATACTGGGCGTTATGGGCAAAAAGCAGCACAAGGGGGAGCTGCTGCTCTCAGAACATGGCATTTATACCCGTGAGAGGGAAGAAGAGCTGATCAAGGCCAAGTGGGTCAAAGGCATTTATAAGGATATATGGATAGAGCAGTTCAAAAAGCTCTCCTTGCTCACCTATCGGGAGGCCTCCATAGTCACCAGCCTGTACCGCCAGGCCATGAGCCTGCAGAGGGATCTGGGCTGCCCCCCTGGCAAAATGCGGGTTACGCCCAACGGCATCAGCGTGGAGAGCTTTACGGATTTGCCCGGCAAGGAGCCGGGGGATGAGGCCTATGTAAATCTGGGCGCTGTGCTGCGAATAACGCCTATCAAGGATGTGAAAACCATGATCAACGCCTTTTATTATGCCAAGAGAGAGGAGCCAAGGCTCCGGCTCTGGATTATGGGGCCCTGGGAAGAGGATGAGAAGTATGCGAGGGAATGTTTCCAGATGGTGGAGGATATGCGCATACAGGATGTGTTCTTTACCGGACATGTGGACGTGCGGCAGTACCTGGGCCGTATGGACTGCCTGATACTCACCAGCATCAGTGAGGGCCAGCCGCTGACCATCCTGGAGGGATTTGCTGCGAAAAAGCCTGCCATTGCCACGGATGTGGGCAATTGCCGGGGGCTGATTTACGGAGAGGATGACGGTCTGGGAGAGGCGGGGATTATCACCCATATTATGCACATAGAAGAGATTTCCCAGGCCATGGTGCGTATGGCCAGGGAGGAGAAGCAGCGCCTGGCCATGGGGGAGATAGGATACCGGAGGGTGATGCAAAAGTATAAGGTGGAGGATATGCGGGCCACATATGCGGAATTGTATGGCGAACTGGCCTGAGGAAGGGAGGCTGCATGGCGGGGATAGGCATTACCTTGACCCAGATTTATAAAAAAAGGACCCTACTGGCCATATTTACCGGCATTATCTACAGCACAGTGGTCACTGTGGCGCCTATGCTGCTGATTATTTTGGCCGTGTGGACTATGAGCTTTTTTCTGGGATATGACCGGGTGGAGTATGCCCGCAGGGAGCTGTTTTCGTCTACGGTTTTGTATATTTTTGTTTTTTCCCTGCTGACCGTATCACCCTTCAATCCGGTGTTATCCCGCTTTATGTCAGATGTCATATTCGAGGAAAGGTATGATGACATACTGCCCTGCTTTTACACCGGGCTGGCTCTGAATCTGGTGCCGGCGGCAGCCCTGGGCCTGCCCTTTGCCTGGAGGGAGTACAGCCTGGGAGGGGTAGAACCTATGTTTGTATTTCTCTCCCTGCTGGGGTATTTTGCCCTGGTTTTTATACTGTATTCCATGATATATTTGTTGATATGCAAGGATTACAGCAAGATTACCCGGTATTATGCCATAGGCATGGCAGTGGCCCTGCTCACTTCCCTGGTTCTGGGCCTCTTATGCAAGGTGGAAACAGTCTGGGCCATGCTGATTTCCCTGGTTCTGGGGCTGTTTGTCATAGGTTGTCTGGAGATGGCCCAGATACGCAGCTATTTCCGTGAGAACAGCCGGCGTTACGGGCGGGTATTGGGCTATTTTCGGCAATACTGGTTTTTGGCCGTCAGCAATTTTTTCTATGTGTTGGGCCTGTATGTACATAATTTTGTCTATTGGAATTCGGAACTGCAATTGCGTGTGGCCCACGTGTTTATCAGCTCCCCGCCCTATGACCTGGCCACTTTTTTGGCCCTGCTGACCAATATCACCTCCTCCGTCATCTTTATCAGCAGTGTGGAAATGCACTTTCATCCGCGGTACAAGGAGTATTCGGAGGCGGTGATAGGCGGCACTCTAGCGGTTATACAGAGGGCCAAGGAGAGGATGTTCCGTCAGCTGCGGGCCGAGCTGATGAATCTGACCCGGGTGCAGTTTATCATCTCTGTGGTGCTGTTTTTGCTCTTTTCCATTTTTCTGCCGAGGCTGGGTTTTTCCGGCTTGGTCATGCAGATCTATCCCTGTCTGGCGGCAGGATATTTTATACTGTTTCTAATGTATGCCGGCTTGATTTTCCTGTACTATTTCCACGATCTCTTCGGGGCAGTGTCCTCCTCTATGCTCTTCTGCCTGGCGGCCTGGGTCATATCCCTGCGTTTATTCTCCCTATCCCCCATATGGTATGGACTGGGGTTCTTTCTAGGAGCGCTGCTGGGATGGATGGTGGTGTATTACAGGCTGCACTGGCTGGAGAGGAATTTGGACAGGCATATCTTTTGCCGGGGGCATTTGTTGGATGCGGGCAAGGGTTCTAGGCCGGCGGACAAGGTTTATGGGAAAGGATGATCATATGATGCAATGGGCGATGATGGCTATGGGGGTGTTTCTGCTTTTGGCCGGTTTTGTTTCCACCCTGCTTCGCAGGATGTATGCGCCCCTGGGCGTTTTTTGGATGATTCTGGGTCTGGTCCTGGGTCTGGCGGGCTGGCAGCTGGAGGGAGGGCTGGAGGGCCTGTGGGTCTTGTATCTGCTCCTGTCTGTGGTCATAGTGGGTTTGTTCGTGGCCGGCGTACTGCTGTCCTCGCTGCTGGAAAAGACCCGGGAGCTAGCCATGCAGGTGTCCCTGCTCAATCAGGAGAATGAGCAGCTGCTCAAGATTCTGGACAAGAATAGGGAATAGCCGTGGCGCAGGAGAAGAAAAAAAAAGTATTATTTGTGATCAATACCCTGGGCGGCGGCGGGGCGGAGATGTCTTTGAGGGAACTTCTGCTCTCCATGGAGGGCCGGGCGGTGGACATACATCTGCTGGTGCTCACAGGCCAGGGGGAATTGGTCCGGGAGCTGCCGCCCTATGTCCGACTGAGGAACACAGTGTACACTCCCGTATCCGTATTTACCAGAGCCGGCAAATGGCATTTGGCAAAGGGGGCCTGGAGGGCATTTTGGCGGCGTGGCCGGGGATTTGGTCTGCTGGGATACTGGGCCGTCAATCTCCGGAATATGCTGCGTGCCGGCACTGTACAGCCGGACAAGCTCTTATGGAGGCTGTACGCCGATGCCGCACCCCGTCTGGAGGAGGAATTTGATCTGGCCATAGCCTACCTGGAGGGAGGCTCCGTGTACTATGTGGCGGATTATGTCCGCGCCAGAGAGAAGGCGGCCTTTGTCCACACGGCCTATGACCAGGCCGGATACACGGCGGCATTGGACGGCTCCTCTTATGACAGAATAGACAGAATTTATGTGGTTGCCCAGGAGATGGCGGAGCATTTCTTACAGGTGCATCCCCATCTGGCCTCCCGTTTGTCCATCTGCGACAATCCCATCAACCAGCCCCGCATACGGCAGCTGTCCCTGGAGGCGGCGGCCTTTCCGGATGGGGATTTCCGGGGGATCAGGATACTGTCCGTGGGCAGATTGTGCCAGATCAAGGGATATGACCTGGCCATAGAGGCCATGGCCTATGTGCGGCAGCGCTGGCAAGGCCCCCTGCGCTGGTATGTGCTGGGGGAGGGGGAGGCCAGGGCAGAGCTGCAAAGGCGCATCCGGGAAAGAGGGTTGGAGAAGGATTTTCTGCTGCTGGGTTTCGTGGAAAACCCCTATCCCTATTACAGAAAATGTGATATTTTTGTCAATTCCTCCCGTTTTGAGGGACGCAGCATAGCCATACAAGAGGCCATGACCCTGGGGCTGCCGGTGGTGGCTGCGGACCGGCCGGGCAACAGACAGCAGCTGACCCATGGGCGCAACGGCTTATTACAGGAGGCCAGCGCCCAGGGGCTGGGAGAGGGGATACTATATCTCTTGCGACATCCTGGAGAGAGAGGGCGCATGGGGGAGGCGGCAGAGCAGGAGGTTTATGCGGCGGCGGCCCAGGCCAGGGCATTGCTTCTGGGAGAGGAGGGTGTGAAAAAATGCGCAGAGATTTGTTAATCATTATTCCGGCTTATAACGAAGCCCGGAGCATACAATCCATTTTGGAGGGGCTGCAGCAGGGGGAGGTGGGCCAGATAGCCGATGTGCTGGTGGTCAATGACGCCTCCAGGGATGATACCAATGCGCTGGTCAAGCAAAAGCGGGTGTCCATGGTCAGCCATGTGTTCAATCTAGGATATGGCAGCGCCATACGGCTGGGATACAAATATGCCGTGCGCCGCGGATACAAATATGTCATACAGATGGATGCGGACGGCCAGCATGATATTTGCAATGTGCTCAGGATATATGCGGCTTTGAAGGAGCCGGACCACAGCGGCCGCTGTCCGGATATCGTGCTGGGATCCAGATTCCTGCCGGAGAGCAAGCCCTATCAAGTGTCTGTTGCCCGCGGGCTGGCCATGGCCTGGTTCCGCTTTTTGGTTCGCCTGCTGGGGGGGCAGCGCATCAGCGATCCCACCACGGGCTTGCAGGGGCTTAACCGCAAGGCCTTTCTCTATTACTCCCAGATGGGGCATTTTGACGACAAGTATCCCGATGCCAATATGCTGATACAAATGCTCTTATTGAGATTTTCCATTCGGGAGGTGCCGGCGGTGATGCACCAGAGAGAGTCCGGCGTCAGTATGCACTCCGGCTGGAAGCCGGCCTATTATATG
>JBGYPP010000068.1:0-9788 GCA_041838515.1 Acetatifactor sp. | reverse complement strand
TGACCGCTGCAAGACCGTGCTGGAGCCCATGGTCAAGGAGCAGTGGTTTGTCCGTATGGAGGAATTGGCGGATATGGCTGCCAGAGGCGTGCGGGAGGGAGAGATACAGCTGATACCCAAGCGGCTGGATAAGATTTTCTTCCATTGGACGGACAATATACGGGATTGGTGCATATCCCGGCAGCTGTGGTGGGGACATAGGATACCGGCGTACACCTGTACATCCTGCGGGTATCTGACCGTGTCCGAGGAGGCGCCCCAGGCCTGTCCGGTATGCGGCCATGGGGAGCTGGCGCAGGATGAGGATACGCTGGACACCTGGTTCTCCTCCGCGCTTTGGCCTTTTGCCACACTGGGCTGGCCGGAGCAGACAGAGGATCTGGCATATTTCTACCCCACGGACGTGCTGGTGACGGGATATGACATACTCTTCTTCTGGGTGTTCCGCATGATATTCTCCGGATATGCCCACATGGGGGAGAAACCCTTCCATACGGTGCTGTTCCATGGGCTGATACGGGATTCCCAGGGCAGAAAGATGTCCAAATCCCTGGGCAACGGCATAGATCCGCTGGAGGTCATCAGCCAATACGGCGCGGATGCGCTGCGTATGACGCTGCTGGTGGGCAATGCGCCCGGCAATGATATGCGTTTCTATTACGAAAGGGTAGAAAATTCACGAAATTTCGCTAATAAAATTTGGAATGCCTCCCGATTCCTGCTGATGAATCTGGATGTGGAAGAGCCTGAGCGGGGGACCTTGGCCATGGTGGACAAGTGGATATGCTCCAAGCTGCAGGCGCTGGTGGAGGAGGTAAGCCAGAATCTGGAGCGCTATGAGCTGGGCGTGGCCGTCCAAAAGGTCTATGACTTTATCTGGGATGAGTATTGCGACTGGTACATAGAGATGGCCAAGCCCAGATTGTATGGCAATGGGGACGGGGAGGACAGGCAGACGGCGCTCTGGACCCTGCGCTATGTGCTGGGAGAGGCTCTAAAGCTGCTCCATCCCTTTATGCCCTTTATCACCGAGGAGATCTACCTGGCCCTCTATCCCAGGGAGGAGAGCATTATGGTCAGCGACTGGCCCCGGGTTAGGCAGGAGTTTTGTTTCCCCGGGGAGGAGGCGGCCATAGAGAGGATCAAGGAGGCCGTGCGGGGCATAAGGGGGGCCAGAACGGCTATGCAGGTCCATCCCTCCAAAAAGACCACGGTGTATATAGTATCCCCCCAGGAGGAGATATTGGAGGATTTCCGCCGGGGCGCCCATGTTTTTGCCCCCCTGGCCTTTGCCTCCTCTATAGAGACCCTGGCGCCCGGGCAGTTGGAATTTGACGACGGCTCCTCGGTGTCTGCAGTCATACCCGGAGCGACGGTTTACCTGCCACTGGCGGAGTTGGTGGATGTGTCCAAAGAATTGGAGAGGCTTGCCAAGGAAAAGGCCAGGCTGGAGTCGGAGATACGCAGGGTGGAGGGCATGCTGTCCAATCCCCGGTTTATGGAGAAAGCGCCGCAGTCCAAGATCCAGGAGGAGAGGGATAAGGAGGCGGATTACAGAAATATGCTGGGCCAGGTGTTGGAGCGCATAGCAGCCATGGAGGCCCTGGCTTAGCCGGAGAATGGCATTTTCGCAATGGAGGGCGGGCAGGCGCCGCGCCCCGCAGAGGAGAGATGGATAGGGAAGTGCAAAGCCGGGGGCAGTCTGAAGCGCCGGCCCAGAGCCTGGCTGGGGTGTTGGATCAATATCAAAGGGCCGCCACGGCCCGGCAGGCCTGGCAATATCTCTCCGCCCTGCCCATGTCGGCCCCGGGGCATACAGTGGAGCGGGGCCGGAGTGTTTTGGAGGCTCTGGGCAGGCCGGACAAGGGGCCGGTCATAATCCATGTGGCCGGCACCAATGGAAAGGGATCGGTCTGCGCCATGCTGCGGCTATTTTTGGAGCGCTATGGCCTCAGCGTGGGCCTGTTTACCTCACCCCACCTGGCGGATGTGCGGGAGCGGATTTGCCTGGGGGGGGAGAGGATATCCCCTGAGGATTTTGTCCAGTCCTTTGTCCGGGTGGCCCGGTGTGTGACAGAGATGGAAGCCCCTTATCTTCCGGGGCAATTTGAATACCTGTTCTTTATGGCTGCAGAGTATTTTGGCCGAAGGAGGCCGGATGTCTGGATATTGGAAACCGGCCTGGGCGGGCGGCTGGATGCCACCAATGCCATAGAAAGCCCTGCGCTGTGTATCATTACATCCATAGGCCTGGACCACGAGGCGTATCTGGGGCACAGTCCGGAGGCCATAGCCGGGGAGAAGGCCGGCATACTCAAGCCAGGGGCGGCTTTGGCGGCGGGGGTCATGGCGCCGGAGGCCAGGCGGGTGTTGGAGGCCAGGGCGGAGGAATTGGGCCTGGAGGCTTGGTTTTTGGAGGAGGGGCAATGGGATTGGCAGGGGCTGCCGTTTGCATTTTCTTTCCAATCCTTATATGATAAGTATGAAAATTTGCCCCTGCCGGGCAGGGCGCCCTATCAGGGGAAAAATGCCGGTCTGGCCATCAGCGCCATGGAATGGCTGTTGGGCAGAGTTCCTGCGCCTGCCCCTCTGGTCCGGGAGGTGATGGGCGCAGTATCCTGGCCCTGCCGTATGCAGGAGCTGGCACCGGGGCTTTGGGCGGACGGAGCGCACAATCCCCAGGCCATGGAGGCCTTTCTGGAGGCGGCGGCCTGGGAGGCGGGGGAGAAAATACTGATATTGGCGATGATGGAGGATAAGGACTGCGCCTCCATGCTGGCCATGGTGCGGGACAGCGGATTGTTTGAGAGGGTGTATATGACCGGCCTGCCCATGGAGAGGGCGCTGGATAGGATGGGAGCGGAAGGGCTGCTGTCCTCTTTGGGGCTGGAGCTGGGCAGGGGGGGCTGGCTGTGGGCGGAGGATGCTGAGGAGGCCCTGGAAAGGGCACAGGCGGTCGCCGGGGCCAAGATTTTTGCGGCCGGCAGCCTGTATCTGGCCGGCCAGCTGTGGGGGAGAGGCCGCCATCAGGAGGATGCTTATGGATTTTGAAGAAGAATTGAAAAAATTTCAACCCTGCCTGGAGCTGGGGGAGATGGAAGAGGCCCTATACAAGCAGGATATACGGGATATGGCCGATGTGATGGTGCAATTGATGCAGATGATGGAGCAAGGAAACCCTAGCCATCCAGAGAGATAAAGAACATATGTTTTGCTATCGATGCGGACAGAAGCTGGGCGCAGGCAGGACTTGTCCGGCCTGCCATGCCCGGGTGGATATATATAAGGGCATAATGGCCCGGGCGGATTATTATTACAATAAGGGCCTGGAGGCGGCCAAGGCGCGCAATCTCTCCGGCGCCGTGGTTTTTTTGCGTTCCTCCATACGCTGCAACAAGGGGCATAAGGAGGCCAGAAATCTGCTGGGGCTGGTCTATTTCGAGATGGGGGAGGTGGTAGCAGCCCTCAGCGAGTGGATTATCAATCAGAATCTCCACGAGGGAGATAAGGAGGCGGGGAGATACCTACGCCGTCTGCAAAAGGATGCGGATTGGCTGGATCAGTTGTCCTCCACACTGCAAAATTATAACCGGGCCCTGGCCTATTGCCAGCAGGACTCCTTGGATTTGGCCTTTATCCAGATAAAGCGGGTGATAAGCATCAACCCCTCCTTTGTCCGGGCCAGGCTGTTGATAGCGCTGATGTATATGGCTAAGGGGGAATGGGATAAGGCGGCGCGGCATGTGGATAAGGCCAGGGCTGTGGATAGGGGCAATGCGCTGGCCAATGATTACAAAAAGCGGATAGAGGAGCAATTGGCCGCCCGGGACAAAAAGTCCAGGGGCAAATCCAAGGGCAAGGAGGAGCAGAGGCGTTATGTGGCGGACAATGAGCTGATTATCCAGCCCGCCCATGGCATGCATCCGAGGATCAGCCATCTGGTATCCCTGGTGAATATCTTTATAGGCCTGGCCTTGGGCATGGCCGTGATGTATTTTCTGGTTTTGCCCGCCTTTGTGTCCGATGCCAATGCCAAGGCGGCGGAGAGGGTGGTGGAGATAGGCAACCAATTGGATGCCAAGACCTCCCGGATAGGGGAGCTGGAGGCACAGCTGGCGGCGAAGGATGCGCAGATGGCGGATTTGCAGGCCCAGTTGGATGCCTATGCCGGGGATGGAGGCTTGCTTTCCAAGACGGATGCGCTGATGGCCGCCCAGGCGGCTTATGCCGCAGAGGGCGACAAGCAGGCGCTGGGGCTGGTGTTGGAGAGCCTGGGGTCGGCCGAGGGCCTGCCGGCAGGCGCGGCGGCCATATACCAACAATTGTTTGATGAAGTGGCCCAGGAGTTGGGAACGGCGGCCGGGGAGTCCGGTTTGGAAGCGCTGGAACAGGGGGATTACGCCAAGGCGGTGTCGGATCTGGCCAGGGCTGTATTCTATGCGCCTGATGATGGGGAATTGCAGCTGGCGCTGGCCCAGGCTTATGCCAAAAATGGGGATGGGGAGGCGGCCAAGGCGCTGTACGCTTCCATAGTGGAAAAATTTGCCGGCAGCCAGTGGGCCCAGGCCGCAGAGGAGGCGCTGGCGGACAGCGGGGAATAGAGATGGGGATATGAAAAAAAGGCATAAAATGTGGCTGGGCAGGCTCTTGTTTTTGGCCGGAACCGGCCTGATCCTGTATCTGGCCTGGCAGGCTGTCGGGCTGTTGCGGGGAGGCAGGCCGTTCCTGAGGGAGGAGTCTGCGGCCATAGAGGAAACCGTGGCCCCCTGGGAGCCTGTATCCGGCGGAGACAGGGATCCTGCCCTGGAGGTGGCGGCTGCAGTGGAGGAGGCCGTGGCTCTGGAGAGGGAGGCCTGGCTGGCGGATATGCGCAGCCGCCTGGAGGGTGGCGAGGCTGCTGTGACCGTGCTGCGGGATCTGTATCCGGAACAGCTGGTGCTGATCTCCCAGGGCCGGTACCATTTCGTGGATATACTGGCGGATCTGCCCAAAAATGACTATCGTGAGGACTGGCTCCGGCAGAGTGAAACCGGAGAACTGTCCTATGGGGAGTCTGCCGAAACACCTGTATCCCAGAAGGGCATAGACGTGTCCTCCCATCAGGGGGATATAGATTGGGCAAAGGTGGCGCAGGACGGCGTGGAATTTGCCTTTATACGCGCGGCCTACCGGGGATATGGCAGCGGCAAATTGGTGGAGGACGAGAAGTACCGCCAGAATATGGAGGGGGCCCTGGCCCAGGGCATCAAGGTGGGCATCTATGTGTTCAGCCAGGCGGTAAACGAGGCGGAATTGCAGGAGGAGGCCGCTTTGACTCTGGATCTGGCCGAGGGCTATCCCCTTGCCCTGCCCATAGTCTATGATGTGGAGATGGTGGCGGACAAGACAGGCCGCATGAACCAGCTGGACAGGGAGAGCCGCAGCCGCCTGGCGCTGCAGTTTTGCCAGACGGTGGAGAATGCCGGGTACAAGGCCATGGTCTATTTGAATTTGGAGATGGCAGCCCTGCATCTGGATCTGACCATGCTGTCTGCTTATGGGAGCTGGTTTGCCTATTACAATCCGAATTTGTATTATCCCTATGCCTATAGGGTGTGGCAGTATTCGGAAAGCGGCAGGGTACAGGGGATAGACGGCCCTGTGGATATGAATATGGCCTTTGCGCCTTGGTAGAGGAGAAAGGGACGGTTATGCCGGAGAAAGAGTATACCCCGGGCTTATTGGAATTTATCCAGCAAAGCCCTTGTATTTACTATGCAGCCGAAAATATGCGGGTCATGTTTGCCGAGGCGGGATTTACACTGCTGCGGGAGGATGAGGAATGGGATTTGCAGCCGGGTGGAGCCTATGTGCTGCTTCGCCGGGGGGCGGCGGTCTGCGCCTTTGTCCTGCCCAAGGAGGAACCCCGGGCCATTCGCATGGTGGCCGCCCATGGCGACAGTCCGGCTTTCAAGATCAAAGAAAATCCGGACATGGATGTCCACGGCCATTGGATGCTCAATACAGAACCCTATGGCGGAGCCATATATGCTTCTTGGCTGGACCGGCCCCTCTCCCTGGCCGGGCAGGTGTATTATGTCAGCGAGGGTGAACTGCGCTCCCGCCTGGTCAATGTGGACAGGGATTGGATGGTCATACCCAGTCTGGCCATACACCTGAACCGGGAGGTCAATAAGGGGGCGGCGTATAATCCCCAGGTGGATATGCTGCCCCTGGCAGGCCAGGGAAAGGGGGATCTGCGGAATTTCTTGGCCATGGAGCTGGCAGTGGCGCCGGAGGATGTGCTGGCCTATGATCTCTTTCTCTATGTGCGGGAGCAGGGCAGGTGCTGTGGATTGGAGGAGGAGTACCTTCTCTCCCCCCGGCTGGACGACCTCTCCTGCGGATATCTGGGGGCCAAGAGCCTGCTGGCCGCCAGGGAAAGGGAGGATTTTACCCAGATTTTGCCCATTTTCTGGCTTTTTGACCATGAAGAGGTGGGTTCTGCCTCCCCCCAGGGGGCGGATTCTGCCTTTGCCCAGGATGTGCTGGGGCGTATACGCCAGTCCCTGGGCTGGAGCCGGGGGAGATGGCGGCAGCTGATGGAGAAGAGCTTCTTTCTCTCCGCCGACAATGCCCATGCCTTGCATCCGGCCAGGCCGGAGAAAATGGATCCTACCAACAGGGCCTTGATGGGCGGGGGGCCGGTGCTAAAATACAGCGCTGCCCGCAAGTATATCACCGATGGCGCGGCAGGAGCCAAGGTGCGGTGGCTGGCCCAGGAGGCCGGAGTGGATTTCCAGGTGTTTTTTAACCGCTCCGACCAGGCCGGGGGCAGTACGCTGGGCAATCTGCTCCTGGGGCATCTCTCTATGGAGGGCGCGGATATAGGCCTTCCCCAGCTGGCCATGCATTCGGCGGTGGAACTGCTGCACCGGCGGGATGTGGAGTCCATGGGGCGCTTTTTGGAATATTTTTGGCATAGTTGCCGAATTTAGGAGGGCTGGCGTGGATAGAGGGTATATTCCTGTATTGGGCGTAGAGGCGCATATACAGCTGCAGCTGGAGAACAAGCTCTTCTGTGGCTGCTCTGCTGCCTTTGGCGCTCCGGCTAACAGCCATACCTGCGGCATCTGCCTGGGCAGGGAGCGGGGGCTCTTACGGGCCAATCCCCAGGCCATAGACCATGCCATACGCCTGGGCATGGCGTTGGGGTCTAACATTCAGACCGAATTAAGCTTTGACAGAAAATTTTACACCTCCCCGGATTTGCCCAAGGGGTATCAGATCACCCAGAGGAGCCGCCCTATCTTGGAGGGCGGCTTTTTGCCCCTGGAAAATGGGAGCATAGAGATATTGGAGGCGCATTTGGAGGAGGATGCGGCCAAGACCAAGCACAGGCCGGAGGGCATGGAGCTGGACTTTAACCGCAGCGGCCAGGCCCTTGTGGAGTTGGTCAGCGCGCCCGGGCTGCACAGCGGGCGGGAGGCGGCGCAGTTTGGCCGCCGCCTGCGGGCTCTGGTATTGTTTCTGGGCATATGTGACGGGCGTATGGAAGAGGGATCTCTTCGTATGGATGTCAATCTCTCCCTGGCCCATGGGGACGGGCGGCCGGCCACGCCCCGCATAGAGTTGAAAAATCTGAACTCCTTTTCGGCCATAGAGGCGGCTGTGGAATATGAGATAGGCCGTCTGGAGATGGCCCTGGAGCAGGGGGAGGCCCTGTATGCCCAAACCCGGGGCTGGGAGGAGAGGCAGAGGCGGACGGTGCTGCTGCGGCGCAAGGAGGGGGCTGAGGAATATGGATATGCTCCGGAGCCGGATGCGCCGGTGTTGGATATAGGACACAGGCTGGAGGCATTGTCCGGGATGGAGCTTCGGCTGCCCTGGGATTTGCAGGCGGATTTGGTCCGGCGGGAGGGGCTGACAGAGGCCCAGGCGGAGCAGATATGCCAGCATCCCCGGCTCTTTGGCATATGGGAGAGGGGCAGGCGGGAGGGCGCAGAGTCAGCCACCCTGGCCTCCTGGTTGCTGCGGGAGTGTCTGGCGCTGGGAGATTTGGGGGTCTGGCAGGGCCAGGGGCTGGCCAAAGTCTGCGGCCTGGAGGCGCAGGGCCGTATCACCAGAGAGGGAGGCGCCGGGCTTTTGGCCATGCTGGCCAAGCAGCCGGATCTGGATGTGGAGGAGGCTGTATCCGTTCTGGGGTTGGAGAACGTGCGGGATGGGCAGCAGTGGCAGGGAGCCATAGAGGCGGCTGTGGCCGGCCATCCCCAGGCTCTGGAGGATATACGAAAGGGCAAGGACAAGGCCCGGGGCTTTTTGTTGGGCCAGGCGCTGAGAACCCTGGGCGGTAGGGCGGATGCCAGAGCCCTGGGCAGGGCCTTGGAGGCGTATCTGGCGGAGCGGGGGCTTTAGGCGGGCATATGCTCGGTGGAATAGGATGCAGGCCCAGTCTATTTCTAAGAAGCTGTGCCTGGGCCCCGGCTGTTTTCTGAAGATATGGCATATTTTGTGCCGGAAAAAGGACAGTTACAGAGGGGATGGGAATTCGGCATATCATTAAGTATTCTAGGGAGAAATTTTTGCTAAGCTTTATAAAGCTCTGGATGGCAGATTTGACGGCATTTTGGAATTTGAAGGGGATGGTGCATAAGGAATGGCAAAAAATTCGAGTCTTAATGCTGCGAGTATAGCAAAGCAGGATGAGTTTTATACTCAGTATAAAGATATACAGAATGAATTAAATCACTATGAAAAACACTTCAAAGGAAAAACGGTTTTATGCAATTGTGATGATCCGTTTGAAAGTAATTTTTGCAAGTTTTTCCTGCGTAATTTTAATTATCTTGGTTTAAAAAGATTGATATGTACTTCTTATAGCACTTCAACCGTTGTAGGGCAGCAAATGACATTATTTGATTATAGGAATGAGCCGGTTGTTGCTGGAAATGGCTATGTCATGGACATAACGGAAGTTCCAATGGCAAACGGCAGAGGTGTTTCCGATGAAGATATTGATAGTTTACTAAAATCAAAAAAGTGTGGCGTAAAAAAGCTAAAAGGAGATGGCGATTTTCGTTCAGATGAATGTATTGCATATATGAAACAGGCAGATATTGTTGTAACAAATCCGCCATTCAGCCTTTTTAGAGAATATGTAGCACTGCTGATGGAGTATAACAAGAAATTTTTGATTATAGGAAACCAAAACAATATAACATATAAAGAAATATTTCCGTTGATACAGGAAAACAAGATTTGGTTGGGTTGTAAGTTTGGGGATATGGCTTTTAGAGTTCCTGATTATTATGAGCCAAGGGCTACAAGATTTTGGATAGACAAATCCGGACAGAAGTGGCGTAGTTTTGGAACGATTTGTTGGTATACCAATTTAGACCATAAAAAAAGACATGAAGAATTGGTATTGTATAAGAACTATTATGGGAATGAAGAGGACTATCCTAAATATGATAATTATGATGCAATCAATGTAAATAAAGTTGCAGACATTCCGAAAGATTATTTTGAGAATATGGCAGTCCCTATCACATATGTTGATAAACATAATCCTGATCAGTTTGCAATAGTGAATGCCAATGATATTAGAACTAATGATGATACCCCGCAAAAGAGTCATGGATTGATAAAGGATAAAGATGCGGTAATTACCAGAAAAAAAGCCTTGACAATCATAGATGAAGAAAATTACGCTCTAACAAAATCTTGTTTTCCTGTATCAACGGAAATATTTCTTTATATGTTATATTGTTTTGGTTTCCTATAATCAAAAATTTCTTGTTATACTCCAT
>JBGYPP010000067.1:0-11888 GCA_041838515.1 Acetatifactor sp. | reverse complement strand
TTGGCCGAAATGGCGCCATTCTGCCTCGCCCTTGGCGGACAGCCTGCGCCTAAGTACCAGGCCCCATCCCCTGCCTCTGGCGCCTAGCGGTTAAAGCAGGCCACCATATGGCCATCTCCCCTGTCCTTCAAAGGAGGACATTCCTGCTGGCAGCGTGCTGTGGCGTACCTGCAGCGGGTGCGGAAAGCACAGCCCTCCGGCATATTCATGGGGCTGGGCACATCGCCGGTGAGAACGATGCGTTTGTTCTGCCTGGCCCGGATGGGGTCCGGTATGGGTACTGCCGAGAGCAGGGATTCGGTATATGGATGGATGGGGGAGTCGCTCACCTCATCCGCATCCCCTATCTCCACTATCTTACCCAGGTACATAACAGCTATGCGCTTGGAGATATGCCTTACAATCAGCAGGTCATGGGCGATAAACAGGTAGGCCACGCCCAGCTTTGCCTGCAAATCCTCAAACATATTGACCACCTGGGCCTGTATGCTCACATCCAATGCGCTGACAGCCTCATCACAAACGATAAAACTGGGATTGACGGCCAGCGCCCTGGCTATGCCTATCCTCTGCCTCTGTCCTCCGGAGAACTCATGGGAGTACCGGGTGGCATGCTCGGCATTGAGGCCCACCAGCTCCATCAGCTCCAGTATCTTATCCCTCCGCTCTCCCTTGCCGCTGTACAATTTGTGCACATCCAGGGGTTCGCCTATGATATCCTCTACCGTCATGCGGGGATTGAGGGAGGAGTAGGGATCCTGAAATACCATCTGCATCTGCCGGCGGAAACTCTGCATATTGGCCGCCGTCACCTCCTCACCCCGAAAGCGTATATGGCCGGAGGTGGGCTCATACAGCCGCAGTATGGATCGGCCCACTGTGGTCTTGCCGCAGCCGGACTCGCCTACCAGGCCCAGGGTTTCCCCCTCACGGATATGGAAGCTCACCCCGTCCACCGCCTTGAGAAAGGTGGAGGAGAACAAACCGGTGCTAATGGAAAAATATTGTTTTAAGTCTTCTACTTCCAACAACAGCTTTGTACTCATGTATGTTCTGCGCCTTTCTGCAATCTGCCAGATATGACAAAATCCCTATACGCCCTAGACCCCGGCCCGGTCAGCCATGCCGTACTCCCTAAAGGCCAGCCAGCAGGAGGCCAGGTGGCCATCCGGCAATTGCACCTCAGGGGGTTTCTTGGTCAGGCAGATTTTCATGGCCTCCTCGCAGCGGGGGCAGAATGCGCAGCCCTCTGGCATATTGAGCAGATTGATGGGCGTGCCGGCTATGGGAACCAGCCTCTCCTTGGTGCCGTCCACACTGGGTATGGACCGCAGCAGGCCCTTGGTGTACTCGTGGGCGGGATTGTAGAATATGTCCTCCGCCGTACCCCGCTCACAGACGCTGCCGCCGTACATGACGATGATCTCGTCGCACATATCGGCTATTACACCCAGATCGTGGGTCACCATGATAATGGCCATGCCCAGCTTCTTTTGCAGTTCCTGCATCAATTCCAAAATCTGCGCCTGTATGGTCACATCCAAGGCCGTGGTAGGCTCGTCCGCTATCAGTATATCCGGCTCGCTGGCCAGCGCCATGGCTATCATTACCCTCTGGCGCATACCTCCGGACAATTCGTGGGGATACTGCTTTACCCGCTTGGCCGGCTCGTTCACACCCACCAGCTCCAACATTTCCACCGCCCTGGCCCTGGCCTGCTCCTTGCTCTTGTCCGTGTGCAGCAATATGGCCTCCATCAGCTGGTTGCCTATGGTAAACACCGGATTGAGGCTGGTCATGGGATCCTGGAAGATGATGGAACAGCATTTTCCCCGGAAGCCCTTCATCTGCTTTTTGGTGAATTTGGTCACATCCTGCCCCTTGTACAGCACCTTGCCCTGGGTAATGCGGCCGGTGGAGGCCAAGATCTGCATAATGGAATAGGCCGTAACGCTCTTTCCGGAGCCGGACTCACCCACTATGCCCAATATTTTTCCCTTTTCCAGGTTGAAATTTACACCGTTAACCGCGCGAACCTCACCGGACTCCGTGCGGAACACCGTATGCAGATCTTCTACTTGCAAAACATAATCCTTGGCCATATTCTCTCCTGCCTGTTGTTATCCTAAGAGCTTATACAGCTTATTTTTTTAACTTGGGGTCGAAAGCATCCCGCAGGCCGTCGCCCAGCAGATTGAAAGACAGCACAATAAGGCAAATCACCGCCGCCGGGAAGAGCAGCTTGTAGGGATAAGAGGCCAATCCCTCCCTGGCCGCATTGGCCAAAGATCCCAGAGAGGGCATGGGCGCCTGCACGCCCAGACCTATAAAGCTCAGGAAGCTCTCGGTGAATATGGCCGAGGGCACCTGCAGGGCGGTGGAGATAAAGATTACGCTGATACAGTTGGGCAATATGTGGCGGAAAATGATCCGGGGCGTGGAAGCGCCAGTGGCCTTGGCCGCCAATATATACTCGTTGCTCTTGATGGAAAGTATCTGGCCCCGCACCAGCCTGGCCATGCCCACCCAATAGAGCAGGCCGAAAACGATGAACATGGACACCATATTGGCGCCCAGCATTTTGATAATGCCCAGCTGGCCCAGAAAACTCCCCTGGAGGGACTGGTCCAGCACCACAGACAGCAGTATCACGATAATCATATCCGGCAGGGAGTAGATGATATCCACTATACGCATCATGATCAGGTCGGCACGGCCGCCCACATAGCCGGCTATGCTGCCGTAGAGCAGGCCTATCACCAGCACCACCACGCTGGCGAAGAGTCCGACGGACAAGGACACCCTGGTGCCATAGACCACACGGATAAAATAATCCCGGCTCATGGCATCCGTACCCATGATATGGGGAAACACCTTGCCTCCCTGGTCTATATACTCCTGCTCCAGCTTGGAGTAGGTAAAGGGCGCAAGGTTCTTGGCACCCTTATCCCGCACGCCGTTGACGGAGATAATCTGGCTGTAGCTGTAGGGCACCACCATGGGAGCGACAATGATCACCGCCGTGATGGACAGCAGAACAATGATGCTGAATATGGCCAGGGGATTTTTGAGCAGCTTGCGCATGCCGTCCTTGAAGAAGGAGGTGGATTCGCTCATAATATCCTGCTGCCGCTTCTCCTCCTCCGTGGCCTTGTCGAACACAGAGGGATTTTCCAGACAGTATTCCAATGCCTCTTGATAGGTTTTCGCCTGATTCGCTTCCACAAAAGCCTCCTTCGTCTAATCCAGTTTGATGCGGGGGTCTACCACCTTATAGACCAGGTCCGTAATCAGGTTCATGGTGATCATCAATATGGCCAAGAACATGGTAGTTCCCATGATCAGCGTGTAATCCCGGTTGGTAATGGCCGTCACAAACTTAGAGCCCAGACCGCCTATGGTGAATATGCTCTCCACCACCAGACTGCCTATGAGTATATAAGCCGTCATGGGGCCAACATAGGTAATCACCGGAATAACCGCATTGCGCAGCGCATGCTTGAAGATCACGATCCAATCCGCCACGCCCTTGGCATAGGCCGTACGCACATAATCCTGGCCCAGGGAATCCAGCATGCTGGTCTTGGTCAGACGGGTGATATACGCCATGGGATACATGGACAGGGATATTACCGGCAGCAGGTAATGGGCCTCATCCGCGCTCCAGACCTTGACCCAGCCAAGGCGGTTGGAGAAGACATAGAGCAGCAGCGTGGCCAATACGAAGCTGGGTACAGCCGTGGCCAGCGTGGTCAGGAATACGATCACCCTGTCCACCAGCGTGTTGCGCCGCAGGGCGGCCATAGATCCCAGCACCAGGCCTATAGACGTGGACACCAGCACTGCCATGCCTCCCAGACGGGCGGAAATGGGGAAAGATTCTCCTATTATATCTGCAACCTCACGTCCGGTCTTGATGGATACGCCCAGATTTCCCTCAAAAAAATTCTTCATATATAGTATATATTGCACCGGCACCGGCTTGTCCAGATTGTACCTGGCTTCCAGGCTGGCCTTTACCTGGGGGGTAAGGGCCTTCTCCGAGTTGAAGGGGCCGCCCGGTATGGCATTCATGGCAAAGAATGTGATGGCCGACACGATGAACACCGTCAGCACGGCCAGCAATACCCTTTTGATAAAGTAACGAAGCATGGTTTTGCACCTCTCTCAGCGGTCTATATTTGCTACATCCCCCGCCCTCCCGGCCCTCCAGGGCCAAAAGGATTAGGAAAAATACACAATTTCTTCACATATTTTGTTATATTACACTATATGTATGGCCATGTCAAGAAAAGATAGGGCTTTTTGTCCGTACAGCAAAAACTTTTGTGCTTATAGCATGGACACCGCTGTATAAAAATTCGGCAGGGCCGGTATTCCGGCCCTGCCGATGGATATGCCTGTTGCTCTCAGAAAGAATGGCCAGACCTGATCAGGCAAAGGGATGCACATACTTGGCCACAGCTCCCAGCTCCTCCTCTATGCGCAGCAGCTGGTTATACTTGGCCACGCGGTCGCTGCGGCAGGGCGCGCCGGTCTTGATCTGTCCGGCGTTGAGGGCCACGGCTATGTCCGCTATGGTGGTATCCTCCGTTTCACCGGAGCGATGGCTGATGACAGCTCGGTAGCCGCTCTTCTGCGCCATCTCCACGGCATCCAGCGCCTCCGTCAGCGTGCCTATCTGGTTTACCTTCACCAGTATGGCATTGGCCGTATCTGACTTGATTCCCCTCTCCAGCCTCCGGGTGTTGGTGACGAAGAGATCATCACCCACCAGCTGCAGCTTCTCCCCCAATCTCTGGGTCAGTTTCCTCCAACCCTCCCAATCGTCCTCAGCCAGACCGTCCTCTATGGACACTATAGGGAATTGTTCTGCCAGCTTGGCGTAATACTCTATCATCTGGTCCGTATCCCTGACCACCTCCCGGCCCTTGAGGCTGCTCTCCCCGGGGAAATGGTATTTGCCGTCCTCTCCATAGAGTTCCGAGCTGGCTGCATCCATGGCTATGGATACCTCCTCTCCGGGCTTGTAACCAGCGGCCTCTATGGATTCCACTATCAAGGACAGCACGCTTTCCGCGTCCGGCAGATCCGGCGCAAAGCCGCCCTCATCCCCTACCGCCGTGGCCAGTCCCTTGCCGTGGAGCAGAGCCTTGAGCTTGTGGTAGATCTCTGCGCAGATGCGCAGGGCCTCGGCAAAGCTGGAAGCCCGCACAGGCATGATCATAAACTCCTGGAAGTCTACGGTATTGGCCGCATGCTTGCCGCCGTTTAAGATATTCATCATGGGAGCGGGCAACAGCTTGGCATTGGCCCCTCCCAGGTAGCGGTACAGCGGCTGGCCCATAGCCTTTGCCGCCGCCCCGGCCGTTGCCATGGATGCCGCCAAGGTGGCATTGGCGCCCAGCCGGGCCTTATTCTCCGTCCCGTCCAGCTCCACCAGCAGCCGGTCCACCAGTGCCTGATCCAGCGGGTTCACCCCCCTGAGCTTGTCATGGATCTCCTCGTTAAGGTGCTTTACGGCCTTTTGCACGCCCTGGCCCAGATATCTGGAGCCGCCATCCCGCAGTTCTACGGCCTCAAAAGCGCCGGTGCTGGCGCCGCTGGGTACGGCGGCGCGGGCGGTGTAGAACCCGCCTGTGACCATATCCTTTACGGTAACCTCCGCCTCCACCGTGGGATTGCCCCTGGAATCCAAAATCTCACGTCCTTTTACATTGTCAATAGCAAGATGTCGCATACAAATCCTCCTCTCCGGCCCAAAGCCAGCCATATCCGGCATCCAGGCCCCAGTGGAGCCTAGCGCCGCAGCAACAATGACTTGCCTGTCATCTCCACAGGCGCTTCTTTACCCATGATTTCTATCAGGGTAGGAATGATGTCCGCCAGACAGCCGCCCTCACGCAGCGTAAAAGCAGGGTCGTAATTGTAAAGAATAAATGGCACCTGATTGGTGGTATGGGCGGTGAAAGGCTCGCCGGTAGCGTAATCCTTCATTTCCTCCGCATTGCCGTGGTCCGCGCATACAAACAATACGCCGCCGGTCTTGCCCACAGCCTCCACTGTGCGGCCTATGCAGGCATCCACCGCCTCAATGGCGCGGATGGCCGCCTCCTCCACCCCGGTGTGGCCCACCATATCCGGATTGGCAAAATTGACGATGATCACATCGTGCCTGCCCCCTTCTATGGCCTCCACCAGACGGTCGCAAACCTCCGGCGCGCTCATTTCAGGCTGCAGGTCATAGGTGGCCACCTTGGGGGAATTGACCAGGAACCTGTCCTCCCCGGGATAGGGCTGCTCCACGCCTCCGTTAAAGAAAAAGGTCACGTGGGCATATTTCTCCGTCTCCGCAATGCGGGCCTGGGTCATGCCCTGGTTGGACAGCCACTGGCCAAAGGTGTTGTCTATGGAGATCTTGTGGAAAGCCACCTCCTTGTTGGGTATGGTGGGGTCATAATCCGTGAAGGCCACAAAGCATATGTCCTTCCTTGCCCCCCTGGGGAAGTGGTCAAAGGTATCCTGACAGAATACCCGGCTGATCTCCCTGGCCCGGTCCGGACGGAAGTTGAAGAACACCAGGGAATCCCCATCCTCTATCAGGGCCAGAGGCCGGCCATCCCTGTGCACCACCTGGGGTTTTACGAACTCATCGGTTTCCCCTAGCGCATAGGAGGCCTCTATAGCCTCCACGGCGCTCTCCGCAGCCACGCCTTCTCCGGCGGTCAGAGCAGCATATGCCTTGGCCACCCTGTCCCAGTTGTTGTCCCGGTCCATGGCGTAATAACGGCCGGTGACGCTGGCTATGGCGCCCACACCCAACTCGGCCATCTTGGCCTCCAGGCTGCGGACAAAGCCGGCGCCGCTGGTGGGAGAGGTGTCCCGTCCGTCCAGGAAGCAATGCACATAGACCTTGGACAGCCCATGCCTCTTGGCCAATTCCAAAAGGCCCCAGACATGGGTGTCATGGCTGTGCACGCCGCCATCGGACAGCAGGCCCATCAGATGCAGGGCGCTGTCCTTTTCTTTACAATTTTGCACTGCATGCAGCAGGGCAGGATTTTCAAAGAAAACCCCGTCGGAGATCTCCTTGGTGATGCGGGTCAGCTCCTGGTACACTATGCGGCCCGCCCCCATATTCAGATGGCCCACCTCAGAATTGCCCATCTGGCCCTCCGGCAGCCCCACGGCCATGCCGCTGGCGTTGCCCCTTACAAAGGGACATTTCTCCATCAAATTGTCCAGAGCCGGCGTATTGGCCAGGGCCACGGCATTGGACTCTCTCTTGTCATTGAGGCCAAAGCCGTCCAAAATCATCAACACCACAGGTTTCTTGTCCATCTCATCCTCCTCTATATGCGCAAGGCGGACGTCCGGGGACGTCCCTCCGAGTTTGCCGCCACAAACCAAATTATACACAAAATCTGTCCAGGCCGCAAGACAAAGCAGGCCGGCTCAGAACAAAGACATACCCCCATCACAGTCCAGAGGCCGGCAGGAGAGCAGGGCATATCTGCCCCGGCTGCCGCCAAAACGGCAGGCATATCCACGGCCATTATCCACCAGATAAGAGAAATACTCCCCTCCGTCATAGTGGGAGAGCAGACTCATGATCACACCCCCATGAACGCACAGCGCCACCCGGGGCGGGGCCGCCTCATCCCGGACAGCCTCCAGATGGGCGAATACCCTGTCCATGCCCGCCAGCACCCTACGGGTAAATCCCGGCCTGTCCTCCCCTCCGGGAAAGGGCAGGCTGCCCCCGGAGGCCAGCCAGGCCTGATAATCCGGCCAATGCTGCAGCTCCTCATAGTTCTTGCCCTCGAACAGGCCAAAGCGCATCTCCCGAAACTCCTCTATGACCACCGGAGACTCGTCGCCAAAGACCCACAGAGCCGTTTCCAGGCAACGGCGCATGGGGGAGGAGAATACCAGATCCGCCCCGGGATAAAGACCCTGGCCCTTCCTCTCCAGCAGCGCCTCCACTCCCTGACTGCAAAGACCCTCGTCCCGGCTGCCCACATAGCGCCTCTCCAGGTTGCCCTGGGTCTGGCCATGCCGCAACAGCAGCACATCCCAAACACGCTCTAGCGTATCCTCATTCCCAATCCGCATAACACCCTATCCACCCTTTCCGCCTTGGCGGCCAGGGACTGCAGCACCCCGCCCCAGCCATCCCTCAGCAGCCTAAGCCTCTTGTCCATAGGCACTATGCCCCCGCCCTGGGGGGCTGCCAGCCAGAGCATATCCGGCTCCTGCCGGGTTATTGTCAAACATTTTTCTAAAAAATCTGAGTTTTTCCCGCCTGGCTCCTGAGGCATGGGAGCAGGCGCAGATGCCAGCGAAATCCCAGCCTCAGCCTCCCGGGTTTCCCCAGGCCTACTCTCCGGCAAATCCCCCGGAGAACCCTCCGGCCTGTCCAAGGGCATGCCCTCCGATATCCCCCCGGATGCTTCCTCCCCACCTGGAAACCACAGTCCGTAGGCCAGCTCCAAGCCCCAGACAGCCAGTCTGGCCTGGAGCCGGCCCTGCCGCCTCTCCTGGCTCCGCCCCGCTATCAGCGCCTCCAGCGCCGCCCATTGGGACTCCAGCGGCGTTCCGCTGTCAAAGAGAAACCACTCCGGCTCCTCCCCCAGCAGCTGCCTTACATACGCCTTCTTGCCCTGGCCATAGCCGCCCAAGATCAAATGCACTTGCCCCTCCTCTACACGCCTCCCCATGCCAATTGCCACAGATAGATGCCCCACAGCAGACACAGCTCAGATTGCAGCACGTACCAGCCGGCGAAATCCCCGGTAATGCCTCCTAGCGCCTTTTTGCTCTTCCTCCAATAACCATACAGACCGGCCAGCCACAGCGCCAGCAACGCCCCTCCGGCCGGACCCTGACGCCAGCACAGCCATAGAGCCAGCGAGATCCCCTGGCCGGCCAGCACCCATGTGCCGGAGCGGCCCTGCCCCAGAGAAAGGCTGTGCAGCAGGCCGCCCGGCCTGGCCTTGGGAAAATGCGCCACTCCCCAGGCGCTGCCCAGGCGGGAGAGGACGAATACGGCGCCATACATCTCCCAGCTGGCCCTCCCCTCCAATCCATACAATGCCGCCGCATACAGCAGCAGGTAAAGGCCAAAACGGAACACGGCCATGGCGCCCACATGGGGATCCCGCAAAATGGCCAGCTTCTTCTCCCTATCGCCCATGGAGCCCAGCGCATCCTGCACATCCATGTACCCGTCCGCATGAAAACCCCCGGTCAGCCACAGATTCAGCGCCGTACCGGTCAATGCGGCCGCAAACAGGGGCAGGCCCAACTCCCGGGCCAGCCATTGCCAGCCCAGGCACAAACCGCCCAGTACCGCTCCCACGGCCGGAAAGAAAAAAAGACTCCAGCGCCGCTCCCTCTCCTCCCAACCAAAGGCGGGCATGGGCAGTATGGTATACAAGGAAAAAGCCACGGCCACAGCGCGCAGCACAGCCATAGACACCTCCTATACGCCTTTCCAAACCAGGGGCAGGCCGGCCTCCACTTCCACCACCCGCCCGCATGCGCCGGCCAGACGGCAGTGCAGGCCGGCCAGCACATCCATATACACTCCGGTATAAGGGTCTGCCGGAGGGGTATCCTCGAACAAATGGTTGCTCACCACCACCATATGACAAACTGCTCCCTCCAGCAGGCGCAGATCCCGCCATAGGGCCTCCAGCACGGCAGAACCGTCCCCCATACCCCGGGGGCCGAATAATGTATTGGCGGCCAATGTGGATAAGCACTCCAGCAAAAGCACGCCCTCCGGCTCCAGATATGCCGCCGCCCGACCCACATCCCGGGACAGCTCCAGCGTGGAAAAACCCTTTCCGGCCCGCATACGCCTATGCCTCTCCACCCGCCGGCGGCTCTCCTCATCCTCTGCCTCCATGGTTGCCAGATAATATAGAGGCCGCCAGCCTCCGGCCAATGCCGCAGCCCTGGCCTCCCCATAGGCGGATTTGCCAGAGCCGGCGCCGCCCAGCACCAATTCCATACCCATACACGCTCCTATTGCCAACGGCGGTAAGCCTCTATGTCCATCTGGTCAAAGGAGGCCGATCCTATATAAAGAGCCTGGGCCACATCCAAGAGCGCCATATACATCAAGGCTCCGCAGCCCTCCCCCAGCGCCATATTGCCGCCCAGGGGTGCAGACAGGCCCAAGGCCTCCAGCAGGCCGGCCACGGCCGGCTCCTTGCCCTGATGGGAGGCCAATACATAGGAGCCCGCTCCCGGCAACAGCCTCTGGGCCAGCAGGGCGGCGCAAAGGCTGATAAGCCCATCCGCCACGGCCGGCAGACCCACCATGGCACTGCCTATATAAAATCCCGCCATGGCGGCTATATCCAGTCCGCCCACACAGCAGAGGGCGCGAAAGGCCTCCGCCGGCGCATGGGCCGGCCCAGCCCCCAATCCATGGAGGGAGAGTCCTGACTCCACCACCTCTGTCTTGCGGGCCAGGGCCGCATCCGAAAGGCCGGCCCCCCGCCCCACCATCTCCCAGGCCGGACGTCCCAGCAGCGCGCAGGACAGCGCCGCCGCTGTGGCCGTATTGCCTATGCCCATCTCGCCCACACCGGCGAGCTGATACCCCTGGCGCTTGCAGGCCCCAGCCTTGGCCCAGCCCGCCTCCATGGCCGCCCAGGCCTGGGCCGGCTCCATGGCCGGCCCCCGCAGAAAATTGGCCGTGCCGGCGGCCACCTTGGCCGCCTCCACCCCCTCCGGCGTATGGCGGCTATTGATGCCCACATCCACGGCAAAGACCCGGACCCCCAGTGCCTTGGCCATGGTAGCCGCGCTGCTGCGGCCCAGACCCAGGGATCTGGCCACGGCAAGGGTGATCTCCTGGCCGGATTGGCTGATTCCCTCCTCCACTATGCCATTGTCCGCGCAAAATACGGCCAAGGCCTTTCTGCCCACCCCGGCCGACACATCCCTGTTGATGGCGCCTATACGCGCCAATATGGCCTCAAAATCCCCCATGGCGTCCAAGGGCTTGGCCACCCGGTCCCAGGCCCTGCGTATGGCCTGCTCCACCTCCGGAGCCGGGGGATCCAATCTCCAGGCTCCCAAAAAATCCAAATCCAGTCTAGGCGCGGCAGCCCCGCTCCAATATGCCATATACCGCCTCCATATCCATATGCTCCCGCAGACAGGCCGCCAGGGCCTGCAGATCCCTCTCCCTCTGCCAGCCATACTCCGGAGGCGGCTTAGGCGCATACTCTATGCCCGCCATCCCGGCCGCAGCCTGCAAAAAGGCGCCGGCCACCTCCCCCTGGTCAAAAATACCATGCAAAAAACTGCCATAGCAGCCGCCACTGCCCAATACCAAAGGCAGCTCCCCGCCATCCAGGTGCAGACCCCTGCCCATATGGATTTCATACCCCTTGGCCAGGCAGCCTCCCATGGCCTCCAAAGGGCCTTGGAGGGCATTGACCCTCTCCTCCCTTTGACAGCAGATCTTCTCTCTCTGGAATACCGTGCGCAGAGGCAAAAGCCCCAGACCCCGAACAGAGGCTCCGGCCTCTGCCTCAGCGCCAAAGGGATCCAATATCTCCATACCCAGCATCTGGTATCCGCCGCAGATTCCAAAAATCAGCATATCCTCCCTGCGGCGCTGTATGTATTCCTCCCAGCCTCTTTGCCGCAGGACTGCCAGATCCCCCAGCGTATTTTTGCTGCCCGGCAGCAGCAGCGCCGCCACCGGAGGCAGTTCCTCCGGCGCCTTGGCAAAGTGCAGCTCCACGCCGGGCCAACGGGAAAGGGCGTGAAAATCTGTGTAATTGGAGATATGGGGCAGGGATACCACGCCTATATCCAAGGCGGGTCCTGTATGCCCATCCTCCTTGCTCCTGCGCTTCCCC
>JBGYPP010000066.1:0-49371 GCA_041838515.1 Acetatifactor sp. | reverse complement strand
TACAATAACGAGCGCATCCAGGCAAAAACAAAGTGGATGCCACCTGCAAAGTACAGAACGGCATCCACCTGTTGAGCCTCGATCATAAATCAATGTGTCCAGGGAACTGGGTACATATCATAGTGCGACAGCCCCTTTTTTCTTCTTTCCATCAGAACAAAAGTTTGGTATAATAGGATGGAGGATTTGACATCAGATGCAGGGGGGGCAGCTATGTTTTTTTTGATTTTGATGATAGTGCTGATCAGTTCAGCCAGCATATTTTTTCTCAAAAGGGACAAAAAAACCTTGTGGATACTTGGCCTTTGCCTCAGCTATATGCTGATGTTTGTGGGCATCAGTATATACCTGGCCAAGACCGGCGGCCTCAATCCGGAGCAGGAGTTTTTTCTCTTTCTCAACAAGGCCATCAAGCGCAAGCTCTCCTATCTGGTCTTATCCCCCCAAAAGCTTGGATATATCATAGCTGTGGGACGCAGCCTTTTTCCGGGATTTTTGATGCTGGTGGCCTTGGAGTATTCCATGGTGCCTGTGATAATGCGGAACAAGCGCCGGCATATTTGGGCGCTGGCTCTGCCCCTGCTCAATTTGCTGCTCTATTTTCCGCCGGTCTATTTGGGCTTGCTGGGCCGTTTTACCCGGCTGTGGCAAAGGGCGCTGTTCTCTTTTACACTGGTCTGGGTGGCGGCGTACCTGTGTCTGGCTTTGTTTTTGCTGGGATGTGAGTACAAAAGCATTACTATGTCTTACTGTAAGCGGCAGTTTGCCTCCATATCCATATTTTTGCTGTGTATATCGGTGATGTATGGACTGTATTTTTTGCAGGATCCCATACAGGTGTATCAGACATATTCTGCGGCCTATCTGCGCTTTGGAGGCCTGCTGTACTCCAGCACACCCATAGGCAGCGTGCGGGGATGGATTATCCTCTCTGTTTTGACGGCGCTCTTTGGTTTTTTGGGATTTTGGAGCCTGCGTTCGTATTCTGTAATAGAATATGCGGATGTACATGGGGATATAGCCATACAAAAGAAAATGAAAAGCGCAGGCAATTCCCTGTCGGTGATCGTCCATGCCATGAAGAATCAGCTGCTGGCCAACAGGGTGTTGCAGGAGAAGATGGCCCAGACCCTGGAGGGGGCGGATCCGGAGAAGGAGAAGCTGCTGTCCTACCTGGCCATGCTGGAGCAGATCAACGGCAGTATGCTGCGGCGCATGGACGAGCTATACCGCAGCATACGCTCAGAGCATATGACACTGGCACCGTTGGAGTCCGGCCAGATAGCCAGGCAGGCCATAGAGGAACTGGCGGAGAAGTATCCGGAGGCCAGGGTGGAGCTGCTGGAGGAGGGTGGCGGCTTGATGCTGGCAGATGCCATGCATATGCGGGAGGTACTGTACAATCTTCTTGCCAATGGCTATGAGGGCAGCCAAGGCCTGCCGGAGGAGAGGCGAGGGCTGGAGCTGCAAATACTATGTGAGCGCCTCTATATCAGCTTTGCCGTGCGGGATAGGGGCAGAGGAATAGCAAAAAATATGCAAAAAAAGATATTTGAGCCTTTTTATACCAGCAAAAATACCAATCAAAATTGGGGTCTGGGCCTATACTATGTGCGGCAGATAGTCAAAAACCATTTTGGGCTGTTGCGTATGGAGAGCCAGGAGGGAGTGGGGACCACCTTTTTTGTCGCCATACCCAGGTACGGATACCAGGGCAAATAGGAGGAAGCAATGATTCGAGTGCTGATAGCGGATGATTTTGCCATATTGCGTGAGGATCTCAAGGAGCAATTGGAGTTAGATCCGGAGATACAGGTAGTAGGCATGGCCGGGACGGAAGAGGAGATCGTGGCTATGGCCCTGGAGGAGGATGCGGATATTATTCTGATGGATATAGAGATGGACGGGGCCAATGCCGGCATACGGGCCACGGAGCGTATACGCGCGGTCAAGCCGGGGCAGAAAATCCTCTATCTCACAGTACATGAAACAGAGGAAATAGTGCTGGCGGCCATGGGTACGGGCGCTGTGGATTATATGGTCAAGGGGCAGGATAGGGCCTATATCTTGGAGCATATCAAAAAAGCCCATGCCGGCCAGCCCATGATGGATGCCAAAATCCAAAGCGTTCTCATGCGGGAGTACAAGCGCTTGCAGAGGTCGGAACGCAGCCTGCTCTTCTTTATCAACAGCGTATCCCAGCTGACGACGGCGGAGAGGGAGCTGGTGCGGTTGCTGCTGGAGGATAAAAAGGTGCGGGAGATAGCTCAGCTGCGATCGGTGGAGATTGTGACGGTTAAGACCCAAATAAAAAGCCTGCTGAAAAAATTTGGCTGTCATAGGAGCAAGGAAATAGTGTCTATTATACGGGAGCTGAATATCTGTCATCTGTTCTCTTAGGGGATATGGAGAAAAATAGTATTATGAAATTTGTGATTTGCTCCACTTTTGTTCTTTTTTTGTTAAGATAATAGATATGAAGTTTTTCTTCTCATAGAGATGAGAAAGCACCAGAATGGCTAGTTGATTTTTTAAGGAGATTTGCTTATGTCAGTTTCATTTATTGATCTATTTTGTGGGATTGGTGGAATTCGATTAGGTATGGAAAGCTCCGGGTTTCGTTGTGTCCTGTCAGCAGATATTAATACGGAATGTCAAAGGAATTATTTGGAAAATTTTGCGGAAATGCCACTAGGTGATATTAGGGAAATCGATGAGAAAACCATTTGTAATCATGATATACTGTGTGCTGGTTTTCCGTGTCAACCATTTAGTATATCAGGAAAAAAGAGAGGATTTGAAGATACTAGGGGAACATTATTTTTTGAAATATGTAGAATAATTAGTGAAAAAATGCCATCTGTGGTTTTTCTGGAAAATGTAAAGCATCTGGTACATCATGATCAAGGAAAAACATTGAAAGTAATCATAAACAAGTTGGAAGAATTTGGTTATTATGTGTCATGGAGCATATTGAATGGATCGGATTTTGGAGTACCCCAGAATAGAGAGAGAATTATTATTATTGGTTCTCTCAAAGGATATTTTGCGTTTGACCAAATAAAAAAACAGCCAAAATGTTCTTTGGTAGACTTTTTAGATGTCGAGGGTAATTTTGAATTTCTTCAACCAGATGATTATACTTTGTTGGAAAATCCTAAACGTCAGCAGACATCAGGTTTGATATTTGCAGGATATAGAAATAAGTCGGTTAGAAAAGTGGGGGTTCGCCCTAATTCGATACATTTATCAAGGGTTCATAAACAACCAAATAGAATATATTCAGTATATGGTGTTCATCCAACATTGCCATCACAAGAAACATCTGGCCGTTTTTTTATTTTGACTCAGGAAGGAAAAGTGAGAAAAATGACACTGAGTGAATGTTGGAGAATAATGGGTTTTCCAGAAAATTTTAAAAAAGTCAGTGCTTCCGGAGAGCAATATAAGCAATTAGGGAATTCTGTGTGTATACCTATGGTAGCGGCTGTTGCTAAGGAAATAAAAACTCAATTTTTTGGGGAGAGGGAAAATGAGTCATAGGGAAATAATTGAAATGATATATATAGAGTCAATGAAAGAAGTTGCGAAAGACGAGTACGAATCAGGACTGGTACAGGATATTGAGAGGCTGGTGCAACTGATAGTTTCTCGTTCGGAAGCAAACAGGGGCTTGATTGCGGTTATCACAACCTTATTAGTGCATAAAATTGTAGATTGTAAACAAGATATTCGTTACCATCAAGCACAACAAGACAATGGATTTGCGGGTAGGGGAATTGATACAGAAATAATAACACCATTTATGAAGAGGGTTAGTTTTCCGTCAATGTCGGAATCGGGGTGGCTTACGCGTTCTTTAGAACAGCCGCATCCCTATACATTAGACTACCCAGGGAAAATAAAACCTGACAACCTAAAGTCAGCATTTTTGCAGTTGGTAGATGCAGTACAAGTTCAAAATGTAAACGCAAAACGAGTATTGCAATATCTCTTTGTTCTTTTAATAAAGCAAAGAGATGAATTGAAAATAGAATTAGCAAAACCCCATAGTTTATCAATTTCAACTATAGTAAAACTGCTTGAAAACCACTTTACATATCCGTATACGTGTTCTGGTGCATCAAGGCTGCCCACACTGGCTATATACGCATCTTATCAATGTATGATGGATGAAGTTGCGAGATTTGAGGAAAAAACTCTATGTCCGCTAGTCGCTCATAATTCTGCGGATAGGCAATCAGGCCGAATTGGAGATATTGATATCCATAATAATAGTGGAAGTGCCCTTGAGGGAGTAGAAATAAAACATGGGATTGTTATTACTCAACAAATCGTTGCAGACGCATATGAAAAATTTAAGAATCATAAAACAGAAAGATATTATATCCTAACAACACATAATATGGATTTGGCGGATTGGGAATCGATTGAGGGGGAAGTTAACCGGATTAGGAAAATCCATGGATGTCAGGTGATAGTAAATGGTGTGTACTCCACATTGAAATATTATCTGCGATTATTAAAAGACCCATCAGAATTTATTGAAAAATATGTTGAACTTCTACAAAATGATGAAACAGTAAAGTTTCAGCATAAAGCTGCCTGGAATGAAATTATTAGTAAGGGGGAGTAAACAATTATTTGTAGTTTAAAAGATTTTTTCTCAATTGATTGTTGTGAGAGAACCCTTTCACCCCTCTCCTATCCGCCCCAGAGAAAAATACCCTGGGGCTATTGACATATAATCATAATGATTATATAATACCTGAAAAGATATAATCATTATGATTATCTGAAAGGAGGAGGGATGAAAACTCTGATAGTGGTGGATATGCAAAAGGATTTTATAGACGGAGCCCTGGGTACTCCAGAGGCGGCGGCCATAGTGCCGGCTGTGGCGGCCAAAATACGCCGGTACAGGCAGGAGGGGCATCAGATCCTGTTTACCCGGGATACCCATGGGGAGGATTATCTGCAAACCCAGGAGGGCAGGCATCTGCCGGTGATTCACTGTGTAGAGGGCAGCGCAGGCTGGCAGATCAGTCCGGAGCTGGAGCTGCTGCCCGGGGATAGGATTATCAATAAGCCGGCCTTTGGTCATGTATGGTCTGCGGAGGATATAGCGGGGGAGTCTGTAGAATTGGTGGGCCTGTGCACGGATATATGCGTGATCTCTAATGCGCTGGGTTTGAAGGCAGTTCTGCCGGAGATGCCCATAGCTGTGGATGCCGCTTGCTGTGCCGGGGTCACTCCCCTTTCCCACAGCAATGCGCTGGAGGCTATGAAAATGTGCCAGATTCAGGTGATAGGAGCTTGATATGATTAGCATAAATGGAAAAAAGGTGGATATAGCGCGCTATCCAGACGGCACACCAAGGCTGTATGCCGACTGTCCGGACACGGAGGTGGAGATCACCTGGAAGTACGGCGGGGAGGAGGAGTTGTTCAGCCTGCTGGCCCTGGCCCGGAGCTACAAAGACAGGGGATGCAGGCTGGGATTGAGGCTTCCTTATATACCCAATGCCCGTATGGACAGGGTGAAAAATCCGGAGGAGGTATTTACCCTCAAGGTGTTCTGCGGATTGATCAACGGGGCCGGTTTTGACTGGGTGGAGGTGCTGGATGCCCACAGTCCGGTATCTCTGGCCCTGCTGGAGAGGGCGCGGCAGATGGATATCAGCCGGGTGATACGCAAGGCGGTTTTGGACAAAATGCCCGAAGATCTGGTGCTGTATTTTCCCGATGAGGGCAGCCAAAAACGCTACGGGGATTGCTTTCCGGAGTATCCATTTGCATGGGGCATGAAGAAAAGAGATTGGAGGACCGGCCGCATACAGGGTCTGGAAATAGTGAACAATGGACTGGATCTTCGGGGAAAAACCCTGCTGATGATAGACGATATTATTGCCTACGGAGGATCGCTTTACCATTCGGCTCTGGGGCTGAAATCCCTGGGAGCGGGTGAGATTTTTGCCTATGCCACCCACACGGAAAACAGCGTTTTGCACCCCGAAAAGAGCAGATTGCGCAGGCTTTTAGAGGAGGGAGAGGTGAGGCGTTTGTACACTACAGATTCCCTGTTTACGGGAGAGCATCCTTGCATAGAGGTGATGGAGGTATAAGCGGTGAAAAAGCAGATTCATCCCATGCTCCTAATGGACTTTTATAAGGCTGTACACTCGGACATGCTCCATCCCCGGATGACCAGATCCATGTCCTATTATACGCCCAGGATGAGCCGTGTAAATAGGTGGAAAAAGGTGGTGATGTTTGGTCTGCAGATGTTTTGCAAGACCTGGCTGATGGATTATTTCCAGGATACCTTTTTTGCCCTGCCCAGGGAAGAGGTGGTGGCGGAGTACAAAAGAGTGCTGGACGCCTCCCTGGGAAAGGGCATATATGACTATGAGAAAATAGGCAAACTGCACGATTTGGGATATCTGCCCATAGAGATCTGTGCCCTGCCGGAGGGGACCATGGTGCCTATGCAGGTGCCCATGTTTGGCATCAGCAACACCCATGAGGACTTTGCCTGGCTGCCCCAGGCCCTGGAATCTCTGATCAGCGCAGAGCTGTGGTATCCCCAGATCACAGCCACTGTGGGCAAGACTTATAGGGATATAGTGGACAGATACTATGGCCTGACTTGTGAGGATGACATACCCAGGAATAGAGCGCTGGGGGCCTTTGATTTCCGGGGGGATATGGGGGTGGATGCCGCCCTGAAGGCCGGCGCAGGCTGGTGCATGTCCTTTGTCAACACGGCCACAGTGCCTGTAATCCCCTATCTGGAGGAGATGTTCGGAGCGGATTGCTCGAAAGAGGAGGTGGCCTTTGGCGCAGTCAGCACGGAGCATTTTGTCATGTGCAGCAACTATGCCGTGGATGGGGATGAGGAGGTCTTTCTGCGCAGGCTGCTGACGGAGCTCTACCCGCAGACCAGCTTTTCTTGCGTATTGGACAGCTATGATTACTGGAATGTCATAGACAATATTTTGCCCAGATTGCACAAGGAGATTCTGGAGCATAAGGGCTGTATGCTGATGCGGGGGGATTCCGGGGATTGTGTGGAGGTGGTTACCAAGACGGTGTTCAAGCTCTGGGATCAGTTCGGCGGCCATATCAACAGCAAGGGGTATAAGGTGCTGGACCCCCATGTCAGGGCCATCTATGGCGACAGCATTACCGTGCAGCGCTGTGAGGAGATATACCAAATTTTGATGGACAGGGGATTTGCCAGCAACAATGTGGTGCTGGGCGTAGGATCCTTCTCCATGCACTGTATAGAGGAGGATAATATGCTTAAACCCTTTACCCGGGACACATTCAGCTCCTGTATCAAGGCCTGCTATGCGGAAATAGACGGGCAGTGCTATCCCATCTTCAAAAACCCCAAGGAGGGGGGATTTAAGAAGAGCCACAAGGGACTGTGTTATGTCTACAGGGATACTCGAGGGGAGCTGGCATACACTGATGGATATACCACGGAGGACATGCCCCGGGGCAATCTGTTGGAAACGGTTTTCAAGGATGGAGAGCTGGTAAAGTCCTATACCTTGCAGGAGATACGTCAGCGGCTGCATGGATGCAATGGAGGTGTATATGGAACAGGTTCGTGAGCAGGTGGTGGCATGGATACGGCAGTGGTTTGCGGACAATGGCCCGGGATGCAATGCCGTTGTAGGCATATCTGGAGGCAAGGATTCCACGGTGGTGGCAGCGCTGCTGGTGGAGGCGCTGGGACGGGAAAGGGTTATAGGCGTTTTGATGCCCAATGGTATACAGGACGACATCTCTGACTCTGGAGAAGTGGTAGAGTTTTTGGGCATACGCGCCTATGAAATCAATATCCTTTCCTCGGTAGAGGGGGTGTTGGCCGGGCTGGAGCAGGCTGGCATAGACATATCCGAACAGACCAGGATCAATCTCCCGCCCCGCATACGCATGTCCACGCTATATGCCGTCAGCCAGAGCCACAATGGGCGGGTGGCCAATACCTGCAATCTGTCTGAGGACTGGATAGGGTATTCCACCAGGTATGGGGATGCGGCCGGGGATTTTTCTCCACTGGCCAATCTGACCGTGACAGAGGTTGTGGCGCTGGGGGAGGCCATGGGCTTGCCTGCGCATTTGGTAAAAAAAGTCCCCAGCGACGGATTGTGCGGTCTGACAGATGAGGACAAAATAGGTTTTCGGTATGCCGTGCTGGACAGGTATATACGCACCGGTGTCTGTGAGGATGAGGCGGTGCGTTCCAAGATAGACCATATGCATAAGGCCAGCCGCTTCAAATTGGAACCCATACCCTTTTTTGCCTATGACGGAGGATTAAGCCCGTGCTGCGAAGCATAGACCAGGAGGAAGAAGAATTTCTCAATCAATATAGTATTAGCCATTTTTCCCGGCCATCGGTGGCGGCGGATATAGTGGTATTTCGGGTGACAGAGGAGGAGATGCCGGACAGGCGGCGGAAGAGGCCAAAGAAGCTGCAAGTGCTTCTGATCAAGCGAGCCAACCATCCCTTTAAGGGCTGCTGGACCCTGCCCGGGGGATTTTGCCGTCCGGAGGAAAGGCTGGAGGATACGGCCAGTCGCGAATTGTATGAAGAAACCAATGTGTCCGGGGCAAAGCTCAGGCTGATAGGCGTATATTCCCGGCCGGGACGGGATCCCAGAGGCTGGATTATCTCCAATACCTATATGGCGCTGATCAGGGATGAGGCCTGCCAGCTGCGCACAGATGCGGAGGCCTGGGAGGCCGGGTGGTTTTCCCGGGAGGAATGGGAGGGACTATCTCTGGGCTTTGACCATGGGGAAATCCTATATCAGGCCTTTGCGTTGCTCCAGTCCTATGCCCGGGCATATCACGAGGATCTTTTTGAACTGCTGCCAGATACTTTTACACTGGCGGAGCTGCAACAGGTATTTGAAGAAATCCTGGAAATTCCCTTGACCAAGCAGAATTTCCGCCGGAAGATGATGGAGTATGTGGAGGAGAGCGGGGAGGTGGAGAGGGGATACAGCCACCGGGGGGCCATGAAGTTTAGAAAGCGGACTGAAACTGGAAAATTCCTTTGATTTCTCAAGAAAAAGTGCTATAATAAGGAAAAAATCAACACAAAACCACAAGAAAGCACACAAAGGAGGCAGTCATGGCGAATTATTATTTGGCGGTGGACATAGGCGCATCCAGCGGCCGGCATATACTGGCCCATATGGAGGCGGGCAAGCTGGTTCTGGAGGAGGTACACCGTTTTCCCAATGGCATGAACAAAAAGGATGGGGAGCTGTGCTGGGATTTGGAGGCTTTGTTCCAGGAGATCAAGGCGGGCCTGGCCAAGTGCAAGGCACTGGGCAAGATACCCAAGAGCGTGGGTGTGGACACCTGGGGCGTGGATTTTGTGCTTCTGGATGGGGAGGACCGGCTCCTGGGCAATACCGTGGGTTACAGGGATGAGCGCACCCAGGGCATGGATGTGGAGGTCTTTGCCCGCATACCGGAGGAGGAGCTGTACAGCGCCACCGGCATACAAAAGGCGCCTTACAACACCATATACCAGCTGATGGCCGTGAAGAAGAACCATCCGGAGCATCTGGAGGCAGCCAAGACCTTTTTGATGGTGCCGGATTACTTCCACTATCGCCTGAGCGGGGTCAAGGCCAATGAGTATACCGAGGCCACCACTTCCCAGCTGACAGACCCGGCCACCAAGGATTGGAACCGTGAGCTGATCAGCCGCCTGGGATATCCGGAGCATATGTTCCTGCCCCTGTCCAAGCCGGGCACGGTGCTGGGAGGCCTGCGGCCGGAGTTGGTGGAGGAGCTGGGATTTGACACCCAGGTGGTGCTGCCCGCCAGCCATGACACGGGATCGGCGGTATTGGCCGTGCCCAGCAACCATCCGGATACAGTATACATCAGCTCTGGCACCTGGTCTTTGATGGGGGTGGAGCGCATGGAGGCAGACTGCTCCCCTGCCAGCAAGAGCCACAACTTTACCAACGAGGGCGGATACAATTACCGCTTCCGCTATCTGAAAAATATCATGGGCCTGTGGATGATACAGTCGGTGAAAAAGGAGCTGAAGGAGGAGAGGGGTCTGGATCTGCCTTTCGCCCAGATCGCTGAGGATGCCTCTAAGGAGAGCATACCCTCTATAGTGGATTGTAATGACAGCCGTTTCCTGGCTCCGGAGAATATGATACGGGAGGTGAAGAATGCCTGCCAGGAGAGCGGCCAGCCCGTACCCCAGACCCATGGGGAGATATCCTCGGTGATCTACAACAGCCTGGCCAAGTGCTATGCCGGGGTTATAGAGGAGATAGAGGAAATCACCGGCAAGCGCTATGAGAGCATTAGTATAGTGGGTGGCGGCTCCAATGCGGAGTATCTCAATGTGCTGACGGCAAAGTACACCGGCAGAACGGTGCTGGCCGGTCCTACAGAGGCCACAGCCATAGGCAATGTGCTGGTGCAAATGCTGGCATCCGGAGAGGTGGAGAGCCTGGAGGCGGGTAGGGATTGCATTTTCTCCTCCTTTGCTGTCAAGACCTTCAAGCCCTGAGCCGGCAGGGAGAGTTGCTTATTTGGAGGTGGGAAATGGCATCCCGGCAGAAAAAGCTTACCCTATAGACAGAGAAAAAAAGTCCGGGATGGATGGGCCAACGGACCTCTATGGACAAGGAAAATCCTCCAGGAAAAAATCCTATATGAAGCAATCCTGTACGGACAAGAAAACCGTCCAGTAGGACTGGAATACACAGTCCGACTGGACGGTTTTTGCATTATGCGGGCATATTTTATTGCCGGAGGCCGGGGCTTTGAACTATGCCTCAGCCTCTGGCATATGCAGTAAAGAGGGGAGGTGGAATAGCTGTGGCAGAGTGGCAAGAACAGGTGTTGAGCCTGCCGGAGGAGATGGACTTGGACAAGATTTGCCGCAGCGGTCAGGTATTCCGCGCCAGGGCTGTGGATCGGGGGTATGGTTTCCTATCTGGGGCAAGGGCTCTGTATATAGAGCCGCTAGAGGGTCTGTCCTGCCGCATACTCTGTCGCCCAGGGGAGTGGGAATCCTACTGGCATCCGTATTTTGATCTGGACAGGGCGTACGAGCCGCTGCGGCTGGCCTGGAGGGAACGAGGGTCTTGGCTGGCGCAGGCCTTGGATATGGGCCGGGGGCTGAGGCTGCTCAGGCAGGATCCCTGGGAGATGCTGCTGAGCTTTATACTCTCCCAGCGCAAGAGCATACCAGCCATACGCAGCTCCGTGGAGAAGCTATGCGGCTTGCTGGGCGAGGCTGTGGATACGCCCTGGGGACAAAGTCATGACTTTCCCCAGCCGGAGGCCATAGCTGCCTGTTCTTTGGAGGATCTGGCCTCCTGCGGCCTGGGGTATAGGACGGCTTATGTCAAGGCGGCCGGACAGAGGCTGTGCCGGGATCCAGAGTTTTGGGCATCCCTGGCCTCCCTGGGGGATGAAGAATTGTTGGAGAGCCTGCAATCCTTTCCCGGAGTGGGGCTCAAGGTGGCCAACTGTGTCAGCTTATTCGGCTTTGGCCGGCTGGACAGCGTGCCTGTGGATGTGTGGATCGCAAGGGCCATGGAGCTGTCCGGAGAGCCTATATTTGAGCCGGGAGAAGCTCTGGGAGGCATATTGCAGCAATATGTATTTTTTTATATGATACACGGAGTAAAGGCACAGGGAAGAAAGGGGTAGATGAATGCCAGGAGAATACGCTTTAGTCATATTTGACTTGGATGGCACCTTGATGGACACCCGTGAGGGGGTTTTGCTCAGTCTTAGGCATACGCTGGAGGAATTGGGTCTGCCCCAGCTGGAGGAAGCTGTGATGTACCGTTTTATAGGGCCGCCCCTGTCCGAATCCTTTCAAAAAAACTGCGGAATGTCCAAGGAGGAGGCGGAGGCCGCCGCCAAGGTCTTTCGCCGCCACTATAGCCAAGGGGACATGTATAAGGCCTTAGTCTACCCCGGCATGATGGATGCGCTGGCGCAGCTGCGGGCCAGGGGAAGGAAATTGGCCGTGGCCACATATAAGACCCAGACTTATGCCCTCCCCTTGCTGGAACGCTTTGGTTTGGCCGCCTTTATGGACAGTATGCGGGGCGGGGATGGGGACAAGGGCAACAAGCTCAAAAAAGAGGACTTGATAAGGCAGTGTATGCAGGACTGCGGCATAGACAGGCCGGAGGAAGTTCTGATGGTGGGGGATACGGATTTTGATGCCAAGGGGGCTAAGGCGGCCGGAGTGGATTTTCTGGGCGTATCCTTCGGTTTTGGATACAAGGAGGTGGCGCAGGTGGAGGCCGATGGCGGCATAGGCTGTGCCGCCGGCGCCATAGAAATTTTGGATTTCGCCTAATGTTTTGCCCCGTTTTGGCCGAAGAATACTCCGGGATTGAAAAAATCCCCCGGCTATGTTAGGATTTTGGCAAATACTCCCAAGGAGGGCATATGTTAAACAACGCATCGATATTGATCACCGGAGGCACCGGCAGCTTTGGAAAAGCCTTTACCCGCTATGTCCTGGAGCATTATCAGCCCAAAAAGATTATTATTTATTCTAGGGATGAATTTAAGCAGTTTTTGATGGCCAATGATTTTCGCGAACACGCCGGGAAGCTGCGCTTCTTTATAGGGGATGTGCGGGACAAGGAGAGGCTGTATCGGGCCTTTGAGGGTGTGGATTATGTCATCCATGCGGCTGCCCTAAAGCAGGTGCCGGCCTGTGAATACAACCCGGCCGAGGCCATCAAGACCAATATACACGGAGCCCAGAATGTGATCGATGCAGCCCTGGACCGAGGAGTGAAGAGGGTGGTGGCCCTCTCCACAGACAAGGCGGTGGGGCCGGTCAACCTCTATGGCGGCACCAAGCTGGTGTCGGACAAGCTCTTTGTGGCAGCCAACGCCTATGCCGGCGACAAGGATACGGCCTTTTCCATCGTCCGCTATGGAAATGTGGCGGGCAGCCGGGGATCGGTTATACCTTTCTTCCACCAGATTATCAAAAATGGCGGAAAGGAACTGCCTATTACGGATTATCGCATGACCCGCTTCTGGATTAGCCTGACCCAGGGTGTGGAGCTGGTGATCAAGGCCCTGGCCGAAGCCAAGGGCGGCGAAACCTTTATCTCCAAGATTCCCTCCTTTAAGGTGACAGATCTGGCCCAGGCCATGCTGCCCGGCGCCGATATGCCCCAGGTGGGCATACGGGAGGGGGAGAAGCTGCATGAGATCATGATCACCGCCGAGGATGCGCCCAATACCTACGAATACGACCAGCATTATGTGATTTATCCACAGATGGTCTGGGCGGATTACAGGCGGCAGGCCCCCCTGGGCAAAAAAGTGGAGGATGGTTTCTCTTACAGTTCCGGCACCAATACCTGGTGGCTGACTGTGGAGGAGATAAGGGAACGCCTGGCGCAGGTGGATCTGGAGAAATAAGACCGGTGGATATAGAGTGGAAAAATTATCGGATTACCGTTTGGAACTTAACGGTAATCCGATTTTTATTTATCCCTCCCGAGATCTTTCCGCATATCTAAGACCTCATGTGTTTCTGTGTGCTTTGGTGTTGGGGCGGACTAAGGCTTATGGATAGCTGGAGGATTCTGCTCGGCAGGAGCTCTCTGGGAAACCTCGCAGATCTGGGAGCTTTCCGGATGCTCTTCCCGGCTATATCCAGGCCGGAATAACAGAGCTATGCCCAAGGAGGCCGCCGGCAGCAACAGCAGGGCATAGGGCAGGCTGTAGCGGCTGTTGGCCTCCCAGAAGAGATGGAAGATCACACCGCCTCCCAGAGCCAGATAGGGAAGAAGCAAAAGGCTGCCCGGGGTCTGCTCCCGCTCTGACTGAGAGTTGCGGCAGAGGGATATATATGCCAGGACTCCGGAGCTGCCGTAGAGGCAAATCAGCAGTATATGGCAAAACCAGATATAGGCCTGGCTCCAGCTGCCCTCGTAGACCTGTTGCAGCCAGGCCTGGCGGCCGCCATAGGTGGCCAGTGTGGCCTGTCGGGCGGCAAAGCTGCCGTCCATCCAGGAAGAGAGGAATTTGCGGCTGTAGAAATCCATGGCGTAGCCGGGCTGGGCGGCGAACTGCGCCAGCCTCTCCCCTATAGCCTGTCTGGCCAGAGCATCCGCCCGCTGGGGCTGTAGGCCGCTCTCCTGAAAAAGGGTAAAATTGTAACCGTTATACCAGCCGGCTGCCCGAGTGGATTCCTGCATGCCCATGGCCACATAGCTGAGAGGGGTTACGCCTGGGGAGAGCCGGTATCCGCTGACTTGGGTATAGGCCCTTTGGAGGAGCATAGGCGAAGAGCAGATGATGGCGGCGCAGGCCAGGGCATAAAGTGCCAGCGTCAGACCTCTTTTCTTGTTTTGCATTCTCCGGGTGCAGCCGGCCAATGCGCATATGCCCAGCGCAATCAGTAGGATCAGGGTGTTCTTGCGTAGCAAAAGGGCGGCAGAGAGCAGCAGAGGCAAGGCATATGCCCAGGGATTTTTCCACAGATGTAAATCTTCCCTGTGGAACACCCTGGCCCAGGCATAAGCCCCCAGGGTGAAGCAGGCAAAGGAGGGGATTTCTCCATAGAGAAAGGAGGAGTACATGGTCAGAGGCAGAAAGAGTGGGCAGAGCAGCAAAAGGATCTTCTGTCCCCGCCGGGCTAGGGGGCTGTGCTCGCTTCTGGGGCGGATAGGGCGGAGCTTTCTGGCTCCGAAATGGATGCCGCCCCGGTCTTTTTCACCAGAATCACCTCTTATTTCGGCTCTGTCTTTCACGCCGGAGCGTTCCTTTGCTCCCTTCATACCCTGCACGCCCACCTCCGCATCCCCGCCGCCGGGCAGGAAATAGGGCAGCATGCCATACAGTGCCAGGACGGCGGCTAACATCCATGCCACATTGAGAATCTTGAGCATATGGTAGGGGGCCAGGTCCATGCCCGTTAGGTTCCACAGCCAGAGCAGGCCTTGGTAGTAGGCGGCCAGACCCAACTGTTGGGGATAGTAGCTTAGGTAGCTGTCTGTGGGGTGCAGGACGGAATAATCCCCCATCGCCATGGCCTGGGCGCTCTGGTATACGGAAAGAGAGTCGCCAGCCGGCGCCGTCCGTCCCCAGACGGCCAGAGCTATGCCCATGACGGCCAGCAGGCCCAGCTGTATGGGCAGGAGCAGCCTGCCCGGCAGATGGGACTGCGCCAGATAGAGAGCCAGCGCCGTCAGAGGCCAGGCGGCCAGGGATATCCATAGGTCCGGAGCTTCCAACAAGACTTTTTGGCTCTCCATATCCGGCGCATAAGCCCGGCAAACCAGGGAGCAGGCGTATAGCAGGGCGCAGAGCAGGCCTCCGCCGGACAGCGTCATGTACGAGAGTGGGGATAGGGATTGTTTTTTGCTTTTGCGCAAGGAGGAACCTCCATAGTCATTGTGCCTGGGTTTCAGGCTTATCCTATCACAAAGACAAAAGCGGGAGCAAGCGGGCTTCGTTGACATGGAGAAAGGGATTGTAATAGAATAAAAACTAGGTTTTTTTGAATTTCATTAGAGAGAGGTGCCCTATGGCAGCGCCTATGTATAGAAAAACAATATGCCGCCTGGCCCTGTGGCTGCTTCTGCCCGGCATAGGCGCAGTAGCGGCTTGGCTTTTGCTCTGGCTGGCCCATACCTTGCCCACCCAAAATATACGGGACAATATACGCTGGTGGGTGCTGGAGGAGAGGGGCATGCCTTCTCTGCAATTGCCGCCGCTGGAAGGCAGCCTGCGGGGGATTTTTACCGATGCTCTGATGCTACATTATGCCGCGCAGGATTTGGAGGGAACAACTGCTCTGCGGCAGAGTCTGGAACTGCGCCGGGGAGAGGTGGGTGAAGGCGAGGGCTGGGCCGCCGGAGATAGTCTGGCGGCATACCTGTCCGGAGAATCCATGCCCCGTCAGGTGACCTATGCCCGGTACTGGCATGGATATTTAGTTATACTAAAGCCTTTATTATTCCTAAGCAATCTTGCCATGGCCAGGCTGTTTTTTGCTCTGGTAAACGGCATACTGCCCTTAGTATACCTGTGGCTTTGCGCCGGCAGGGGTTGCAGGGGGGCGGGTTTGCTGGCCGTAGTGAGCGGCATATTATTGTACCCCTTCTTTTTGTCCATGTCCTTTTCCCTCTCCTTTTGCCACATTCTGCTATGGCTTTTTTTGACTGTACAGCTGGCCGGATGGGAGTTGTGGCAGAGGCGGCGCTGGCAGGCCTTTCTATTCCTTGTCTTTGGCATGGTCACAGCCTATTTGGATTTGCTGACTTACCCTCTGGTGCTTCTCGGCTTTCCCCTGGCCATGCAGCTGTATCTGTCCAGCGGAGTCGGAGGATTGCGGCGCAGGCTGGCGGAGCTGGCGCAATGGATGGGCAGCTGGTTCTGGGGATATGCCGGCCTGTGGACTGCCAAGTGGGCATTGGCTTATAGCATAGGCATAGGGGGCATATGGGAGGATGGCCTGGCCACAGTGGGCCGCAGGATGGGCGGCGGGGCCTGGTCCTGGTCTGCCCTGTCAGAGGCTCTGCGGGTCAACTGGGGGCTGTTGGCCTATTGGCCTATAGGTATCTTGCTGGCCTCTGTGCTGGTCTGGGGTCTTTGGCGCTGTCTTGGCCTGTGGAAGGGCAGAGGAGGGAGGATAGCCTGGTCGGCGTTTTTGCCCTATGCTCTGGTGGCAGCCCTGCCCCTGGCCTGGACTGCCCTGAGCCTAAACCACAGCCTGGAGCATTTTATGTATACGGGAAAAATTTGGAGCATCAGCGTGTTTGCTCTGGCGCTGGGGGCTCTGTCTCTGGGAACAGAGGGCGGATCCCGGTGATGATGGAGGAGGATATGGATACTCTGGCTGTGTTGATACCATGTTATAACGAGGAACAGACCATAGGAAAGGTGGTGCGGGATGTGTTGGCCCACCTGCCTGGAGCGGTGGTTTATGTCTATGACAACAATTCCACAGATCGGACGGTGGAGCTGGCCAGACAGGCGGGCGCGCTGGTCTGCAGTGAGCCAAAGCAGGGCAAGGGCCATGTGATACGCCGTATGTTTCGGGAGATAGACGCGCATTGCTATTTGATGATAGATGGGGATGATACCTATCCTCTGGAGCAGGCGCCGGCCATGGTGAAGCAGGTGTTGGAGCATCAGGCGGATATGGTGGTGGGAGATAGACTGTCCTCCACGTATTTTTCGGAGAACAAAAGGCCTTTTCACAATTTTGGCAACAGCCTGATGCGATGGGGCATCAATTTTTTGTTTCAATCGGACATAAAGGATATTATGACCGGATATAGGGCCTTTGGTTATGAATTTGTCAAGACATTTCCCGTTCTGTCCACCGGCTTTGAGATCGAAACGGAGATGACTATACATGCCGTTTATCACAAATTGCATGTGGCCAATGTGGTGGTGGAATATAGGGATAGGCCCCAGGGCAGCCAATCCAAATTAAACACCTTTAGGGACGGCCTGCGTGTGCTGGCCAAGATGGGGGTCTTGTATAGAAATTATCGTCCGCTGCGCTGTCTGGGAGGGCTGGGTGTTATTCTTCTGCTCCTGGCAGCAGTCCTGTTTGCCCCCGTGCTGGGAGAGTATATGGGCACAGGCTTGGTGCGGCGCTTTCCCACACTGTTTGTCAGCGGTTTTGTGGCCTTGGCCGGCCTGCAATCCTTTTTTGCCGGCTTGCAGTTGGAGATTATTGCGGCCAAGGATCTGCGGGAATTTGAGTATCGCTTTGGAGAGGTTTCCCGCCATAGGCGCCGGGCGCAGGCGGAGGAAGGCGGGCGCAGTTGAGCGGCGGGCGGATCCAAGCCGCAATTCTGCCATATGCCTGCCTGGGCGGCCTCTTTGGCGGCTGTCAGGCCGCCTGCGCATGGCTGGAGGCCAAGGGAGATCTCTCCTTTGGGCTTGGAGGACAGCTGTGGCTGCTGGCTCTGGGTGCAGCTGTCGGCGCCGGGGCGGCGGCCCTGTTGGCTCTGTGGCTGCCCAAGGCTGCAAAGCGGCTGATGGCCGGCAAAGCAATGGGAGCGGGTATGGGCTTATTGCCCAGGGGGGCGTACAGGCTCTTTGCCCTCCTTGCCCTGGCCAATTTGTTGGCCTGGCTGCCTTTTTTTCTGGCTTATTATCCTGCCATCTGCGCCTATGACCTGCCCATACAGCTGGGCCAGTGGCCGGAGGGATATAATGATCACCACCCCCTGGCGCACACGATCTGGCTGCTGAGCTTTTGGCTGTGGGGCAGAGCCGTGGGAAATGCAAGTCTGGGGCTGGCGCTGGCCGCCCTGTTACAGCTGCTCCTTTTTGCCCTGGCCTTTGCCTGGGCGGGGGTGTGGCTTGCCCGGATGGGCAGGGGGCCGCTATGGCTGGTGCTGTGGCTGGCCTGGAGCTGGCTCTGTCCTTATCATGGATTTATGTCCATTACCTTGGCCAAGGACAGTCTGTTTGCCTTGGCCTGTTTGGCCTATAGCCTTTCTGTGGCATTTTTGTGCCGGGAGGACAGGGGGGGCTGGCGCCCCAGAGCCTGGGATTGGGCGCATTTGTGCTCTGCTGTGGCTGTGGTCATATTCCGGAATAACGGCATCTATGCCCTGCTGGCGCCGGCCCTGGCCGGGGTCGGAGGCTGGGCTTGGATCAGGCTGAGGAAAGGAAAAGGCGGCGGCGCTCTGCCCCGCTTGACATTGACTCTGTGTCTGGCCATAGCCCTGGCCCTGGCGGCCAAATCCGGGCTGTATGCGCTTTTGCGCGCCCAGCAGGGGGATAGACGGGAGATGCTGTCCGTGCCCATACAGCAGATGGCCAGAGTGATGATAAAGCATAGGGAGGAGCTGCCTGCCGTTCCCAGGGCGCTGGCAGAGGATTTTCTGCTGAATCATGGGTATCTGTATTATCGGCCGGCCATATCTGATCCGGTAAAAAGCCATACCAATACCTATGTGGCGCGGTATAGGACGGCGGATTTCCTGCGCGCCTATGTATCCATGGGACGCTTGTATCCCTGGGAGTATGTCAATGCCTTTCTGGCGCTCAACAGCGGTTACCTCTATGTGGGGGACAGCAGCCACGCCTTTATCAACCAGGGTGAGGAGCAGGAGGGCTTGGGCTATGTGCAAACCCGCTTTCCCAAGGAGGCTATGGCGGCCTACGGTGTGGAAAGCCATAGCCTGTGGCCCGGGCTGCGGGTTTTTTTGGATCGCTGGAGCTCGGACAACGGGCATTTAGACCTGCCAGTGCTGAGGTATGCGCTGGCGCCAGGCATATGGTGGTGGCTGTATCTTCTGCTCTGGCTGCTCCGGCTGGACAAGAGGCTGTGGGGAGGGGGCTATAAGCGGGATTTGGGCAAATTTCTGCCCCTGATGGCCATGGGCGGGTATTTTGCCACCTTATTTTTTGGGCCTGCGGTGCAGCTGCGGTATATCTATCCGGTGATGCTGTGCCTGCCTTTGCTCTGGGCCTTGCCGGTGGAGGAGGGGGAGTATGTGGGATAAGATAATCTTGGGTGCCGGCCTCTATGGCCTGTATGCGGCGCTGGCCTGCGGCCGCAAGGGGCAGAGGGTGCTGGTGCTGGAGAGGGATGGGGAGGCCTTTGGCCGGGCCACCTATGCGAACCAGGCCCGGGTCCATATGGGGTATCACTATCCCCGCTCTCTGTCCACAGCGAAGAAGTCTGCAGGGTACTTTCAGCGTTTTGTAGAGGATTATGGCTTCTGTATACATGGACAATTTACACAGGTTTATGCCACTTCCAGGAATTTTTCCTGGACAGGCGCCAGGGAGTTTGAGAGATTTTGCCGGGATTGCCATATACCCTGTGAGCCTCTGCCCCCGGAGGCATATTTCTCCCCCGGTCTGTGCGACGGAGCTTTTCGCACTGTGGAATATACCTATGATGCGGGATTGTTAAAAAAATATTTTTTAGAGCAGATAAGCCTCTATCCCTCTGTGGAGCTGCGCTTTGGCCAGAGGCTGCTGAGCATAAGCCGTAGCGGAGGGGAATTTGTACTCAATGGGCAGGGCTGGGAGGAGAGGGCGCCTTTCTTGCTCAATGCCACTTACGCATCTGTCAACCAGATAAAAAGACTGGCTCCGGATTTGGCCGGGGAGGATTTTGGCATCAAATATGAGCTGTGTGAGATCATACTCTGTCAGGTGGATGCGCCCTTGGAGGATCTGGGCATTACGGTGATGGATGGGCCTTTTTTCTCTCTGATGCCCTTTGGCAAGACGGGGCTGCACTCCCTGACCTCCGTCACTTTTACACCCCACCAGACCAGCTATGGGGTTCTGCCGGAATTTGCCTGTATGGATGGGGAGTATTGTTCTCCCATTTCCTTGGCCAATTGCCTGCACTGTCCTCGTAGGCCATCCACGGCTTGGCCATATATGTCCGCTCTGGCGCGCAAATACCTGCGGCCGGAGTGGGGATTTTCCTACCACAGTTCCCTTTTCTGCGTAAAACCCATACTCAAGGCTTCGGAAACGGACGACTCCAGGCCTACGGTAATCAGGCAGAGCCATAGCAGCCCGGACTTTGTCCATGTGCTGTCCGGCAAGATCAATACGGTGTATGATTTGGATGGGTATTTGGGGCTGTGAGGGATGATATGTGTGAATCTGACATGAGGAGGTGTCTAAGTGGCAGTTTGCGCAAATAAAGTTTTAAAATCATAGAATGGTTTGCAGGTGCAGGTGGATTGGCGTTGGGTCTTGAAAAGGCAGATTTTGGCACTATTGGCTTGATAGAGTTTGATAAAGCGGCCACAGAAACATTGTAATGCAATTGCCCTCTTTGGAGGGTGATAAACGATGAAATTGCCAATATCTCTTGTCTGGATTTAGAGAAATACTTGGATATAGAGCAAGGTGAGCCGGATATATTATCTGGCGGCGCTCCCTGCCAATCCTTTTCTTATGCAGAGAATGGATTGGGCTTGGAGGATGCAATAGGCACCTTGTTTTCCCTTTTAACAAAAATATCATAGACCCGAAAAAACGTATTTTTGATAAGTCGGTGTATCCGTTATCGTGGGAAGAAATTGTTGCAAAATCAACTGTTAAACGATAATGACTGCGCTTGTTTTCTGGTTGAAGCCATTGCGCAGCGTTCTCAAAATATCAAATGGGAAATCACTGCAGATAAGAAAAAAATGGGCCATAAGCTGATTCGCAGAGTAAGCCTTGACCAGTTTTATGCTCTTGTGACAGGACAGGAAGATGCCTTTTTCCGGATGTGTATGGCACTGCCATCTGTGATGGAAAAGGCTGTAAAGGACTTGGAAGGAAAGATGGTGCTGAATGATACAGTGATGGATGCATTAAGAGAAATGGCAGTTCAACAGAAGGTGGGGTCCGAAAATATGGCGACTGCTATGGCGGTGTATCTGCTTGGCTTTGACACATATAGTGGATTTCATCAATAGTATTGGGGTGTTTTTTGGTTTGACAGCTGACCCATAATACCCAGCCAAAAGGAGGTTAAAATTTTGTCCAAGACCAGTCAAATCACCAAGGAAAAGAATTTTGTGTCCTGTGTCCTGTACCTATATAATGACCAGGAGAGGGTGGCTTCCTTTGTGGGGGATTTGTGCGCATTTTTGGATGGGTATTTTGAGCAATACGAGTGGATATTCGTCAATGATGGCTGCACGGATGAAACCATGGACAGGCTGAGGAGGGCGCTGGAGGCTATGGAGAGGCCGCCGGTGGCCACTGTGGTCAATCTGGGGTTTTACCAGGGGGTGGAGGCGGCCATGAATGCGGGCCGGGACCTGGCCGTGGGGGATTATGTATTTGAATTTGACAGCTGTACGGAGGACTTTTCCCCGGAGCTGGTTGGGGAGATTTACCAACTCTCCCAGAGGGGGGCGGATGTGGCGGCGGCTGTTCCCTCCAAGCCCATATCCCTCTCTTCCAGGATTTTTTATGGCATTTACAATCTGGGGACCTCCCAGCGGAGCAGGCTGCGGCAGGAGCGTTTCCGGGTGATATCCCGCCGCGCCATCAACAGGGTGGCAGCCATGGGCAGTTATATACCCTATCGAAAGGCGCTCTATCTCAACTGTGGGCTGCGGGTGGAGAGCCTGGTGTATGAGAACAGCGCCTTGGTCCGCCGCCAGGCCAGCAGGGAGGAGTGGGGCAGCCGCAGCGGACTGGCCATGGACACCATTATTATTTTTACCGATGTGCTGGAGAGGCTGAGCCTGCTGCTCAGCGTGGGTTTCTTTGCCGTATTGCTGGGTATTTTTGGGTATATCATCCAGTCATATTTTAGCAAGGCCAGGCCGGTGGAGGGCTGGATGTCCATGATGAGCCTGATCTCCTTTGGATTTTTTGTTCTCTTCCTGATGCTGACATTGATATTCAAATACCTCTCACTGATACTCAATATGAATTTCAAAAAGCAGAGATATCTGGTGGAGGGTGTGGAGAAATTGCGCTGATGAAATGGACATTTCTGTTTCCCGTCTATAATGAGGAACGCCGGCTAGAGCGGGGTATAGTCTGCGCCATGGATTTTCTGGAACGGGAGTTTGATTCCCCTTATGAGGCCATAATAGTGGACAATGGATCTACAGATAGTACCGGGGAGATATCCCGGATTCTTTGCGGCCGATATGCGCAGCTGCGCTACCTCTCCATAGAGGAGAAGGGCGTGGGAGCGGCCTGGAGGGCGGGAGTGGCCAAAGCCCAAGGGAATGTGGTAGGATATATGGATATAGATTTGTCAACAGACTTGGCGCACCTCCCCCAGATAGAGCGAATGTGGGCGGCAGATGCCGGCATAGATTATGTCAATGGCAGCCGCTTTGCCAAGGGTTCCCAGACCCTGGGCCGCAAATGGTACAGGAATCTGCTGTCCCGGGGATTGCTTCTGCTTTTAAAGTGCCTGCTGGGTTTGCGGGCTTCGGATGCGCTCTGCGGCTTTAGCTTTATGAAGAGGGAGAGGGCGTTGGAACTGCAGGCCATGTCCAGCCAGGACAGGGGCTGGTTTTATACGGTGGAGATGCTGTTGCGGGCGGAGAGGCTGGGCTGGCGCATAGTGGATCTGCCCGTCCGCTGGCAGGAGGATTATGATACAACTGTTCGCATTGGGCCTACTATAGGCAATTACCTGACCCGCATTTTTCAGCTGTGGTGGCAGTGGCGCCGTCCGGGAGGAGAGGGATGAAACCCATACCGCGTATAGATTTGACTAGGCATATTCAAAAGCACAGGAAGGCATATATGGATGCCATAGGGCAGGTGGTGGATGCGGCAGCCTTTTCCGGAGGCCCCTTTGCCGATGCCTTTGAGGAGAAATTTGCCGCATATATGGATATGCCCTACGCCTGCGGGGTAAACAACGGCACCACTGCCTTGCATTTGGCCTTGGAGGCGCTGGGAATAGGGCTGGGGGATGAGGTCATTGTGCCGGCCAATACCTTTATCGCCACGGCCTGGGCCGTCAGTTATACGGGAGCCAGGCCGGTGTTTGCCGACTGCCGGCCGGATACCTGGGAGATCTGCCCTGACTCTGTACGACAGAGGCTAAGCCCGGCCACCAAAGCCATTATAGGCGTGCATCTTTACGGGCAGCCCTTTGACTGGGATGCCATAGAGGCCATAGCCCGGGAGAGGGGGATTTTTGTTGTGGAGGACTGTGCCCAGGCCCATGGGGCCAGATACAGGGGCAGGCTTTGCGGCAGCCTGGGGGATCTGGGCTGCTTTAGCTTCTATCCGGGCAAAAATCTCTACGCCTTTGGCGAGGCCGGGGCGGTGGTCTGCCGGGAGGAGGTCTATGCCAAACATATACAGACGGCCAAGAACCAGGGTTCCCAGACCCGCTATGTCCATGAGATCCTGGGTTATAATATGCGCATGGAGGGCGTGCAGGGCGCCGTTTTATCCCTGAGTCTGGATTTTTTGGAGGATTGGACCAGGGCTAGGCAGCGTATAGGGCAGAGCTACCATGCTCGAATCAAAAACCCCAGTCTGACTATGCAGGCCCATCCGGCGGAAACGGAGCCGGTATACCATCTTTTTGTGGTCAAAACGCCCCAGCCCCAGCACTTTGTGGAGTATATGGCGGAGCTGGGAATAGAATGCCATAGGCATTATCCCATACCCTGCCATCTGCAAAAGGCCTATGCCCATTTGGGATATAAGCCCGGGGATCTGCCCCAGGCGGAGGATCTGGCCAGGCGCTGTGTGACCCTGCCCTGTTTTCCGGAGATGGAAGAGGAAGAGGTGGAGAGGGTGATTGAGGCCTGCAACCGGTATGCGTCCCTGGACTCTGTGGAGTAGGATGATGAACAAGGCTGCCAAGAGAAAAATGTATGGCCTGCTGTTGCTGGCCGTGGCCTGTCTGCTGCCTTTGGCGGCACTGGGGTTTGCCGAATGGCATTTTTATGTGCGGCAGGAGGATGCGCTGATGGAGCTGGCTCTGTCGGGAGCGCTGACGGGGCGGCCGGAGATCCGCGGCCTATATATACGTTTCCCCCTCTCCATGGGACTGGCACTGCTCTATGGCTGGCAGGGGGGCTTGCCCTGGATGGGCATGCTCCATGGGTTGGTTTTTGGATTTTCCACGCTGGTCATACTGTGGCGCATGGGTTTTTTGGTATGGGAGGCCAAGGAGGATGGCAAGTGGCAGGCCTGGATATTTTTTCTGTCGGCCATCTTGCTGTGTCTTGCCTACATACCCCGACACTGGCTGCATATAGACCATGAGATGACGGCGGCCTGCAGCGGCGCAGCTGCCTTGTTTTTGTTGTTGACACAGACTAGAAATATGGGCAGGGCTTGGTGGGAGGGGCTGTTTTTTGGCCTGTTGTGTTTCTTTGCCTTTGGCTTGGGTCTGCGTCTGGGATTGGCCCTGCTCTTTCTGGGCTTTGCCGTGGTCTGGCAGCTTTGGAATGGCAAATTCCGCCAGATGTTGCCATTCTTGGGCATAGGCCTGGGCATATTCCTGCTGGGCGGCCTGGCCAATCTGTGGGTGTACCAAAGCGGAGAGTGGCAGGGGTACATCGATTACAACCGCAGCCGGGCTATTCTGGAGAGCCAAAATGCCCTGCTGCCCTATGGGGAGTACAGGCAGGCCTATCAGGCCCGGGGCATCAGTCAGGCCAGCTATATGCTGCTGGAGAATGGCAATACGGCGCTGGACGGCAGTCTGAAGCAGGGCGCTGCGGAGGAGACGCTGGCCTTATTCCGTCGGCATTTGGCCGGCCGTATAGGGGATAAGCATCTGTGGAAATCCACCTGGGTGGACTATGGAAAAACTTTTCTGGTGGGTATGGGCAGCTATCAAGCCATGAGCCTGCTGTTCTTTCTCCTGGCTCTGGTGGCGGCTCTGCGGCAACGGCGTGCCGGCCAGGTGCTGCTGCTTTTGCTGGGATTTCTGGCCAGGACTCTGCTGTGGCTTTACTGGCTGTGGCAGGGGGTGAGGGATGAGGGGGCATATCTGTCTCTGGCCTTTTTTGAGGTGTTTTTGCTCTTTGGCTTTCTGGTCAATATGTTGGCGCTGGAGGGGGGGCCTATGCGGCCCTACGCCCTGCCGGATCAGGGAAATCTGGGGGATAAGCTTTTTGGAGCAGACAGAAGCTCCGGCAAGGATGGGGCCAGAAGGCAAAGACATATGCGCCAGGCTTTGGTAGCGCTGCTCTGTATAGCCTTTGTCATAGCCGGCTGGCACAATGCCTGGCAGGGATATGGCCAGGTGCGGGAGAAAAAAGCTCGGCTGTCGCCCTGGAGGCAGTTAAAGGAGCAACTGGCCCTGCGCCGGGAAAGCCTGTTTCTTCTGGATATGGAATCCGTCCGGGGATTTGTGGAAAAGGTGGACGGAGCGGCGGGAGGGCAGGTCGTAAATTACCTTCCTGCCGGAGGCGTGTTGGACGGCAGCCCCTATCTCAAGGAGCGTTTTGCCGCCTGGGGCGCGGGGGACGGCGCAGAGGCCCTGCTCTGGGGGGAGGCTGTGTACTTTGTCATTGAGCAGGGGCGGGACCACAGTTGGATAGGCAAGTATATGGGCCGGCGCTTCGGGCCGGTGACCGTGGAGTTGGTGGATACGCTGGCTGCGGGGGATGCGCGCTACTGTGTATATCAGATACGGCAAAGAGGCATACAAAAAGCCCAGTGGGAATAGGGGCGAATAGTGAGGCATATGGGAGCGAACATAGACGGACAGGGTATAGCATTGCGGCCGGCGGCAGAGGCGGACTGGATCTCCATAATCGCCTGGCGTAACCATCCTGAGGTGAAGAAAAATTTTGTCATACAGGAGGATCTGACCTTGGAGGGCCATTCCCGCTGGCATAAAAGCCAGGTGGAGGGCGGCAAGGCCCTGCAATATATTATTCTGCCCAAGCCGGGGACTGAGGGCGTGGGCTGTGTGTATCTGCGTGATATAGACATGGAGCACGGTAGGGCGGAATTTGGCATTTTCCTGGGGGAGGAGGCCGCCCGGGGCCGGGGATATGGCCTGGAAGCCACCCGGATGATGCTGGAGCTGGGCTTCGGCTCCCTGGGTCTGTCAAAGATCTATCTCCGGGTGTTTGCTGACAACCGGCCGGCCATAGAGATGTACAAAAAGGCGGGGTTTGTCCAGGAGGGGTATCTCCGGGGGGAGGTGCAGATCCAGGGGCGGCGCAGGGATATGCTCTGGATGGCCTGTCATGCCTTTGACAGGCGGTGCAAGCTGGTCAGCTTTGTCCTGCCCTGTTACCGATCCAGCGGCACCCTGCCTTCTGTGGTGGAGGGCATATCCCGGGCCATGGAGGCTCTGCCGGAATATAGGTATGAGATTTGTATGGTCAATGACGCCTCCCCGGATGACACCTGGGAGTGCATACAGAACATATGTTGGGAAAACCCCCATTGCATGGGTCTGAATCTGGCCAAAAATTTTGGCCAGCACGCCGCCCTGATGGCAGGCCTGGGGCAGGCTGGAGGGGAGTATGTAGTCTGTCTGGATGACGATGGGCAGACCCCGCCCTCAGAGGCGGGCAAGCTGCTAAAGGCTCTGGAGGGGGGGCTGGATGCCGTTTATGCCTCTTATGGAGAGAAGAAGCATAGCTGGTTCCGCAACTTTGGTAGCCTGATCAATGAGTGGATGTTGCGATTGCTGTTGCACAAGCCGCCCCGGCTCTATATTTCCAGCTATTTTGCCGTAAAGAGGTTTTTGGTCAAGGAGCTTCTGCGCTATGATTATCCCTATCCCTATGTCATAGGTCTGGTACTGCGCGCCACAAAGAATTTGGGCAATGTAAGGGTGGAGCATAGGGAGAGGCAGGTGGGTGAGTCCGGTTACACCCTTTCCAAGTTGCTGGGGCTTTGGCTCAACGGTTTTACGGCCTTTTCCATACAGCCTCTGCGGCTGGCCACGGGCTTTGGCATCGCCTTTGCCGGACTGGGTTTCCTGTATGGTTTTTATACCATAGTCAAGCGTCTGTGCAATCCGCTGGTGCCGGTGGGTTTTAGCGCGCTGATGGCGGCTGTGGTCTTTTTTGGCGGCATGCTGATGTTGCTTTTGGGCATGGTGGGGGAGTATATAGGCCGTATGTATATGGGCCTCAACCGTTCCCCCCAATATGTGGTGCGGGAGAAAATAGGGTATGGGCATGGACAAGAGGAATGATGGCGCGGCTTTTTTGGCCAGGGCTGTCCGCCTGCCGGGTATAATAGGAGGCTGGGGCATGCTTGCTAAGGCCCTTTGCCTGGCGGCGCTGCCCCTGCTGGCCGTGCTGGTGTATCTGGCCATGGAGGGGCGCAGCCTGGGGGAGGTGTATCTGCCGGCCTCGCCCTGGAATGATGAATTGTTTTATTTCAAGCAGGTGGAGGCCATGGTGGACATGGGATACCCCCGGGGGTATTTCGGTTTTAATGAAAGCCATGCCGCAAGGCTTTCCTTTGCGGCCTGGAGTCCCGTGCTGGTCTGGCCTTGGCTGCTTCTGGGCAGGCTGTTTGGCTGGGGCCTGCTAAGCCCTATTCTTTACAATATTTTTCTCCTCAGTCTGGCGCTGCTGCTCTATGGTCTTCTGGCCAGGCCTTCTTGGAGGTCTGTGGGGCTGCTGGCCCTGTTGTTTTGGACCTTTAGGCCCTTTGTGCGATATATGCTCTCCGGCATGCCGGAGATTATCTGTTTTTCCCTGGTTATATTCTTCTTTGGCCTCTCCATAGCCCATATGCGTAAGCCGGGGGCGGGAAGCCTGGCCGCAATGTATGTGCTGGGCGTGACCATGGTGTGGATGCGGCCCTATCTGGTCTTGTTTTTGCTGCTGCCCATAGGCTTTGGCATAATCCTCTGGAGGAGATGGGGATATGTCTGGGGAGGCCTGGCCGGGCTCTGCGCTGTGCTTGGATATGCTTGGCTCAAGGCCAATCTTGGAGCGGCCTATTTCCGGCCCCTGTTTGAAACGCAGTGGCTGAGCAATTTTTGGCGAAAGCCTCTGGGAGAGGCTCTGCATTACTTTTTTGGCCGGCTGTGGCACATGGGGCTGGCCAGTATCCAGGAGGCACAAAGGGCCTTGTACGGCCAGTCCTGGGTGGGCGCTTTCCTGGCCAGCTTTGCCGCTCTGGGCTTGATTTTGTGTATTTATACTTGGGAGAAGTGGAGGATGCGGCAGAGGCGGGAGGCCCTGCTCTACGGGCATCTGGCCCTGTCCTTTTTGGCCATGGGGTCAGCGCTGCTCCTGATGTATAGGCTAGAGGAGGGCAGCAAGCATCTGCTGACCTTTTCCGCGGTGGCGCTGGTGGCCATCAGCCGCATGGACACCCGCTTTTTCAAAAAGGCTATGTTTGGCGGGGCAGTGCTGGCCTATCTCTTTTTGGCCCAGGGGCGGGATCCCTATGCCTATCAGGTGCCCTTCTGGCAGGAGGAGAGGGAGGCGGAGCTGGCCCATTGGCAGGAGGCATTCTCCCGGGAATTGGCCTTGGAACCGGGGGCACATCCCAGTTTTGGCAATGTGATCATCTGGACTTTTTCGGATCAGAGGGCTGACGGAGGAGGGTCAGAGCTGATGCAATGGCAGCTGCTGTACGCCCTGCCCGAGGGTTTTGGCATCAGCTGCTGTATGCGGGAGTATGTGTTGGAGAATAGACAGCAATTGCAAAGCAGATATATATCCCTGCCCGCTGGAGGGGAGCTGGATGCTTTATATGCCCGTGAGGGCGCCAGGCTGGTAGGTCGTAGCAGCCATATGGCTGTCTACGACATGGGCAGCCCTTAGAGGCGGGGGAGGGCATATGGATAGAGAGGAGTTCCTCCGCCGCTATTGCCCGCATTTTCATCAGAGCCAGATCAGGGCAGTGGAGGCGGTGGACGGGCCGGTGCTGCTCCTGGCCGTGCCGGGCAGCGGCAAGACCAGCGTGTTGGTGGCGCGGCTGGGGTATATGCTGCTATGCCGGGGCATAGACCCAAAGCGGATTTTGTGCCTGACATATACGGTGGCGGCCACCAGGGATATGCGGAAGAGATTTGAACAGATGTTTGGAGAGAGCCTGGGCAGAGATTTGGATTTCCGCACCATCAACGGCCTGTGCGCCAGGATTTTGGCCCGGTATGCCAAGGAGAAGGGCAAGGCCTTATTTGCGCTGCTGGGCGAGGAAAAGGAGCAGGGCCGGTTGCTGGGCCGGCTGTGGCAGGAGGCCATGGGGGAGTATCCCCTGGAGAGCGATGTCAATAGACTAAAGATGTTGATATCCTATTGTAAGAATTCCATGTTGCAGGAGCCGCAGATACGCCGTCTGGGGGAGAGGGAAAAGCTGCCCCTATGGGATTTGTTTCAGGCCTACAACACCAGCTTGCGGCAGCAGGGGCTTATGGATTATGACGACCAGATGCGTTATGCCTATAACTTGCTGCAGGGAGATGGGGAGCTGCTTTTGCGATTGCAGAGGCAATATGCCTACCTGTGTGTGGATGAGGCTCAGGACAGTTCCATGATACAGCACCAAATGATCACGCTGTTGTCCGGCCAAAGGGGCAATCTCTTTATGGTGGGGGATGAGGATCAGAGCATATACGGCTTTCGCGGGGCCTATCCCCAGGCTCTATTGGATTTCTCCCGCCGCTTCGCCGGGGCGCAGATATTGACCATGAACAGAAATTACCGCTCCAATGCCCATATCGTGCGGCGGGCGGAGGCTTTTATCCGGCACAACAAGGCGAGGTATGCCAAAAATATGGAGCCGGCTCTGGGAGAGGGGCCGCCCATCTGTTTTGTGCGGCTGGGGCATCGCTACAATCAGTACGGATATCTGCTCAAGGTGGCCCGGGATTGCGATCAGGATACGGCAGTTCTGTTTCGGGATAATGAACACGCCCTGCCTTTGGTGGATTTGCTGGAGCGAGGGGGCATATCCTATAGGATACGGGGTCGGGATATAGGATTTTTCAGCCACAGAGTGGTGCGGGATATAGAGAATATACTGCTTTTTTCCCTGCGTCCCTGGGATGGGGAGCTGTTCCAGCGTTGGTATTATACTTGCCAGAGCTTTCTCACCAGGGAAAAGGCCCTCCGTCTTTGCCGTTTGGCGGAGGAGAAAGGCCTGCCGGTTCTGGAGGCTCTAGGCCATATGCGGGATCTGGGCCGCTTTGCCTCCATGCGGTGCAGGACGCTGGCCGCCCATTTGGCCAAGATGGCCGCAGAGCCGCCGGAAAAGGCGCTCTACCGGATAGAGCAGCCCATGGGATATGGGGAATATATGCAAAAAAACGGCCTGGACAAGGACAAGCTGTATCTGCTCAGGCAGATAGCCCGTCAGGAGGGCACGGTGGAGGGCTTTCTGGAAAGGCTGGAATATTTGCAAAATTGCTTTGCGCAGTCCAAGGAGGGGGAGGGGGTGAAATTCCAGCTTTCTACCATACATTCCTCTAAGGGCTTGGAATTTGACAGGGTGCTGCTGTTGGACGTATGCGATGGCATTTTTCCCAAGACAGCTATATCTAAGGGTGTGGAGCTGGGACGCCCGGACCAGGAGGTGGAGGAGGAGAGAAGGCTGTTTTATGTGGCCATCACCAGGGCAAAGCGGCATCTGACCATATTTGGCATAGAAAATGCCAAATCCTGCTTTGTCCAGGAGCTGTGCAGTGGAGAGAGGGTGGAGCCCCGGACAGGGGAGTCAGCCGGCGGCGGCAAGGGCGGTTTGTCTGAGCAGCGGGGGGAATATGAAAGTTGGGCCGAAAGGTATCCTGACCATGTGGTAATCTGTAGGGAGGGGGAGTCCTGGGTCTGCCGGGGTGAATCGGCGCTGACCCTGCACAAATTGCTGGGATACAGCCTGCGCAAGACCCGGTGGGGGCAGGTGGCCGGAGCTTCCTCGCTGGAGAGGCTGCTGCAGAGTTTGGAATATCAAGATTTGCCCTATGTGGTCATAGAGGATGGGGTAGTGATAGAGCAGAGGGATGCCGGGGATTAGACGGTAGAGGGCTGAGGCGGAAGCTGGAGCAGAAGCCAGGGCAAAAGCCAGTGCAAAAGCCAGTGCAAAAGTCAGTGCAAAAGCCAGGGGCTGGCCAAGGAATAAGACGAGGAATGGCCTTGGGATAGGAAAGGCAAGGGCATGGAATAGCCGGATACAGCCCTGGCGCAAGCCATACTCAGCCCTTGACATAGGTTTTGTAATAGGCCTTTGCCCTGGCCAATACCGGATCCAGGGACTCGGGCCGCAGGCATTTTTTTACCCTGGGCATCAGACCCAACAGGTAGACGGGGTTTAGGCGGCCGGCTTCTTGCCGGGCTATAAGCTCGTCCATCAGGGCCATGGCGGCCTCCTCCCGGCCGGGCAGGCTCTGGGAAAGGCAAAATGTATACAGTTGCTTTTTGGCTGTTTCTTTATCCATGGGCCATTCCTTTCCGAGGATATCGTCCTGGGTATCATAGCACGTCGTATATTTTTTTGACAACTGGGTTAAGGAGGGATGTATGCAGGAGGTTTGGAAAGCGGCGGTATACGGCATAGTGGAGGGTATTACGGAGTGGCTGCCCATCAGCAGTACGGGGCATCTGCTGCTGCTGGAGCACTGGCTGCCCTTTTCCGGGGTGCAGGAGGGGTTTTTTGCCTTGTTTGATGTGGTCATACAGCTGGGCGCTATCTGCGCCGTCCTGCTGCTCTACTGGCCCCGGCTCTTTCCCTTGGCTCTGGGAAGGGCCGCCAGGGAGGAACATGGGGGGGGGGTGCGCATGGATGTGCTGCGCATGTGGGCGCTGATACTGATATCCTGTCTGCCGGCCGCAGTCATTGGCCTGTTGTTTGATGAACACTTGGAGGCTTTATTTTACAAGCCCGTGCCTGTGGCCATGGCCTTGCTGGTCTTTGGTGCAGCGTTTTTGCTGCTGGAACATAGGCTCAAGGGCAGGGAGTTTGCCGTGCAGACATTGGAGCAGCTTAGCCCCCGCCTGGCGCTGTATATAGGTTTGTTTCAGGTGCTTGCGGCAGTCTTTCCCGGAACCTCCCGTTCCGGTGCCACCATCGTGGGCGCATTGCTCCTGGGCATATCTCGGACTGTGGCGGCGGAGTACACATTTTTTCTCGCCATACCGGTGATGTTTGGCGCCAGCCTGCTCAAGGCTCTGCGCTTTGACGGGGCTCTCAGCGGCCAGGAGGGCTTGCTGCTGACAGTGGGCAGTCTGGTGGCCTTTGGCGTATCTGTGCTGGCCCTGCGGTTCCTGATACAGTATGTAAAAAAACGGGATTTTGTTATCTTTGGCTGGTATAGAATCGCCTTGGCGGCTGCCGTGTTGCTCTATTTCGGTTTTTTTGCATAAAATGGCCTGCTTAGGTTGACAAATCCAAGAAGTATGGCATACACTGTGGGAAAGTTGCCAGGCGAGCAAGCTGACAATTTTGCAGATAAGGACAAAGGACTAAGGGGAGGAATTGCAGATGGCTGTGAGAAAGACCAAGGAAGCGGCAGCGCCGCAGGCAGAGGAAGTAAAGGCGGTTAAGGCAGAGGAGGCCAAGGAAACCAAGGCTAAGGCGGTAAAGACAGCAGCAAAGACTAAGGAAGCAAAGGCGGAGACGGCTCCTAAGAAGACTGCCAAGGCCAAGGCGGAAGCGCCGGCTAAGGAGGAATCGGCCAAGCCTGTCCGTAAGGCCAAGGCTGGGACCAGCGCCAATATTCATATTCAATTCTCCGGCAAATCCTACACCCAGGAGGATTTGGTCAAGATTGCCAAGGACGTGTGGGAGTATGATTTGAAGAAGAAGCCTGCCGCCCTCAAGACAGTGGAGCTGTATGTGAAGCCGGAGGAGGGTCTGGCCTATTACGTATTCAACGGAGAGGAAGACGGCAGCTTTGCCATTTGACGAGGCGGCCGGATAAGAAAAGCTGTATATGGGGAAGCAAGGCTGGCCTGGCCGGCGGCCTTGCTTCTTTTTTTTCGCCAGGGGGTGTGTTATGGAGAAGCAAAAGGGCATAACTGCGGGGCTGTTGGCCCTGTATCTGGGGCTGTTTGCCCTTTTGGCCATATCCCTGGCCTGGTGGCAGCCCCATGGCAATACCCTGCCCTGGTATGGCAATCCGCCTGATGAATGGGCCAGATTCAAGGTACCTATGTATGTGTATGAGAGCGGCAGCATACCCACGGGCTGGGAGGAGGAGATACGCATACCCGGCTATGGTTTTTCCTACGGCATTTACAATGTATTTCCCTATTTGGTTCAGGGCTGGGCGCTGCGCGCGCTGGCAGGGGGCGGAGCTGCGTTGTGGGATTTGCTGCGCCTGGCGCGGCTGGTAAATGTGGCCTCAGGCCTGTTGATGGCCTATGTGGCATATATGCTTGCCAAGAGGCTGTTTTCTGACCGGGGCTGGGCCTGGGTTTTTTGTTTTGGTCTGATGTTTCTGCCCCAGCACCTCTTTGTACACAGCTATGTCAATACGGATTCTATGAGCCTTTTGGCTACGGCCATGATGGCGCTGGCGGTGGCAGCGGGGTGGCAGGAGGAATACAATGGGCCTAGGGCCGCGCTGTTGGGCGGAGGGGCGGCGCTGTGCCTGCTGTCATATTATAATGCTTATGGCGGCTTGGTGGCGGCGGCGCCGCTCTTTGCCGCCTCCTTTGTCTTTCGGAGGCAGGGGACGGCGGACTGGCGGGGATTGTTGCGTTGGGGAGGCATATGCGGGGGTCTGACCCTGGCTTTGGCGGGTTGGTGGTTTCTGCGCAGCGCCTGGATACACCAGGGGGATATGCTGGGCCTGCGCACTAGGGAGGCCATGGCTGTTCTGTATGCCTCACTGGAAGTCAATCCCTCGAAGATGGTCACTTATGCGAGCCGGGGCATATCCATATGGGAAATGGCTGCGGAAAGGGGTTTTTGGGAGGGGGCATACTACAGCTTTGTGGCGGCCTTTGGATCCATGTCCATCTATGGCCCCATGGGCATGTATACCCTGTTTGGCTGGCTGTTTGGCCTCTCTTCGGCGGCGTACTTGGCGCTATCGGGCGGTTGGAGGGGCCTGGCGGCCTGGGAGAGGGGCCGGAGGGCGGCGCTGGCGCTGGCGCTGGGGATCAGCATAGGATTGCCCCTCATCCTTTTGCTCCGCTACGCCCATGGATATGATTATCAGCACCAAGGCCGATATCTGCTGCCGGCTTGGCTGGCGTTTTGGTTTGTCTGCTGCAAGGGTATGGAGAAAGCGGCTGTCCGTCTGCGGCTGCCTCTGCTGCTGTTAAGACTTGGTCAGGCGGCTGTCGCTGTCCTGTTTGTTGCCTCCTCCGTATGGATGGTCTATGGCAGGGCCATGCCCGTTTTTCTGATCACTGGCCGGGAATAGCCGGCCTTTATGTTTTCTTTAGAAATAATTTCCGTTAAAGAGGTTGACATATAGATAGTCGGGTGGTATCTTAGGTTTAGCAATCGTTAGCACTCTTTCGAGTTGAGTGCTAACAACGCAAAAGGAGGACTGCCGTGCAACTGGACGAGAGAAAGACCAGGATTCTGCAGGCCATCATCCGCAATTATTTGGAAACCGGAGAGCCTGTGGGGAGCCGTACCATTTCCAAGTATACAGACCTGCACCTCAGCTCGGCTACCATACGCAATGAGATGGCCGATTTGGAGGAGCTGGGGTATATATTGCAGCCCCACACCTCTGCGGGGCGCATACCCTCGGATAAGGGATACCGCTTTTACGTGGACGCCATGATGGAGGCCAAGGAGAGGGAGAACAGGGAGGCCACAGCCCTGATTTTGGAAAGACAAAACCGCATGGAGCTGATGCTCAAGCAGGTGGTAAAGGTGCTGGCCCAAAATACCAATTATGCCTCCATGATAGCTGCGCCCAGCCCCAGAAAGGGCAGATTAAAATTTATACAGCTCTCCCGTATGGAGGAGAGGCAGTTGCTGGCTGTGGTGGTTACCGAGGGCAATATGATACGCAACAATCTCCTGGATCTGGACAGGGATTTGAGCGATGAGGCTCTGCTCAAGCTGAATATGCTGGTGAATACCCATCTGGCCGGCCTATCCCTGGAGGAAATCCACCTGGGCCGCATATTGGAGCTAAAGGGCCAGGCGGGGGAATACGGGGAGCTGGTGGGGCACGTGATAGAGAAGGTGGCTCAGGCATTTGGCCAGGATGCGGAGGATCTGGAGATTTATACCAGCGGTGCGGAAAATATCTTCCGGTATCCTGAATTGGCGGACAATCAAAAGGCCAGTCTGCTGATCAATACACTGGAGGAAAAACAGCTGCTGGGGGATTTGATGCAAGAGGCGCTGTCAGACGAGAGCGGCACCGGCATACAGGTCTATATAGGCCGGGAGAGTCCGGTAAACCATATGCAGGATTGCAGTGTGGTGACGGCCACATACCAGCTGGAGGGTGGTATGCGGGGCAGCATAGGCATTATAGGCCCTAAGCGTATGGACTATGACAAGGTGATATCCACACTCAGGGATTTGCAGGAACAGATGGACAACCTGTACAAGAAGGACGGAGGGTAACCCATGGAGCATACAGAGGATAAGGATAAGGAACAAAGGGAGCAGGAAGCCATGCCCCAGGAGCAGCCCATAGACCGGCAGGCGGCAGGAGAGCAGGCCGAGGGTCCGGACCAGGAGGCGCAAGCCTGGGCAGATGGAGCAGCCCGGGCAGAGGGAGCAGCCCGGGCAGAGGCAGCCTCCCCTCAGGAGGAAAAAATTCGCCAGCTGGAGGATGCCCTGCTCAGGCATAGGGCGGAGTTTGAAAACTTCCGCAAGCGCACGGACAAAGAAAAAGAACAGATGTATGCCATGGGAGCAAAGGCCATAGTGGAGAAGATACTGCCCGTCATAGACAATTTTGAGAGGGGTTTGCCGCCCCTGGAGGAGGGTCAGGCGGAGGATGCCTTTGTGGACGGCATGCGCCGGGTGTACAAGCAGCTGCTCTCCGAGCTGGAAAAGGCCGGGGTAAAGCCCATAGAGGCCCTGGGAGCGGATTTTGACCCCCACCTGCACAATGCCGTAATGCAGGTGGAGCATGGGGAGCTGGAGAGCGGCAAGATAGCGGTAGAAATGCAAAAGGGATATTTGTACAGGGACAGCGTGGTCAGGCACAGCATGGTGGGCGTAGTGTCCTAAGCCGGCCGGCCGGGGTGTTCGAGGACAATCATATAAGGAGGCGCGTTATGGGAAAAACAATAGGAATTGACTTGGGAACGACAAATAGCTGTGTGGCGGTGATGGAGGGCGGAAAGCCCACGGTCATAGCCAATGCCGAGGGCGCAAGGACCACGCCCAGCGTAGTGGCTTTTACCAAGACCGGCGAGAGGCTGGTGGGTGAGCCTGCCAAGAGGCAGGCAGTGACCAATGCGGACAAGACCATCTCCTCCATCAAGAGGGATATGGGAACGGACAATGGCCGCAATATAGACGGCAAGAAATATTCCCCTCAGCAGATCTCCGCTATGATATTGCAGAAGCTCAAGGCGGATGCGGAGAGCTATCTGGGCACCAAGATTACCGATGCGGTGATCACGGTTCCGGCCTACTTTAATGATGCCCAGAGGCAGGCCACCAAGGATGCGGGCAAGATAGCCGGCCTTGAGGTAAAGCGTATTATCAACGAGCCTACGGCGGCGGCTCTGGCCTATGGTTTGGACAATGAAAAAGAGCAAAAGGTGCTGGTATATGATTTGGGCGGCGGTACTTTTGACGTGTCCATTATAGAGATAGGTGATGGCGTGGTGGAGGTTTTGGCCACCAGCGGCGACTCCCGCCTGGGCGGTGATGATTTTGATAATAAGATCATCCACTGGATGGTGTCTGAGTTCAAGAGGGCTGAGGGCGTGGATCTCTCTGGCGACAACATGGCTATGCAGAGGCTGCGGGAGGCGGCGGAGAAGGCCAAGAAGGAGTTGTCCAGCGCGCTGACCACCAATATCAACCTGCCCTTTATCACGGCCACCCAGGACGGCCCCAAGCACTTTGATATGAATCTGACAAGGGCGAAATTTGACGAGCTGACCCATGACCTGGTAGAGCGTACGGCCATACCCTTGCAGAATGCTATGAAGGATGCCGGATTGACCAATGGGGATTTGGATCAGGTATTGCTGGTGGGCGGTTCCACCCGTATACCTGCCGTTCAGGACAAGGTGCGGGCGCTGACAGGCAAGGAGCCCAACAAGAGCTTAAATCCCGACGAGTGTGTGGCGCTGGGCGCCTCCGTGCAGGGCGGCAAGCTGGACAATGACGAGAGCGTAAGCGGGCTTCTGCTGCTGGATGTGACCCCCCTCTCCCTGTCCATAGAAACCATGGGCGGCGTGGCCACCCGCCTGATAGAGCGCAACACCACCATACCCACCAAAAAGAGCCAGGTGTTCTCCACGGCGGCGGACAACCAGACGGCTGTGGACATACATGTGGTGCAGGGCGAGCGGCAGTTCGCTAAGGACAATAAGTCCTTGGGTCAGTTCCGTCTGGACGGCATACCTCCCGCCCCCAGGGGAATACCGCAGATAGAGGTTACTTTTGACATAGATGCCAACGGCATAGTCAATGTGTCTGCCAAGGATATGGGCACGGGCAAGGAGCAGCACATTACCATCACGGCCGGCTCCAATATGTCCGAGGCGGATATAGAGAAAGCTGTGAAAGAGGCAGCGGAGTTCGAGGCTCAGGACCGCAAGAAGAAAGAGGCCATAGAGGCCAGGAATGAGGCAGACAGCTTTGCATTCCAGACCGAGAAGGCTCTGGGCGAGGTGGGCGACAAGATCAGCGACAGCGATAAGACCCAGGTGCAGGCGGATTTGGAGGCCTTGAAGGCCATACTGGAGAGAACCAAGGATCAGGAGATGTCTGATGCTGAGGTGGACGAGTTGAGGGCTGCCAAGGAGAAGCTCAGCGCCAGCGCCCAGGCATTGTTTGGTAAGATGTACGAGAATTTGCAGGCCCAGCAGCAGGCGGCTGCCCAGCAGGGCCAGGCCGGCACAGAGTCCGCTTCCCAGCCGGAGGCAGAGGATGTGGTGGACGGAGAGTTTAGAGAGCTATAATGGGCATGGGGGTCTTTGCCGTGAGGCAAAACCCCCTAAGTCTTTTGCACACAGGCCCTTCAAGAAAGGATGGATCGTGAATGGCACAGCAAAAACGAGATTATTACGAGGTGTTGGGGCTTTCCAAGTCTGCTGACGAGGGCGCCATCAAAAAGGCGTACAGGGCCTTGGCCAAAAAGTACCATCCGGACATGAATCCTGGGGATGCAGAGGCGGAGGCCAAGTTCAAAGAGGCTTCGGAGGCGTATGCCATACTGAGCGATGCGGAAAAGCGCAGGCGGTATGACCAATTTGGCCATGCGGCCTTTGAACAGGGCAGCGGCCCCGGCGCCGGCGGCTTTGATTTCGGCAGCATGGATTTTTCGGATATATTTGGTGATATATTTGGCGATTTCTTCGGCGGTGGAGGCCGCCGGGGCGGCGCTTCCCATGGCCCCATGAAGGGGGAGAGTATAAGGACCAGCCTGCGTATCAGCTTTGAGGAGGCGGTATTCGGCTGTGAAAAGGAGATAGAGGTTACTGTCAAGGAGGTCTGCGGCACCTGCGGCGGCAGCGGGGCCAAGCCCGGCACCCAGCCAGAAACCTGCGGCAAATGCGGAGGTAAGGGGCAGGTGGTATTTACCCAGCAATCCCTTTTTGGCATGGTGCGCAATGTGCAGACCTGTCCGGACTGCCAAGGGACCGGCAAGATAGTCAAGGAGAAGTGCAAGGATTGCCGGGGCAGCGGTCATGTGAGCAGCCGCAAGCGATATGCGGTCACCATTCCCCAGGGCATAGACAATGGCGAGCGCATACTGCTTCACGGCCTGGGCAATCCAGGCATCAACGGAGGCCCCAGAGGGGATCTGAGCGTGGAGATCATAGTGGGTCGCCATCCCCTGTTCCAGAGGCGTGAATACAATATCTACTCAGCCGTGCCCATGAGCTTTGCTCTGGCGGCTCTGGGAGGAGAGCTGGTGATAGAAACCGTACATGGCAAGGTGGCCTATGAGGTCAAGCCGGGTACGGCTACAGATACCAAGATACGCCTGCGGGGCAAGGGCGTGCCCACCCGTCGCAATAAGGAGGTGCTGGGAGATCACTATGTGACCCTGGTGGTGCAGGTGCCGGACAAGCTCAGCGCCGAGGCCAAGGAATTGCTGAGGCAGTTTGATGCGGCCAGCGGCAACAGTCTGGGGGCGGGTAAGGCGGCGGAGGATAAAGCTCCGGACCGCGCCAAGAAAAAGCATTTTTGGGAGAAGTAAGGCATATGGAAAAGATGGAAAGGTCCGGCCGGGAGGCTGGGCCTTTTTGTGCCTACGGAGCGAAAAACTGTGAAAATGGCAAAAAAAATAAAAATATGCCATAGAATTTTTGTTTATCTTTGGTATATAATGGGGATAATAGCAATTTTGCCATAGGCATAGGACGACAGGAGAGGATGGGACATGAAAGAAAAACTGTTACAGGAGTTTGCCAAGGTATTTGGGGATGATCAGGGCGTCAAGGCGTACTTTGCGCCTGGCCGGGTCAATATGATAGGCGAGCATACGGATTACAACGGAGGCCATGTGTTTCCGGCGGCTCTGACCATAGGCACTTATGGAGTGGCCCGCCGGCGGCAGGATAGGAAATTGCGCTTCTATTCTATGAATTTTCCGAATTTGGGCATGCTGGAGTCGGACTTGGACTCCCTGACTCCGGCCAAGGAGGCAAGATGGACCAATTACCCCAAGGGGGTGATGTGGGCCTTTGAGGGCAGGGGCATGAAGATGGAGCAGGGCCTGGATTTGCTACTCTATGGCAATATACCCAATGGATCCGGCCTTTCCTCATCGGCCTCTGTGGAGGTGCTGACCGGCTTTATCCTGCGGGATCTCTTCGGCTTTGATGTGAGCAACCAGGATCTGGCCCTGATAGGACAGTATTCGGAGAACCATTTCAACGGCGTCAACTGCGGCATTATGGATCAATTCGCCATAGCCATGGGCAAGAGCGGCCACGCCATCTTCCTGGATACGGCCACACTGGAGTTCACCTATGCGCCCCTGGATTTGCAGGGAGCAAAGATTGTTATAGCCTCCAGCAACAAAAAGCGGGGTCTGGGAGATTCCAAGTACAATGAGAGGCGCAGCCAGTGTGAGGCAGCCCTGGCCCAATTGCAAAAGGTGGTGGACATATCCTCCTTGGGAGAGTTGGACGAGGATGGATTTGAGAAGTACCAGCTGGCGATAGAGGATCCGGTGAACCGCCGCCGCGCCAAGCATGCCGTATATGAGAACCAGAGGACCATCAAGGCTGTAGAGGCCCTGCAGGCCGGGGATATACGCGCTTTCGGCCAGCTGATGAACGCCTCCCACCGCTCCCTGCAATTTGACTACGAGGTGACAGGCATAGAGCTGGATACTCTGGCGGAGGCCGCCTGGAAGCAGCCGGGAGTGATAGGGTCCAGGATGACGGGCGCCGGCTTTGGCGGATGCACGGTGAGCATAGTAGAGGAGGCCCATATAGACAGCTTTATCCGTGAGGTGGGCGAGGCCTACCGGGCGGCCATAGGATATGAGGCGGATTTTTATGTAGTGGAGGCCGGTTCAGGCCCTATGGTGTTGTAGAGGAAGTATCATAAGGCAGGGACAGGGGCCAAGCCGCCGGATAAGGGCAGCTTGGCCTTTTTGCGGAACGAGGGGGTAGAGATGGAGAAGGGTATACACAGGCTGGTGGAATATGGCATATCTGCGGGATTGGTGGAGAGAGAGGATGCCATATATACGAAAAACCGTCTATTGGAGTATTTGGGATTGGAGGCCTTGGAAGCCTATGCGCCAGAGCCGGAGCTGCCGCCACTGGAGGATTTGCTGGCAGACTTGAATGAGAAGGGGGAACAGGCGGGACTGTGGCAGGGGGGCGTAGCCGCCAGGGATGCCTTTGATGCCGGAATGATGGGCATACTTACGCCGCCGCCCTCCCAGGTGATACGGCGTTTTTGGGGACTGTACAAACAGGTCAGCCCCCAGGCGGCTACGGCGTATTACTATAGGCTGAGCCAGGCCAGCGATTATATACGCAGCTATAGGGTGGCCAAGGACAGGAAGTGGCAGGTGGAAACGCCCTATGGTGTGCTGGATATCACCATCAATTTGTCCAAGCCGGAGAAAGACCCCCGTGATATAGCGCTGGCGGGGCAGACTGCCTCCCACACCTACCCCTTGTGTCTGCTCTGCGCCGAAAACGAGGGTTATGCCGGCCGGCCCGGACATCCAGCCAGACAAAACCACAGGATCATCCCTTTGGAGATAGGGGGCCAGCCATGGTTTTTGCAGTACTCCCCCTATGTGTATTACAATGAGCACTGCATAGCGCTCAACGCCCAGCATACGCCCATGCGAGTGGATGACAAAATATTCGGAAAATTATTGGATTTTGTAGATTATTTTCCTCATTATTTCATAGGTTCAAATGCGGATCTGCCCATAGTCGGCGGCTCCATACTCAGCCATGAGCATTTCCAAGGGGGGAATCACTCCTTTGCCATGGCCAGGGCAGCGGTGGAAAGGGAGTTTGCCATCAGCGCATTTCCCTCCGTCAGGGCCGGCGTGGTGGCCTGGCCCATGTCCGTTATCCGTTTATCCTGCGGGAACAGGCAGGCGCTGGAGGCTTGTGGGGCATATATACTGGAGAAGTGGAGGGCTTACAGTGATGGTTCGGCCCGTATATTCGCTAGGACGGGCGCCCAGCCCCACAATACCATTACGCCTATAGCCCGCCGCCGGGATGGGGAGTATGAGCTGGATCTGGTATTGCGGAACAATATGACCACCAAGGAGCATCCCATGGGCTTATACCATCCCCATGAGGAGCTGCACCATATCAAAAAAGAGAATATAGGCCTGATAGAGGTTATGGGCTTGGCCGTGCTGCCCTCCAGGCTCATGGGGGAGCTGGAGGAGATACGCATGGCGCTGGAGGAGGGCAGGGATGTGGCCTCCATAGAAACGCTGGCCCATCATGCCCATTGGGTGAAAGAGATATGCGGCAAGTGGGGGGAGATACCCCGCGGACTGGCGCTGCAGCAAGCTCTGGAGCAGGAGGTGGGTCTGGTTTTTGCCAAGGTGTTGGAGCATGCCGGCGTATTTGCCCGGACTCCGGAGGGGGGCAAGGCCTTTGCCCGCTTTACGGATACACTGTAAGAGGCTTATGGTCCGGAGGGGATCACAGCCCTGGGTATGGATAAGGAGGAGGGCGGGATTGTCTGAAATGGATTTTTCCCAGGGGACAGCGCTGGAGGATTTTGTAGGCGTGGATGTGGAAACTACCGGGCTGCACCCGGGGCGGGACTCCATACTCTCTATTGGCGCATGGAAACCGGAGGCGCCGGAGGGATTTTATACGCTGGTACGGCCATGCTGCCTGATACCGGAGGAGGTGCGGCTGTTGACGGGCATATGCCCCAGGGATGTGGAGGCAGCGCCTCCTCTGGAGGAGGCGCTGCCCAAATTCCTGGAATATGTGGGGGATAGGGTATGGGTGGGCCATCACCTGCCCATGGATGCGGCCTTTTTGTCCAAGGCCATGGCGGAGGGGGGATGGGCCTTTGAGCGCCGGGGCGTGGATACGCTGCCCTTGGCAAAGGCTCTGCTGCCCTCTTACAGGTCGGAGGCGGGAGAGATGATCCCTTTCCCCAAGACACTGGAATCCCTGGGAGGGTATTTTGGCATAGATTTTCGGCCCCACCATGCCTTGGAGGATGCCAGGGCGGCATACCAGCTGTTGGAGGCTCTCTGGCATATGGCTCCGGCCGGGGAGAGGCATAGATTTTCGCCCCGTCCCTTGGAGATCTATACCTCCAAGGAAAGGCCGGCCAGTGTCCGGCAGAGGCAGAGGTTGGCGGATATGTGGAAGCTGTATATGGAACTTAGGCGAGAGGGGAGGCCGTTGGAAGCCCGATCGCCGCTGTCTGCGGAGCAGGCGGCATTTTTGGATGCCCTAGACGGGGGTGTGGCGCTGGAGCTGAGCCAATCCCAGGCGGACAGGTATATGGACTGGATGCGGCTGGCCTATGGAGTGGCGGCCTTTTCCCGGAGGAGGGTGTGAACGCCGCCCGGGAGGCCTAGGCCAGAAATTTTTTGAGCTGGGCGCAGATGCTGTCCTTGGACAGAGAGGGCAGTTCCTGAGCCTGCCGCGCCAGAATTTCAATTTTTTCTCTCTCCCCCTGGGCTTGGTAATATCTGGCCAGTCTGAGATAGGAGGCGGAGATATCGCTGCCGGTGGAGAGGGCAAACTCCAGCACCAGGGCCATCTGGGGCATCAGGCCGGCCTTCTCCAGCAGGGCGGCCCAGCGGTCCAGACTGCGGGCCAATAGGGTGTAATTTTCATCACATTGGGTCAGAAAGGGGAGATTGGCCGCCCCGTAGCGGTATTTGAGGTCCGTATTGGTCTGTCCTGTGAGATTGAGTATCTTCTGGCCGCTCAAATCTTTGAGCAGCTGGGCCAATTCTTCGGCCTGAGGTTGGTCCTGGGGCAGGCCCAGTGGCAGGCTGTCCAGGGGAATTTGAATATAGGGCAGCTGGTCTATGGGTTGGCGGCGCACCTGGTTGGCGGCGGCCTCGTACTCCCAGTAATTCTTTTCCCGTTTTTCCGCCATACGGCGGCTGCGGCGGATCTGATGGCCCACTACCAGGCAGAATACGACAAAACTTGCAAAAAAAGGCAATCTCATATATAATATCCCTTTAATGAGAACACATTGGCGGTTGAAAGGAGCAGTATATGTTTTCTTTTCACAATCAAAAGAAAAAAAGGGCAGTATCCCTGGTGATCATAGGAATATTGATAGCGGCTATGCTGCTTTCCACTGTAGCATATTTCCTGGGCTGATTCAACAAAGAGGAAAGGGGGCGCCATGGCGCAAAAATATGGTTTGGGCAGGGCAATGGGGGGTGCGGGCCTATTGGCTCTGGCCTTTTTTTTGTTCTGGATATGGTCGGCTCCGGCTGCGGCCGGAGGGCTGGGCCGGGCAGATGGGCAGAATGGGCGTATAGAGCAGGGCATATTTGCAGGGCCGGTGGATCTCTCCGGCATGAACGCCCAGGAGGCCCGGGAGGCCATAGAGGCTTATGTGGCAGAGCGGCAGTCAGAGAAAATCTGGCTGGAGCTGGCCCAGGGCCAGAAAGAGCAGGCTACGGCCAGCGAGCTGGGACTATACTGGGCCAACACCCAGCTGGTGCAGGAGGCGCTGGATCTGGGGCGCAAGGGCAATCTGCTCCAGAGGTACAAGCTGCGCGCGGATTTGGCCAGAAGCAGTAAGGTACTGCCCCTTGAGTGGCAGGTGGATGTGGAGTATGTCAACGCTTTTTTGCTGGAGCGCTGTGCAAAATATGACAAAAAGGCAAAAAACGCCTCTCTGCGGCGGGAGAATGGGGCTTTCGTCATTCAGGAGGGCGAGGCTGGATATGTGCTGGATGTGGAAACCTCCATCGATGTGGTCAGCGACTTTTTGACGGGGGAGTGGCAGGGCGGAGAGGCCTCCATCGCCCTGGATGTGCAGGTGGAGGAGCCCAAGGGCAATAAGGAAACTCTGTCCCAGGTAAAGGATCTGCTGGGCAGCTTTACCACGGCATATTCTACTTCCGGGGCCTCCCGCAGCGCCAATGTGGCCAATGGCTGTAAGCTGGTCAATGGCAGGACGGTGTACCCTGGAGAGGAGTTTTCCGTGTTGGAGGCCATCACGCCCTTTACCCAGGCCAATGGCTATCACCTGGCCGGCTCCTTTCTTAATGGCAAGGTGGTGGACTCCCTGGGCGGAGGCATATGCCAGGTGTCTACGACACTGTACAATGCCGTGCTGCTGTCTGAGCTGGAGGTCAGCGAGCGCTACAATCATTCCATGATCGTATCCTACGTGGATCCGGCGGCGGATGCGGCCATAGCCGAGAGTTCGGACAAGGACTTTTGCTTTGTCAACAATACGGATTATCCCATATACATAGAGGGATATACGGAGAACAAGCGTATCACCATCAATATATACGGCAAGGAGAGCCGATCCAAGGACAGGCAGGTCAGCTATGAGAGCCAGGTGCTGGAAACCATAGCGCCCGGTCCGGACACTATTTATGCGGACGGGGGTCAGGGCATAGGCTATATAGTCACAGACAGTGCCCACACGGGATATAAGGCCAAGCTGTGGAAGGTGGTCAGGGAAAATGGCGTGGAAAAGGAGAGAGAGCTGGTCAACAACAGCAGTTACAAAATGACTCCCCGCACGGCCACGGTGGGCGTGGCCTCTGCGGATCCCAATGCGCACAATGAGATTATGGCGGCCATAGGCACGGGCAGTATAGATCATGTAAAAAATGTTATAGGCATACTGACCCAGACCCCGGCAGCAGTCACTCAGGCGCCGGCGGCGGAAGCGCCGGTGGAGTAAGCCGTGAGAGAGGGGAAATTGCCTGACCATATACTGGAAAGCGCGGTGCTGCGTCCGGCCAGGGCAAGAGGGCCGCAGATAGAAAGAGGCCCGGGTGTGGGCTGGGATGCCGCCAGGCTGCACCCTCAGCCCGGGGGCAGGGCACTGGCCATGGGCCAGGGGCTGTTGGCAGAGCCGGAGGATATGGACGGGCTGTGGATCAAGGCGGCCAACAATCTGACGGCCGGAGGGGGGCGGCCAGAGATAGGTATGCTCTCCCTCTGTTTGGCTCGGGATGTGGAGGGACGAAGCCTGGGCAGATGGATGTGCCGGGCGGCAGAGGCGGCCAGGCGCTTGGGTATGGAGCTGGCAGGAGGTGATACCAAGGTGGCCGGCCGGGGTATGGCCTTGGCACCTGGGCATATTTTTGCCAGTCTGTTGGTGATGGGGGATGCTCTGCCGGCGCCGGCGAGGAGGCCCCGGGCCGGGGATGCGCTGTTGGTCTGCGGCACTGTAGGTCTGGAGGGCGCGGGCATACTGGCCTGCCGCCGCAGGAGGGAGTTGGAAGGGGCCTTTGGGGCTTTTTTTGTGGAGGAAATGGCCGATGCCGCCAATCGTACTTCTACGGCGGATATGGCGCTGGCGGCCTGGGAAGCAGGAGCTCTAGCCATGCATGACGGTTCTTGGGGCGGAATATTGGCTGCCCTGTGGGAGTTGGGCGAGGCGCTGGGTCTGGGTTTCTCCGCAGATATGGCCAGCATACCCATACGACAGGCAGAGGTGGAGCTGTGCGAATTTTTCCATATCAATCCCTACAAGCTGTTGTCCGGGGGCTGCCTGCTGATGTGCGCGGAGGATGGGGAGGCCCTGATGGCTTCCATGCGTGCCAAGGGGTATGCGGCGGCCGTTATAGGCAGGCTGGAGGAGGGCAGGAGCCGGCGGCTGTCCATGGTGGGCGCTAAGGCCGGAGAGGCGGCCGCTTTGGAGAGGCCGGGGGAGGATGCCTTGTACAAGGCCCTGCCCTGTTGAAAAACATAGGAGAAAGGGGTAATTATGCGGGAGGAATTGTTGCGTTTGCTGGAGAAGGACAGCCGTATGCCAGTGGAGGAGATGGCCGTGCTGCTGGGCGTGTCCAGAGAAGCCTTGGATGCGGAGATGGCCGCGCTGGAGCAGGAGGGCATAGTTTGCGGCTACCATACGCTGATCAATTGGGAGAAGACTTCCCTGGACAAGGTGACAGCGCTGATAGAGGTGAAGGTGACTCCCCAGAGAGGCCAGGGTTTTGACAAGATAGCCGAGCGCATATACAAATATCCGGAGGTGCGCAGCGTGCTGCTGATCAGCGGCGCCTATGATCTGCTGGTCACTCTGGAGGGAAAGAGCCTGCGGGAGGTGTCCAATTTTGTGTCTGACAAGCTCTCCACGCTGGATTCGGTGCTGAGCACGGCCACCCATTTTGTGCTGAAAAAGTATAAGGACCATGGCACCATATTGTCCAAGGGCCATGAAGATGAGAGGGAGAAGTTTACGCCATGAGAAATCCTTTGTGTCAGCGCATAGGGCAGATACCCCCCTCGGGTATACGCAAATTTTTTGATATCGTATCCGAGATGAAGGATGCCATTTCCCTGGGTGTGGGGGAGCCGGATTTTGACACGCCTTGGCATATACGGGAGGAGGGTATCTATTCCCTGGAAAAAGGGCGTACTTTTTATACCTCCAATGCAGGACTGATGGAGTTGCGTCAGGAGATTTGCCGTTATGTGGAGAGAAAGCAGGGTGTGCGCTACAATCCTCGTACGGAAACTCTGATTACCGTGGGCGGTTCTGAGGCCATAGACATAGCCCTGCGGGCCATGGTGGATCCCGGGGATGAGGTAATCATACCCGAACCCAGCTATGTGTCCTATCGGCCCTGCGCCATTTTGACCGGCGCTGTGCCTGTATCCATACCTCTGCAGGCCAAGAACCAGTTCCGTCTGACGGCCCGGGAGTTAGAGGCCGCCATCACTCCCAGGAGCAAGATCCTGGTGCTGCCCTTTCCCAACAATCCCACCGGGGCCATTATGGAGAGGGAGGATCTGGAGGCCGTAGCCCGGCTGGTAGTGGAGCATGACCTCTATGTGCTGACGGATGAGATTTATGCGGAATTGACCTATAAAGGGGAGCATTTCTCTATTATACAGCTGCCGGGCATGCGGGAGCGCTGTGTCTATATCAATGGATTCTCCAAGGCCTATGCCATGACCGGATGGAGGTTGGGATATGCCTGCGGCCCTCAGGTGATATTGGAGCAGATGACCAAGATACACCAATTTGCCATTATGTGCGCTCCTACCACCAGCCAGTATGCGGCCATATCGGCGCTGCGCAATGGGGATAAGGATGTGGAGGCCATGCGGGCGGCCTATAACCAGAGACGCCGCTTTTTGATGGATGCCTTCCGCAGGATGGGCCTGAGCTGCTTTGAACCCTTTGGCGCCTTTTATGTATTTCCCTGCATAGAGGAGTTCGGTCTTAGCTCTGAGGAATTTGCCACCCGTCTGCTGGAGGAGGAGAAAGTGGCGCTGGTGCCGGGTACGGCCTTTGGCGCCAGCGGTGAGGGGTATTTGCGCATCTCCTATGCCTACTCCATGGAGCAGCTCAAAGAGGCCATGAGCCGCCTGTCCGCCTTTGTGGCCAGGCTTCGGGCCTCCGCAGGGAAATAGGAAGCGGGCCGGGGATGAATATAGTGCTGCATGAGCCGGAGATACCGGCCAATACGGGCAATGTGGGCCGGAGCTGTGTGGCTACCGGCAGCTCCCTGCATTTGATCAAGCCTTTGGGATTTGAGATTTCTGAAAAGCATCTGCGGCGGGCGGGCATGGATTATTGGAAATATCTGGATTTGCATATTTATTCGGATTTTGCCGATTTTTTGGAGAAAAACCCTGGAGCCAGGCTGTGGCTGGCCACCACCAAGGCCGAGAGGCCCTATACGGAGGCGGTATTCGGGGCGGAGGATTTCCTGGTTTTTGGCAAGGAGAGCCGGGGTCTGCCCCCTTATATCCTGGAGGGCAGGCAGGAGCAGTGCCTGCGCATACCCATGGCCGGGGGCGTACGATCCCTCAATCTTTCCAATGCCGTGGCAGTAGTCTTATATGAGGCGCTGCGGCAGCAGAGTTTCGCCGGTCTGCAGCAGGCAGCACCCTCTCTGGCTTAGACGGGGCGGCAGATATAAGCCTCGGGATGGAAAGTATGTCTGTGAAAAAAGGGGCTGTCGCACGAACTAAGTTATGATATGTACCCTCTTTACTGGACAACCAGTAAGGAGGGTATTTTTTTATGCGTTATAGTTACAAGTACAAGCGGAAATGCGTCGAACTATACAGGGAAGGGATATTATATATGAGATTGCCTTTTTTTGCAAGTTTTGTCGTATTCTGCCTGGTAGTGGGCCATCAGATCCGCCGCAGCCGCCGTATGGCGGAAAAACGGGAAAAGAATTACTGG
>JBGYPP010000065.1:0-5465 GCA_041838515.1 Acetatifactor sp. | reverse complement strand
TATCCTTGAGCAAATTTTTTCCTCCATGAAAATGAAAAAAAAGAGGCGGCCGCAAAAGGCGACCGCCGGTAGAACTTGTGCACAGCATTTGACCGTTGCCAGCCTGAAAACAGGCCTCTACTCCACTTATCCCACCTTATCGATTCTGATAATTGTAGGGATTTGAGAGGGGTCTTCGGACAACACCGATATCGAACCATTGTTAAAGAAAGCTCCATCATTGCGGAAGCTCAACTGAGGCTGGAAACGACTGGTGGCATTATTTCCATTCTGATATCCGCCTATGGTATGGCTTACATATCTTACATTGGTGCTAAAGGTTACCATGATATGGTCCGCATTTAGCAATATGGGCCATGTGGTCACATCCACTCCCAGAGTAGTGGTAGTAGAGGTGCCACCGGGAGGGGTTACAGTGCCGCCGCTGGCAGCGAAAATACCTTCAGCCAAATCCTCTTGCAGAATCAAAACAGGTTTCTTGTACATATTAAACCTCCTTGCCCCCCCTGGAGCAAACATGAAAATAAAAATCAGTATATGTTTTCTTATACTCTTACACTATGTCGCTAATCTGATGATAACATCTGTTCTCACAGGAAACAAGTACCATTTTATAAAAAATATATTAACATTTTCCCTGTATTTGATAAGTCTGTACAAGCCCGCCAGATCAATACCCCGGATAAAAATGTACAAAATCCGGCACCACATCCAGCGTGTCAGACACCACGGTCACTGTGCCATCCACAAATTGCCCCTGGTCTATGCGGTATACCAGCTCCTGATGATACTGGCCGGCATTGCTGTAGAGATATCCGCCTATGGTATGGGATAAGGCCCTCACCGGCGTATTGAACAATATGCGCAGCTCCCGGTATTCGCCAAAGGTGTCCGCCGCAATAAATACTGTGACCTCTATGCCCGCCGGCCCTCCGCCGCTGGCGGCAAATATGCCCTCAGCCAAATCCTCCTGCCGCAGCAGCAAAGGCTTCTTATACACTGCCATCATTTACCACCCTTTCCACTTGTAGGTTTCCCCTCATGTTTATAATTATATTTCGTAAATTTTCGTGATTATCAGCACTATACTATATATGGTTTTTTCTGACAAGCGCCTGCCGGGACTTTTTTCCCATTTTTTCCATTATTGCATCCATTGCACACAGAAACTTCACTTCCCGGAGCCGGCTTTCTCCTCGGGCAGTTGAAACAGCCGAAGACTGCGCAAATAGCGGCTGCGTTTGGCGGTTTTTTTCCATATCTGCCAAAGGCTGACCCGCCTCAGCTTTCTATTGTTGTCCAGGAAAGTATATAAGGTCTTGGCCCAGAGCCAGGGCCAGAGCCAGGGGCGGTCTGCGGACCGGCCCTGGCTTAGCCGCATCTGCCGGTGAAAGGCCAAGAGATAGGCTGCCGGCCCCCGACCCTCCACCACTATCATACGGTCCGCCTGACCCAGGCCGAATTCCCCGGCCTCCCACAGATCCTCCATAAAGGATTCCACCGCCGGCTCATCCATATCTGCGGCAGGGGATAAGCCGGGCGGCAGGCCCAAATGCCTCTGACAGGCTGCCGTCACCAGAGCCGAAAAACCCTCCAATCCCAAATGCCTAATCAGATCTGCATACTCCTTCTCTGCCTCCCGTCCATAAGAAGAACGCCAAAAGGCCGTCCAATCGCATAAGAGCTTGAGACCAAAACCCTGGGTGCGAAAATGGTGCAGCATATGGAGCAGCAAGGACAAGGCCTGATAAGGCGCCCTTAATAGGGGCAGAGCCATATCCAGCCAATACCCGGTCGATATTTGTGCAGGCAGCGTACCGGCCAGCGCATCCAGCCTGGCATCAAAGGGGCCAAAATCCACCGCCTCCATAAATTGGCTGTGCAGCTCCAGACATATGCCCCCGGGGATCCGATAGCTCATATGATAGCCGGCTGCCTGCACTTCCTCCTTGCAGGCGCCATGCTCCTCCAATATCCTCTGGGCCAGCGCAAACTGGCGTTGATCCGGCACCAGTATGTCCACATCCCCGGACTTGCGCAGCTCCGGTTCGGCAAATGCCATAGCCGCGCCCACGCCCTTAAGGACGGCGCAGCGCACGCCTCCGGCCTCCAGGACCTGGGTGAAATACTTGGTAGCAAAAAATAGCTTGTAGAATTGTCGAATTTGTACAGCGGCAGCCTCAGCCGCCTCTCCGCCGGCGGTATAGAGCAGGGGCAGAACCCCATGGCTGCGGGCCAGGGCAAACACCTCCCTGCGTACCTCCTTCGATTGCAAAAGCCTATCCAGCGACACCGCCTCTCCTGGCTCCGCTGCGGCCTCCGCCGGGACTGCGTTCTCCCCAGCCCCCAAGACCTGACCCAGGGCCTCCAGCAATATACGCCTACTCTCCATCCGCCACCTCACCCACAGCCCGCTCCAGCTGGCCGAGAAATGCTTCCAAATCCGTCAAAATCTCCTCCCGGCTGACCTCTCCGGAGGCAGACTCCTCCCTGGCGATATCCTCCAGGCTCAGCCCCTCCATCAGGCGGCTGCATATGGCATAGCCGCTGGCATTGAGCTGCCATGGCGGCGTATACGGTATGCCCGGCTGGTCTATGCGCAGCAGCAGATATTGGCCGGCCACCTGCCGCAATCGAAATCTTTCCCAATCCATATTGCCTCCTTGGCCACTGGGGCCGCCTGGCCGAAACCACACTGCCCCGGTCCACTTGCCATGGCCACCGCCCTCTTTTATAATACAACTAATCTGCGATCAGCCCTGCTTTTTTGAAAGGAGTCCGGCATGCGCCTAGAACCCGTCAGATCCAAATTTCTATGGATAATCCCCTTATTGCTTCTATTTGTCCTGGCCCTGCCCGCAGGCGCCTTTTTTCTGGCAGACAGATTTCACTACCCAGTCAGCTTTGCGGCAAAGGATTTTGCAAAAGACGACCGTCATCTGCGCAATCCATATATAGGCTGGTACCAACTGTACGGGTACACTCTGGGCGCCCAGGAGGGCTTCCAGCCCCAGGAGATGGCCAACTCCCTCTCCACGGACAGGGAGAACCGTCTGGCCTTACTGCAAATCAACCTGCGGCAGTTCCAAGAGGCAGATCTGGATACGCCTGCTCTACAGGAGTTGGGGGAGCTGCTGTCCTTCTGGGCAACCACGGACAAAAGCCTGATACTGCGCTTTTTGTATGACTGGGACGGACAGGCCACAGCCACCGAACCCCGGAATTTGCAGCAAATCCTCCGGCATATGAAGCAGATTGCGCCTGTGGTCAATGCCCACAAAGAGCATATTTATATCGTGCAGGGCCTGTTTGTGGGGAATTGGGGGGAGATGCACGGCTCAGTCCACCTCTCCCCGGACAGCCTGCGGACACTGGCCGCCACCTTGGGGCAAAACCTGGACCCCTCCATCCTCCTGGCCGTACGCACCCCCGCCTTGTACCGGCTGGTGACCCAGAGCGGGGAGGCGCTGACAGCAGAACAAGCCTATCAAGCCGATCTCCAATCCCGGGTCAGCCTGTACAATGACGGCATGATGGCCTCTGAAACGGATTACGGCACCTACAGCGAGGAGGCCTTGACGGCCTCCAGTCCCTTAGAAAGCGAGGGAAACCGGGATCAGGAGCTGGCTTTTCAAAATATCCAAAATCTCTACCTGCCCCTGGGGGGAGAAACCGTCAAGGACAATGCCTACAACGATCCCAAACAGGCGCTGCCCTATTTGGAAACCGTGCGCGCCTCCTACCTGAATGAGGAATATGACCTGGCCGTATTGGACAAGTGGAAGAACAGTCCGTCTGATGCGGACATGGGCCAGGGGAAATCCGGCTCCTTCTATGACCTGGTCCAATCCAGGCTGGGGTATAGGTACTTCCTGGAGCAGGCCCGGCTGGAAAGCCACGGCTTCTTTTCCTCCCAGGCTAATCTGCGCCTGCAAGTGAAAAATCTTGGATTTGCCAATGCCTACCGCCGCTTTGACTGCTTTCTCCTCCTTCGCAGGCTGGGGGATGCCCCCCGCATCCCGGGCCGGAATAACGACTCATCCGGCGGCAGTCCCATCTGCCTGCCCATAGACACGGACAACCGTTTTTGGCACCCCGGCTCCGCTGTGGAATTGACGGCGCAGCTGCCTCTGCCCTATCTGGCCGGCGGTCAGTACGAGATGTATCTGGTTTTGCGGGATATGCCCCATGGGGAAAATATCCGTTTTGCCAATACAGAGGACGCAGCCTATGGCTGCCCCATAGGCAGTCTGATTGTGGAAGAAAATGCCTTGTTGGCAAAAGCCAAGGCGGCATGGTCCGCCCTGCGCCGCAAGTAAAGCCGGGCTTCGGGCCAATAGGTCAAAGGCAGTTTCCACTTTATGACATGCTTCTGGCCCGGCAGCCAGGCCCCGGCGGCCACTGCCAGTCTCTCCGAAGCCCTGACGTCCTGCCCTGCCCGGTCGAAATCCTCCTCCGGCTTTTGCCCCGGTAAAGCCCGCCCGCCCTCTTTTGCATGGGAGGATTCTTCCCTTTCCAGCTCCCAGTACAGCTCCTCATAACAGCGTGCCCAGCCCGTATTCTCCAGCTCTATCTCCAGTTCCGCACATCCCCATCCCCGCCGCCAGGCCAGCCTCCTCAGCAGGAACCTATAACCCATATGCCTTTCCACGTGGTCAAAAAAGCTCCCCTGTCCATAGGCCATAGCCCGCCACCGGTCCAGAAGGCGGCTGTCATATTGGATATTGAGATAGGACAGCTCCATATCCCGCAGCAGCGCCTCCGTAGCCCGGGCATCCAGATCCATGCCCAACAGGGCCTCTCCCCCAAAGGGCGCAGCGGCAACCATGGGCTTCCACCAGGGGCGGCACCTATCCCTCCCCCGGGGAAAGGTGCCCATATCTCCGTCGTCTGCCAGCAGAGCATCGTCATACAGCCCCACATCCTCAGCCCCTGCCAAATCTGCCAGCGCCGGCGTGCGCAGGGACAGCCTCAGCCTCCCCCGGGTCAATGTACGCCAATGGCGGTACAATGTCTGCAAGCTGGATGCGTCCACATACCTGGAAGAGTGCATTTCCCCCCAGGCGCCTACAAACAAACCCTGTACCAACAGCACATGAGAAGCAAAATCCAGCAGCAGAGGTGCAATCTGCTCCATATGCGCCAATATCTGCCCCAGGCGGACAGGCTCTTTTTCCATGGCCCTGCCCTCCAGGTCATAGGTTCCCCGAAAGAGGATCTGCCTGCCCCGGAGGGCAAAGAACTCCAACATGGCTCTCACATTGGACAGGGCAGCCCCGTCTAAATCCCTATCTCGAAAATGTTCCAGGCAAAGCTCTAACAGGCACAGGCGCTCTCCGTGCACCAGCGTGGTATCCAGATATGCCCCATCCAAGGGCAGCTCCGGCCTCATCGGGTATGTTCTGTACCAGCCCCTGCCGGGATTGGCCAAAGGGCCTTGGCCCTCCTCCCCCAGAGCCAGTCCT
>JBGYPP010000064.1:0-10569 GCA_041838515.1 Acetatifactor sp. | reverse complement strand
CCTGGATCGTTGGTGTGCACATGGATTTTGATCACATCCTCATCCGCCACACAGACCAGGGAATCTCCTATGCTCTCCAAATACGCCGCCAGCTCCTTTTGCTTTTTGGAGGAGATGGGCGCAGACAGGCCTATGATAAACTCCGTACAGTAGCCGAAGTGTATCTCCTCCGCCTCCTTAACAGGGCCGGAGTTGGATTTGTGGGCCGGCAGGGATACGAAGATGGGCGCCTCCATGTCCACCTCCTTGCCCAGGTAGACATCCAGCGCCCCGGAGAGGATTTCCACCAGACCCTGGCCGCCTGAGTCCACTACGCCGGCCTCTTTGAGTATGGGCAGCAGCTCCGGAGTGCGGGCCAGAGCCTCCCTGGCCGCATCCAGTACGCCCTGCATCAGCGCGGTCAGATCCTCCTCCCCTGCCTCCGTCATCCTGGCGGCGGCCTGGGCGGCCTCCCTGGCCACGGTGAGTATGGTTCCCTCCTTGGGCTTCATCACCGCCTTATAAGCTGTTTCCACTGCCCTATCCAGGGCCTGGGCCAGCACCTTTGCATCCAGGCTCTCATGCTGGGAGGCCACTTTGGCAAACCCCCGGAACAGCTGGGAGAGTATCACTCCGGAGTTGCCCCTGGCCCCCCGCAGAGATCCGCTGGAGATGGCCTTGCACAGGGACTCCATCTGTACATCCCCTCCCAGAGCGCCCACGCCGGCTGCGGCGGATAGTATGGTCATGGTCATATTGGTGCCAGTGTCTCCGTCAGGCACCGGAAAGACATTCAATGCATTGATCCACTCTTTTTTTGCCTCCAAGCTCCTGGCTCCGCCCAAAAACATATTGGCCAGGGTCTTGGCGTCTATGCGCTGTCCAGACATGTTACCTCCTTAGTCAATGACGCGAACGCCCTCCACATAGATATTGATCTTTTCTATTTCCAATCCGGCAAATTCCTCTACCCTGTACTTTACACTGTCTATGAGATTGTCTGAAACGGTCAAAATGCTGACGCCATAGGCCACAATCACATGGAAATCCAGGTGCAGCTTGCCTCCTACGACACGGACCTGTATGCCCTTGGTCAGGCTGTCCTGGCGCAAAAGGCCTACCAGCCCGTTTTTTAGGCGCAGTCCGGCCATGCCCACTATGCCAAAGCATTCCACAGCCACACTGCCGGCATATTGGGCGATCACCTCGTTGTCTATGGTAATATCACCCAGTCGGGTATTGAGAGAAGAAGCTTTCATATGGTAATCTCCCTTAGTTTGTATTTGCTTTTCTGCCCTGTAGGGCATACTGCCTCAAGGCCATACCGCAACTTATTATATTTTAGCAAAAAAATGCTGAAAAGAAAACCGATTGCAGTCAAATTTTTCTCTTGCAATCCGTCCACTTTTTTGGTAATATATCAATGTTGTAAACATAGCCGCCTATTATGCTGCCTCTGTGGCAAGATTTGGATACCGGCCAGGCTTGTTTGCGCAAATAAGCCCCACAGGCGTATGGTTGAGGAGGTGTCAAAGATGGCGAAATGCGATATTTGTGGTAAGGGCGTGCAATTCGGAAACAATGTCAGCCATTCCCATAGACGTACCAATGCGGTTTGGAAGCCCAATGTAAAGAGGGTTCGCTGCAAGGTAAACGGCGCGGCACGCAGGATGTATGTATGCACGTCTTGTCTGAAGTCCGGTAAAGTGGAAAGAGCTTAAGTTTTTCATACGGATGGGAAAAAGAGCCTTGATGGATTCACGGCTCTTTTTTTGCGGCCTTTTTTAGGGGGCGGCAGAAGACGGAGTTAGGAAATCAGGCGCTATTTTGCATATCCCCAAAGGCCCAAATTCCGGCCGGCAGGTATATGGGCAACATATGTGCCGGACCCAGAGCCCTCTTGGCTATGGTACCGGCATACGGCCAGGCCAGCATTCCGCCTGCCATCCTATTTGAGCTTTGATGCCGCTATAAAACCCGGAATATCCTTTATCCCGGCTGAAATCTGCCAACAGGGATACATGGGATATGTCCAATATGCGTATATCCAGCTTACTCTTCCCCCTCTGCCTCCGGAGTGATGGACCGGGCTTCCACGCCAGCCTCCTTGGCTGCCTTCCTGGCCTGCTGATCCCGGGCCTGGAGGTTGGGAGCCAGGCCTAGACGACCCATGATATCCGGCACCATATCTATGATTTGCGCCAATTGGTTGGTGTTGCGCAAATGCACAATGCGGCTCTGCCCTTTATGCAGTACCAGCAGAGCCGTGGGAGTTAGTTTGCCTCCCAGTCCTCCGCCCATTTTGGCCTGCCCCTTGGAGCGGCTGTGGTTGGTGCCGGCGCCCAGCCCAAAGGACAGCTCCATCAGGGGGATGATGGTGCCCTCCGGGGTTTCTATAGGCTCTCCCACCACCGTCTTGCTGGCCAAAATGCCATCCATGCCGGCAAATAAGGAGGATACGGTCTTGGCAAAGGCATTGGCCTCGCCAGCCCTGCCCTCAGTCTGTTCTGCTCCTCCCTGGACATTTTTTTCTATGGCCATGCAAACCTCCTTACAATAAATTGTTAAAATCTCTACATTCTGGGCGCTCCGGCTTGAGAATTCCCTTCCCGCCCCCAAATCCTTTGGAATTGATCCAAGGAAACAGAGAAATCCCTATGCAAAATCAGGGGAAAAATGGCCCAAAGCAGACCCCAGGGCCAAATCCTGCCCTGCAAATCCAAATGCAAATCCGCCTCTGCCCTCTCCCAGACCGCCTCCACATCCAATAGCAGGCTGTGGGCGCGGAGTTGACGGGAGGACAAGCCCTGTTCCCACCAACCCTCTATCACGGGTGTGGCCATGCTGTACATAGCCAGGACATAGGCTGTGGACTCTGCCTCCTCCAAGCCGAAAATCCCCTGCAGATGCAGCTTTCTGGGGCGTATATGCCTCCAGAAAATGGGTATTCGTTTTTGTATCCGGCTGCGCAGGCGGGATAAGGATGAAGACTGCCACCATTCCAGGCTGGCTTGCGCCCTCTCCGCCATCTGCCGACCCCAAAGCCACTTGTCTGCCAGCGTATCCTGCCAAGTCCGGTCCTGGGGGGCCGTCCGCATATCCTCCTCTGGAGCCTGGAGATATTCCGGTTGCCGGAGAGCATTCTGAGGCCGGGATTTTTCTGGTTGCCTCTCCCTGTCAGGCGGTGCCTGGGCAGGAGCTTCCAGAGCCTTGCTTTGGACATTTTCAGATATATCTTCAGGCCTATCCACATCCGGCATTTGCACATTTGCCCCAGAGGCAGGACTCTCCGGGCCGGACAGCCAGAATAGGCCTAAAACGCATATGCCCTGGCGTCCGGCCGGAGGGCGGCCCCAACATCCCCGCAGCAGACCCCACCCCAGGGAGAAGCTGGCCTGGGCGCAGGGCTCTCCCTCCTCTATACGCCAGTTTGCCGAGAGGGCATATCGCCCCGGCGTCAGGAGCAAAACCAGGGCCAGTATCAGTACCAGAGCCAGAGCTATGGCCAGTACCAGCCCCAATCCCAGGGCGATATTCTTAACAATCTCCATCCAGCGGACGGATATTGCGCAATTGATCATGGAAAAACTCCTTTAGCCGCCCATCACCCCTCTGAGCCACACAATCGGCGGCGGCGGCTTCCACCAGGGCCCAGGCTGCCTCCCGGCCCCAGGCCCAGCCCGCCACATAGACAGAACCATAACCGGACAAAAGACTCAGATGGGCACAGGACCACAACTCCGGTGAACCCAGCCAGCCATGGCAGAAAAGATAGCACTGGCCGGGCCGCTCCCCCCTCTCCCACTTGGCCAGCAAACCGGCCCAATGCTCCCGCTTTGCCTCTGGGGGCAGATACAGTTTTGTATGTAAAATCCATTCGGGCAGCCTGTCGCTTCCGGCCATATGTCCTCCGTCTATACTAAGGGCCCTCCCAGACGGACCCAGCGTACCAGCCTTTCGGTCACATACATGCCATCCCAGGGGGAATCAAAATTGAGCATACGGCCTATGGCCGGAAAACGTACAGCCCCTCTGGCGGCGGCAGCTTTGGCAAAGGCCTCCGCCCTATGGCCGCTGGCGGCTAGGCCTATGCTCTGTATATCCCGGTGTACCAGGGGTATGGCCTCCATCATATCCCCTATGGGGTGTATGTGCAAGACCCGCCCATAGACGGGAGGTGAGAGCCTTAGCGCCCGGTCCCAGAGCAGGGTCCAGGAGAGATCCTCCCCGCCCAGTACTTGTCCTGTAAAATCATACAATCCCCTGGCGTTGTGCACCTGGGCCGCCATCTCCGGCGGCATTTCCCCGGGGGGCAGCTGTAGGGCTGTCTTGTCCATACCCTGGGCCAGCAGCTGAAAGAATTTCTCCGGAGAAATGGCGCCACCCTCCTCAATAAAGACATTGTGGGGGCTGGCGCAGCCCTCCTGGTCAAATACGCTGGCATCCACAGCCAGACGGCGGGCCAATTTGGCCGCCTTGCGCTCATCCTGCAAGGCCTCTCTGGATATCAGAGAGAACGACAATTTAGGTCCCATGACAACGGTTTGACAATCATAGGCGGCCGGGTAAGAGCAGACGGCCTCCACAGCCTCTCTGCCTCCCCAGGCTATGCGGACATCCGCCATGGCCGAGAGAGCAGCGGCCAGATCCCTCCGTCCATGGCCAAAATATACCAGGCCTACGGTTTCCAGCAGGGCATCCCCCTCTATGGTATACCCTCCGGGAGTGGTATAACTCTCACCGGAGAAGCTGTCCAACAAAGCAGAAAAGATTCCGTCATCTCTGGAGGAAATTTTGAGTATATTAAAATTCTTGGTCAGTATGGACTGAATCAGGACAAACATGCCCAGTACCTGCACATTGCCAGCCAGCCAATGGCAGACCAAGCCCCTGGGCAGGGCCATCTGGCTTTGCACCGTGCCCTCCTGACAGGGAATAAACCCGTCCGTGTGCAGGCGGTTGCCCAGTAGGCCCTGGGTCATGCAAGCCTGCAAATGCTCTCCTTTGCACCAGGAGGCCAAGAAGCCCAGACCCTTTTGCTGCAATCCGTCCAGACGGGATCCGGCCGGGGGATTTTCCCATTTTTTTGCCACATGGGAGATCAGCCCTATAAGCGCATCCATGGGCTGCTCCAGCAGCCAGGAGCCCTTTTCCCGCAAAATCCGGCCCAGCGCCTCCAGCCGGGGGACCTCCCCCAGTTCCTTCTCGCCCTCATAAGGCCTGCCGGCATACCACAGCCGCAGGCCCTCGTCCAGACCCACCGGCGCAGAAGACTTGGGACCGAAGAGTTTTTGGGAGAGTATATCCCCGCAGCCCCTGGTTTCGGCTTTCTTCAGCCGGCCCTTGACCAGGAAACGATCCCCTGCCCTGTGGGGGCAGGCAGGGATCTCCGGCGGCGCCTTGCAGCCCAGATCGTCTGTCAGAACGGCATTACCGGGATAGGAATGGGGCAGAGGGGTCAAAAATTCCAGCATGCCCTCCTCTCCATCCGGCAAAGGCTCCTTTGTGGCGGGATGGCGGACGATCAGCTTCGCATAAGCGGGCAGATGCTTGTATCCGCAGGGGCAGTCCGGGTAATTCAGCCCCATTTGCTCTGTGAAGCCATAGATGTCCACCACATCCTGTTCCTGTATGCCAAAGACCCGGGCGCAGAGTTGGTTAAAGGTCTTTTTGGAAACCTTCTCCCCCTCCAATTTCTTCCAGCCGCCTATGTGTATGACCTTGGAACCCGGGGGCAGAGGCCATAGCGGAGCCTGGGCGGCCGCAGCCTCCGGCAGGCGCAGCACCTGGGCATAGAGTATATAGGTAAAGCCAAAAACCACAGCCGGTTCATGGGGGGATAGATTTCGGACAAAGGCGCTGATGGCATCCTGGTCGAAATAAAACTCCCCATCCTCTCTTATTTTGAGAAAAAAGCACGCTTCTGTGGCAAATCGCAGATAACCGCTGACGGCGGCATACCGCGCGCCCAGGTATTTTCCAAAGCCCAACCTGGGATCCATGTCCATTACCAAAAAAGGACGGCGGTCATTGCCCAGCACATCTCCCACCACCTTGACCATGGCCTTGGCCTGCCTTTTGGAAGTGATCTTGTCCACGGCCACTTGGCTGGGCTGCCCGGAGGTGGCTGAGGACTGGAGGGTCAAAGAGATGTCCTCTGCAGGCACGGAGGAAAGGCTGCCGCCCAATTCCTTAAAAACGGCTGTCTGTAAATAGGGTATATCTTCTAATGTTCCCGAGAAATGATAGGGATCAAAGCCTTTTTTTTGACAGAAATTTTTATATGCCTCTATATTGTCGTAGTGGAATGCCAGCTCCTCCAGCAGCGCATCCAGAAAAATTTCCTCCCCCGAGCCGTCATAGGGGGCTTTGGCCAGCAAAGCCTCCGTCTTGGAAGCGTCATACATACAAATGTTCCTCCTGCCACCTGCGCATACTCTCCAATATCCAGCCCCTCTCCAGGGGTACGGGATTGCCCTTGCCTCCGGCATCCATGGACAAATCTCGGAAAAAATCGAAATTCCGGGTCTTATTTTCCAGCAATTTCCAAATGCGGCCCTGATCCTGGGCGCGCAGGGGAGCAGTAATATCCAGTATAAAGGACCAAAAGGCGGCAAAATCTGGAAAATTCGCCATGACAGCCAGGCGGGCATATAGTGCATCCGTATCCCCATGGCAGCGGTTGGCCTCTATGCCAAAGGGCAGCAAAAGCCCCACAGCCCTGGCATGGGAGTATCCGTCTCCGGCTATTTGGTGCGCCAGCGCATGGGTGATGCCCACCAGACAGTGGTTTTGGGCCACACCGCCCAGGTAGGAGGCGTATAAAAGCCTCAGCCGTCCCTCATCCTCTTCTAAGGCTGCGGTGTTGTCCCAAAGGCTGCGGGTGATGGACAGGGCCTGGGCGCAGATTTCCCTGGTCAGCGCATGGGCGTGAACGGATACAAAACTCTCCACCACATGGCCCAATATATCGCAGGCGCCCAGGGCCAGGGTCTGGCGAGGCAGCCCGGACAGCAGGCCGGGGTCAAGCAGCACCACATCGGGTATCAAGCCTTGGTGTACGAAAAAGCGTTTATTTTTACTCTCCCCCTCCGTATATACGGCTGCGCTGGAGGCCTCGGCTCCGGAGCCGGGCAGCGTGGGCATGGCCACAAAACGGGTCTTAAAAGCCAGGCCGGGAGCCAGTACGGAGCCTCCGGTCCAATAGGGAAATTCATAGAGAATACGGCACAATTTTGCCATATCCATCAGAGATCCGCCGCCTATGGCAAAAATGACATCCGGGTGAAATTCCTCAAGAGAGCGCAGATAGGCCCTGGCCTCCTCCAATGTAGGCTCTCCCAGGGTTTTCTTGGGCAAAAAAAGTAGGCTGCGGTCCTTGAGAACCAGTCTTATGCTGTCCAGCAGGTCGCTGCCTGCGCCGCTGCCGTACAGTATGGCAAAACGGCTGCCGGGAAAATTGGACAATCCCCGCACCGCCCCCGCACCACTGAATATGGTGGAAGATTTTAACAGTAGATTGGCATAAATGCCCTGAGGCTGCCACATAGGCCATCCTTTCTCCAGTCCCTAGGTTTTTATTGTCTAAGGGATAGGCGTTGTACCTTGCCGGAGGCCGTCTTGGGTATGGAATCCAACAGGGCATAGGCAGCGGGTATCTTATAAAACTCCAAATCCCTGGCCAGAGCGGCGCTCAACTGGCCAAAATCCAAGGTTGCGCCCGGCGTAGGCACGATAAAGGCCTTGACCACTTCACCCAATATGCCCTCGGGATCCTCCATGGCCACGCAGGCGCAGTCCTCTACTCCGGCTTGTCGGGCCAGCGCCTCCTCCACTTCCAGGGGGCTGACCTTTTTGCCGCCCACATTGATCATTTCCTTTTTGCGGCTGACCATATACAGATATGCGCCCGGCCGGCTGACTGCCATATCTCCGGTGCGGAAATACTTGCCAAAATAATGCCGGGCATTTTCCTCCGGCTGCAAGGCGTAATATCCGCCCATAACCGCCTTGCCGGAAACGCAGATCTCCCCAGCCTCCCCCTCCGGAACCGGCTGTCCATCCTCATCCAACAGGCGTATATCCATACCCGGCGTTGCCCGGCCCAGACTGCCCAGGTCAGAACCATCCCTGTGAAAATCCAAAAAGGCGCTGCGGGAGGCCTCCGTCAGCCCATAGTGCATACAGATACGGGTGTGGGGCAGCAGTGCGGCCAGTTTTTGTTTCTCCTCTATGGGCATGGGGGAGGATCCCAGTTCCACATAGCGCAATTGCCCGGCAAAATCCCCCAATCTGTCGCCGCTGGCTTTTTGCAGCCAGGCCCATCCGGCCGGCACTATGCCAAAACCATGAGCCTCCTCCTGTTCTAACAGTCGGAAGAAACGCTTTACCGAGGCCAGGCTGCCCAGAAGCACCAGTTTCTGCCCATTGGACAGCGCGCAGCGCATACGGCCCAGGCCAAAGGAGTGGGACAGGGGAAGTACCATGATTTCCGTATCCACGGACTGATTTTGTATATATCCGTTGATATTTCCCGCCGCAGCCCATATGTTGGCCTGGGTCAGAGGAACTCCCTTGGGCTGGCCGGTGGTGCCTGTGGTAAAGAGTATGTCTGCGACCTGGGTCTGGTCCGGAGCCTTTACCTGCTCCAAAGGGCTATTTGCGGCCAATGCGTCCTGGATTTCCTCCCAGCTAAGATGTCTGGTCTGCCCCAGCGCCGGCAGCAGTGTCCGGTCAAAGCCTATGGCCAGGGCCGGCCGGGTCTGCCCGCAAATAAATTCCAGGCGGCGGGGATTGGTATCCGGAGCCAGAGGCAAAACGGTAACTCCCAGCATATGGCAGCCGAAGTAAAGAGGAGGAAAGAATAGGTGTTTGTCCGCCGCCACGGCCAGCCTGTCCCCCGGCTGTAAGCCGTAATTCTCCGACAACGTCCTGGCGGCGCAGAGGATATTCTTCGCCAATTCCCCATAGCTCATGGAGGATTTTCCGTCTGTCAGCGCCGTTTTGTCCGGCTGGATGCTTCCCCATTCCAGCACCCGTCCGGCTATGCTTTGTACATGATCCATGGCTTAGATCCTCTCCTGGACAGCTGCCGTTATATCCCCCACATCCTCCATATCCATCAAAACATCCGGCGTAAATCGCAGGGAGAAATGCTTTTCCACCTCTGCGATGATCTGCAAATGCCGCAGGGAATCCCAGGCGGGTATATCTCCTATGGCCGTGTCCTCGCTCAGACTGCCGCTGTCCACCTCCAGCACCCTGGCGATAATGCCGACTATTTCTTCATAAACGTTCATAGGCATCCTCCTTTTCATTCAAGGCCTTTCCGGCCCGAAAAAAACGCTTTTTTCCTTATAATCCACATTGCGGTAGGCCGAATAGGCCTTTTCCAATATGGTCCTTTCATTGGCGAATTTGAGCAAATGCCAGGCTTCATGGTATTTGTAAAAGCCGGAATCCAGGAAAAACTCCTCCTTTTGGGGCTTGTTGTAATAACTCTGGGCAGCCATCAGATACCAATGCACGGTTTTTTGCACCAGGGCTTCCGGCCCGGGCGCGCCAAAGGTGTATTGGCTCTTGCCTATATATTGGACTATGGTGGCCTTGGCTCCGCTCTCCTCCCAGACCTCCCGCAGGGCGGTCTGCTCCAAATCCTCCCCCACCTCCACCGTGCCCTTGGGCAGTACCCAGCCCTCGTACCGGTTTTTGAAATTTTTGTATAGGAGGAGGACCTTGCCCCGAAAAATGACCACGCCTCCGCAACTCAGCGCTTCTATCATGTGCAAATCCCCTTTGTACCCATTTGCCGCCACTATTATTAGTATATTCCATAGGAGAGGGAATGACAAGCATAGACATCACTCTCCATACAGCGCGAAATACCTCTCGGCAAAGTCATTGGCCAAGGGGGCGGCCAACTCACCTCCGCTGCCGGCCTCTTCTAAAAGGACGGTGATGCAGACCTCTGGCCCGTCTGCCGGCGCATATCCGCTAAACCAGGCATGGCTGGCCTTTTTTTCCTTGTCAAATTCCGCAGATCCCGTCTTTCCAGCGGCGGGTTTTCCCAATGGCTTAAATCCCCTGCCCGTACCCGAGGCGGCGACGGACTCCATAAGCGTTTGCAGCTGAAGGGCAATTTTTTCAGAAAACACCCTGCCGTAGGCCTTGGGAGTGAATTGTTTTACCAACCTGCCCTGGGCGCTCTCCACAGCCTCCAGCAGATAGGGCTGCATCAATTCCCCATCCTTGGCTATGGCGCAGGTAATCAGATGGAGATGCAGGGGACTGAGTTCTATAGGCCCCTGGCCTATGGAGGCCTGGGCCTTGACATGGGCCTGGGATATCTCCTCCGGGGGAAGGGGGCTGATGGCCGCATTCAGATCCCCAGGCAATTTCTGGCCAAAGAATAGCTGCTTTAAGCCTTTTTCCCATACGAAATCCCCCATCTCTCCGCCCAGGGAGGCAAAGGCGCTGTTGCATGAGAGAGCATAGGCCCTCTCCAAGGATACCTGGCCATGGGAAAAATGGTGAAAGCAGTGTATCTCTCCGCCGGCTATGGGGATTTTTCCCTTGCAATTATAGCCAAAT
>JBGYPP010000063.1:0-20267 GCA_041838515.1 Acetatifactor sp. | reverse complement strand
TTGTACTTGTAACTATAACGCATAAAAAAATACCCTCCTTACTGGTTGTCCAGTAAAGAGGGTACATATCACTAACTAAGTTAGCGCGATGCCCTTTTTCTTTACACAAAGTTAAGGGGGTGTTGCAATAACGATTTTTAATCATTACTGCAACACCCCCTCCGCAACCAGTGGGCCTACTTGTTGTTGGCATCCCAGGCTTCTTGCATTACCTCAAACAGTATATAGTTGTTTACATCCACAGCCTCTTTCAGGCGGCCGGAATTGATGAATACCTGCTGCTGATTTTCATAATAGGACTTGATGGTGCCATCTGCCAAGGCCAGACCTATGAAGTCGCCGGTCAGCCAGTTGCCCTCGTTGACCGTGCCCAGCATCACAGACTCCTCCACCTCACACTGCCTGGCCACCAGCTTGGCGATCTCCTCTATGTTCTCCGCCCTGTAATTGGCCGCTTTCTGCAGAGCCCGGGCAAAGCGCACCAGCACATCGCCGTTGGCCTCGTAATACTTCTGGGTGGTGATATAGCTGGAGGGGAAGGTCACCTCAGAGAGGAAATCCATATTGTTGGCCAGGGTCAGACCGTCTGCGCCCAACGCCTCCAGTATCTGGGTGGTTCCGGGGGACCAGGTGGCGCAGGCATCCACATTGCCGCTCACCATGGCGGATACAATGCCGTTGGCATCCATTTCCACCACCTCTATGTCCTCCATGGTCATGCCCTTGGATTGCAGAGCCAGGTTGAGGATGATCTCCGCAGAGGTGCCGCTGGTGGTGGCTACGGTCTTGCCTTTCAGTTCCTCTATGGAGCTGATGCCCTTGGACTTATTGGCTATAACCGCATCCGCCAGGCTGGTGCAGTCAATCTGGAACACCACAGCCTCACCCTCTGCGCAGAGCGCATGGGCTCCGTGGCCGATCTGGGAGATGTCTATATCACCGGAGGCCATGGCGGCTATCTCCGCCGGACCGCCCTGAAATTCCACCATCTCCACCTCCAGGCCCATCTCTTCAAAAAATCCCTTATCTCTGGCTGTCACCGCCAGAGAGGCGCTGCCCATGTTGGGCATATATGCCAGACGCACCTTTGCCGTTTCAAACACCTCTGGAGCCGCCTCTGTGGCCTGTGCGCTCTCTGTGGCCTGAGTGGCGCTCTCCGCTGGCTCAGCCACAGACTCCTTCACGGCTGTGGCCGTACCCTGGGAACAGGCGGTCAGGACTGCCGCCATGGCCAGCGCGCCCAGACCTTGCCAAAATCTCTTTTTCATACTCTCATCCTCCTTTGCCCTGTTTGCTGTCTATGACACCCTCCGCCCTGCGGAGGAATCTCATCCCTTGATTATTTGCGTATGGCCAGATACTCCTGATACACCTGGCTCCATATATGATTTTTCAGCTCCAAAAACTCCTTGCGCATCTTGGTTTCCTGATTGCGGGGATAAGGGATCTGTATGTCCACTATCTCCTTGATGCGGCCCGGCCTGGCGCTCATAATGATTACCTTTTGGGCCAGGACTATGGCCTCTTCCACATCATGGGTGATAAAGAAACAGGTCTTTCTCTCCTTTTCCCAGGTGGCCAGCAGCTCGCTTTGCAGCTGGGTCCTGGTCTGCGCATCCAGGGCGCCGAAAGGCTCGTCCATCAACAGCACCTGGGGATTGACTGCGTAGGCTCTGGCTATGGCCACCCTCTGCTTCATGCCGCCGGAGAGTTCCTTGGGATAGGAGGAGGCAAAAGCCTCCAGATCCACCATTTTTAGGTACTTTCTGGCCTCCTCCTGGGCCTTTTCCTTGTCCATGCCCTGCAATTGCAGGCCAAATTCCACATTCTTTTGCACCGTCAGCCAGGGAAAGAGCGCATACTGCTGAAATACCACGCCCCGATCCGGCCCCGGCCCCTCCACAGCCTTTCCATCTACATAGACCTGGCCCGAGGTGGGTTCCAACAGACCGGCTATGATATTGAGCAGCGTGGATTTGCCGCAGCCTGAGGGCCCTACCACGCAGATAAATTCATTCTCCTTGATTTCCAAATCTATGCCGTTAAGGGCCACGGTTTCTCCGGAGCGAGTCTGGTAAGTCTTGACCACATGGTCTATCTTCACCTTTACTGCTGTATGGTTTCCTGCCATCCCGTCAGCCTCCTCTCCAAGAACCGCACGATCTGCTCAAAGGTCATACCTATAATACCTATAATCAGTATGCCCATCAATACAGTGGACATATCATAATACCCCTGGGCCTTCTGTATCATCATGCCCAGACCCTTGGAGGCTCCGGTCAACTCCGCTGCTACCAAGGTGGTCAGAGAAGCGGACAGACCCAGCCTGGCGCCCACCAGTATAAAGGGGGTAGAGGCCGGTATGACCACACGGAAGAAGATATCCCTGTCCGTGGCTCCCAGCACCCGGGCCGCCTTGATCAGCGTGGCATCCACATTGCACACGCCCTGGTATATGGTGACCACCAGCACCAGAAAGGAGGCGATAAAGATCACGATAATCTTAGCCTTTTCCCCCACGCCGGCCCCGGCTATAACCAGGGGGATGTACGCCAGAGGCGGTATATTCCGGACAAATTGTATCCAGGGAGCCACCAGATTGCGGAAAGGCTCGTACCAACCCATCAGAAAGGCCACCGGTATGGAGGCCACAAAGCCTATGGCAAAACCGCTGATCACCCTAAAGAGGCTGATATAGACATGCTGCCACAGCGTGCCGTCAGAGAGCTTGTCCACCAATTTGCCAAAGACCTCGGCGGGGCTGGCAAATATCACGCCTCCAGCCTCCGTAGCTGCCACCAGCACCCACAGAATAAAGGCCGTCAGCACCGAAAGCGCCATCCACAGCTTGGCCGGTATCCTGGCCAAAAGGCCGTTTTTCTTTTTCTTCATATCCACACTCCTTTGCACCCGCTTGCTGTATGGATAGGGGGCCGAAGCCCTCCCAGCCGTTTCTGTACCCAGTCTACTCTTCCCCGCCCGCCTAGGGTAGGTGGATTTTTTTTCATACCTTTTGCCCCGGCCCGCTCCTCAATCCCCCAGCGCAGCCACCAGCCGGGTGAAGCGTATCTGTATATCCCTATGCCCCTGGAACAGGGTGATGGGAAATTCCGCCGTAGGCTCTCCGCAGGCGGCACGGCGCACCACGGCCCTGTGCCAATTCCTAAAGCAGCCCAGTCGTATCTTGGCCGCGCTGTAAATCTCTGCCATGCCCAGGGTGACACAGTGGCTGGGCATATCCTCCAAAGCCCCCTGCAAATCTCCTATGGCATTAGCAGTGCGGGTTTCGGGGCTGATGGGCAACACCCGGGCGGGCCGTGTCAGGTAAACCTCTGCGGATACCTGGGCCTCTGGCTCATTAAAGGCCACATGGCCATTGATGCCTATGCCGCCAAAGGCTATGTCCGCGCCTCCCAGCTCTGCCAGCAGGGCGCCTACGGCCTCCAGATCTCGGGGATGGGGAAAGACCCTCTGCTCCGGAGGCATCACCAATTCAGGCCGTATCCTCCCATAGACCTGCCTGTCCATAAATCCCCGAAAACTCAGGGCATGGCTGCTGTCTATCCACAAACCATCCTCTCCCAGGTACTCATCCATGTTAAAGAACCACACATTCCGCAAGTCTATGCCCTGGCTGTTAACCAGATCCACAAAATATCCATACTGGCCCACAGGCCCCACCGGCACAATAAAAACGCTGCGGCGGCCCCGGGCATTGTTCTCCTGTATGGTCTGCGCCATCTCCTTCGCCATGGCCGCAAACACAGCCCCATTGTCCTCCTGACATACCAAGGGTATGCGGCTGTGCTCCATCAATTGCTCCAGAGTATATTGATAATACGCCTTGCCCATGTACACCCCCTTAACAGCAGCCCCCGCCTATATGGCCGTAGGCATCCATATCCTCCCCCCAGCCATGCTCCATGCACAAATGAACGGCAGAGCGCTTAAAGGTCTGGGGCAGCGCCAGAATATGGGGCTTGTCTCCCACATACTTCTTGCAGGCATCCTCCAGAGCCTCCTCAAAGCTGGCCCTGGTCTTTAACCCCATGCCGCGGGCATATCCCGGCTCCTGGGCGCCTATGATATAAATGGCAGAGGTGTGCATCTCCGCTATATGGCCGCAGGACATCATGGAAAATCCGTGAAAGGGATGGAATGCGTTGGCAAAGCGGTACTTGCGTATGTATTCCTCCTTGGTGGCATAATACTCGCCCAGGCGGTTCATATCCGGCAGCACCTGCATATGGTCCCTCTGGAAATCCTGGTAGACCTCCCGCATATAGGGCCAGAGCTCATCGTGGAAATACCCATTGCAGGTGGAGGCGCAAAGGATGACGCAGCGGGGACTCATCACCCGCTTAAAGCGCAACACCTGGGCGCTGAGAGCCTGCATCATCATAATGGGATTGGTACCCATGCCATCCCCATAGTGGAATTTTTGGGGCATGCCAAAGACCAGCACATCGTATTTTTTCTTCGCCCAATGCACATAAGTCCGCTTGTCAGCCACCTTCCAACTCAGCGGCATCATCTCCTTGGCATAACCGCTGAATATGGCGATTTGGCGGGAAAAGGTGTCCAGCACGGCATCACAGCAGAAGAAAGGCTTGCCCATCTTCTCCTCCATCAACATGCTGATCTCATCAAATTTGTTCCGCATCAGGCTGCCCGCATTGACCGGGGTAAAATCCTCCCTGTGCATAACCTTGGGCACATGGTGGCTGGCTATACTCTGCCAGTTGGTTATGCCCGTGGCGCTGTGCTTGTACCCGCCGGAGTACCCGCCGTAGGGATTGCCCTGGACATGGCCTATCAGTATAGGTATATCACTGTCGAACACATATTTGTTCATATGGACGGGATCCCCGCTGGCTGTCAATCCCAGATCCACCATATGATCCTTATCCTCGCTGTCATGGCTGATAATCTGACCGCTGGGCCAGAAATCCCCAAAGAGTTCGGCGCCGAATATAGCCTTGGCATCCTCCTCCTTGCTCCTGGGATGCAGGCCGTTGGAGATGATAAACAGAATATTTTTCTTTTGCACTCCGGCGGCATACAGCTCCCGCAGTATGTACCTTATGCTCAATTTTCTATGGCTGGTGTCCTGCTCCCCTCCCTTGACCCTGTCAGGAACCACTATAGCCACCTTGCTGTCGGCATGGGCCATCTGGGTCAGCGTGGGCATGCCTATGGGATGGGCAAGGCTCTCCAGATAGGCCTGCTCCAACTGTGCCTCTGGTATATGGTCCGGATCCTTGACGGTTTCCCCGGCCAGGAATACGTCCGTATGTTCCGGCAGTCTTGCCAGAATAGTGCCATGTCCATATTCAAATTCCAACTGCATATTAGCCTCCCTTACCTGTACAGATCAGGCCTCCAGATACCTGGCCACGATTTCCAAATACTCCTGGGGGTAGAAACCTATATCCCCCTGGAACCGGGTCAGGGCGATCAGCCCCCCGTCTATCTCCTCTATAGTGGCCAGCATGGCCGCATTATCCTGCTTTAAGCCCCCTCCATAGACCACTGGCAGCCCAGCCGTCCTCTCCTTTATAAATCTGGCCACCTTGGTGATATACTCCCTGTCCGCCGGCATCTTGCCCGGTCCTATGGACCAGACCGGCTCATAAGCTATAGTAATGCCGGCCCTGTCCGCTCCGGCCAGCCCCTGGGCCAGCTGCTCGCCCAGCACCTCCTGCCAGACGTCCATCTCCTGCTCCTGCTCTCCTATACAGTACAACACATCCAGGCCCCTCTCCAGCGCCCTGGACACCTCCTGCCCCAGCAGCATGTTCACCGCCCGGGCATCACTTACCCCGGCCGCCGCCAAAATACGGGCCAGCTCCCTGCGTTCCTCACAATGGCCTATCAATACAGCCTCTACGCCGGCTGCAGCCATGGCCGCCGCCGGCCGCAAACTGGTCAGCGCGCCAAAATTCCCCCCCGGCTCCGTGTCCAGCCCGGATACTCCCTGGCAACCTATGCGCAGACAGCCCTTTCCCGCCTTGGCCTCCAGCGCGCCCAGCAGGTGCAGCTCTGGAAAAAAAGCCACAAACTCCGCCCTCCGGGCATAGGACTCCAGGCCGGGCTGTATGCCTTCCACGATTTCCGCCGCCCAGCCCTCCATCTCCGCCATGCGGTTCACTCCGCCAAAGGCCGGCGGTATATCAAAACGTTTCAAATTCAAATATATTTTCTTCATGCATCCCCCTTGCCTATATACCCGCCTTTTTGTACCTATCCGCCATCTCCTCCAGGCTGCAGGCCTCCACCAGGGGTGCCTTGCCCAGACTGCCGAATTGCACTATCAGCGCGCCCACGGCCTCTTTTACGCCCAGCTCTATGGCCTGGCATATTTTCTCCACATCCCCGTCTGGCACCCTGCCGTACATCACTGTGTCCATCAGAGGAGTGAGAAAAGCTCTGGGGTCAAAGGCGGAGCGCTTCTGCTCCAACAAGTCATACACCGGCCCCGCCGTAGGGCTGCTCTGCAAGGCCTTATCCTCTGCGAACAGCTCCCGCAAATTGCGGGTTACGGCCAGGCGTATGTCTGTGTCCACATTAATCTTGCTGATACCGCATCTGGCTGCCTCCACCAGCTGGCCTATCTCTATGCCATGGGCATTCTCTATCTCCCCGCCCAGCGCATGGATCTCCTCCACTATATACCCTGGCACTGTGGAAGAGCCGTGGCTGACCAGATACCCCACTATACCCTCATGCCGCAGGCACTCCTTGATGGCTATAGCGATTTCCTTGCGTATCCTGGCATTTCTGCCCTTGTTGGCGCCGTGCATGGTCCCATAGCTGATGGCCAGCGCATCCACGCCTGTTTTTTTGAAGAAATCCACGGCATCCAGAGGGTGAGTATAGCTGCTCTTCTCGGCGAATACATCATCCTCCACACCGGCCAGCACGCCCAGCTCACCCTCCACGCTGACACCCCGGGCGTGGGCATACCTGACCACCTCCCTGGTCAATTCCACATTTTCCGCATAGGGCAGGGAGCTGCCGTCTATCATCACGCTGGTATACCCCCCGTCTATAGCCGCCTTGCAGGAATCCAGATCCCGACCATGATCCAAATGCAGGGCTATGGGCAGTCTTATGCCCTCGCCATAGAGCCGTACGGCTGCAGCTATATTTGCCGCTCCGGCCTTTTTGTCCTCCAACGTAGCCTGCAAGAAATCCGTTCTGCCCCCCATAAAGCCATTGGCCAGATCCGCTCCCTGCAATATGGCCGGGCTGCGAAACATGGCATGGGCTTCTATCACCGCCTTGGCCTGACATACGGCATTGACATTAAAGGCCCCCTGGGCATAGGGCTGACCCTTCTTGGCCATAGCCTCCGTGGCATCCAAGATACTGCGCATAGGCACTAACATACTCTCCCCTCCTTTGCCCCATCATTGAGCCTCAACATGGGTGTAAGTTCCCTCCCCAGCAGCGGCCGGCACCAGTCCCTAAAGGCCTGGGTAACTCCATTGCCCCTGTCATTGATATACTCCGGCGGCAATATGCGCTCATGCATCATCACCTGCTCTATATCCACCAGGAGGGCGGACACGCCATAGACCTCCCCCGGCTGCCTCTCCATGGCTGCCATCATGCCGCTCTTGCCCTGCCAGAGAGCCTGACAGGCCACCCGTCCCATCCAAACGGCCTCCTGCCTGTCCACCGGGCTTTGCAGAGCCACGCTGGCTCGCCCCAACAGACCCGGCTTCTCGCCCCGGGCCTTATATCCCAGATGCTTCACCACCAGATTGGCCAGATGGGTGCTGACATCGCCGAAGTACACGGCCCTCTCCGTGCGGAAAATAGGCGGTACCACCGACTCCCCCCGGGCATCCTTTAAGCCCTCGCCGGCCACCACCACTATGCCCTTTTTGACCTGAAGCAATCTTTCCACATCCTCCAAAAAGGCCTCCTGGTCAAAAGGCCGCTCCGGCACATAGACCAGATCCGGCCCCAGCCCTTCCTCCCCGGCCAGAGAGGCCGCCGCCGTCACCCAGCCGGCATTGCGCCCCTGGGCCTCCAGCACCACCACATGTATGGGCAGGCCGGCCACATCCATACACAGCTCCTTGGCGCTCTGCGCCATAAAGAGGGCTGCGCTGCCAAAGCCCGGGCTGTGATCCGTCATGGCTATATCATTGTCCATGGTCTTGGGTATGCCCATGACTTGAATAGCGCTGTTTCTATCCCGACAGAGCCTGTGCAGCTTGCCGCAGGTATCCATAGTGCCGTTGCCGCCGTTGAAAAGGACATATTCTATGCCCAATTCCCGCAGAATTTCAAACATCAGTTCGTATTCTGGCGCATCTATCCTGTCCCGGGACGTTCCTATAGCGCTGCCCGGCGTGCCCAGCAACAGGGAGAGCCTCTCCGGCGCCATATCCTCCAGGCAGACCAGCTCCTTGCGGAGCAGGCCCCCGGTGCCATTGACCGCTCCATAGATATGTCCCAGGCCTCCATGGGCCTTGGCCTCCATCACCGCCCCGTACAGCGAGCTGTTGAGCACAGCTGTTGGTCCGCCGCCGTGAATGATCAGCATATTGGGAGCCATATGCTCAGACCTCCCTTCCCAAAGCGGCAAACATGCGCCGTTTATAATCCTCCACACCCTCCTGATCAAAGGGATGCACCCCCAGCATACGGCAGTACAGATAACAGGAGAAAAGGAAAAAATAATACAAGCCCCCAAGATGGGCCGCATCCAACCGCTCCAGCTCCAGGCTGACACAGGGCATACGGCTGCTATGGGCCGCCAGAGTGCCGCTGTAGGCCGCCATGTTCAGCCTGGCAAAGCCCTGGGTATCCAAATAGGCAAATCCGTCCTCCAGCCCATCTCCCTCAGCGCTGATATCCTCCTCTGCCTCCATCAGCCGCAGAAAACTCTCCATAACTATGGGGCTGCCCTCCTGCAAATACTGGCCCACGGCATGCAGCTCCTCCGAGTACTCCCCGGCGGCGGCAAACAGTCCACGGCCATCCTTGCCCTCACTCTCCGCAAACAGCTGCATCCACCACTTGGCAAAATAGCGCAGCCTGGGTTCAAAATAGGCCAGCAGCTCTATGCGCAGCCCCCTATCCCAGCCCGTCTTACGAAAGACTGCATAAGCATAGGCCGGATTCTCCAAGGCGCCGACGCTGCGCAGCCGCTCCTCCATCTCCCCAGCCCCCCGTACCATAGCGGATATGTTCACGCCGGCCACGGCCATGGGCAGCAGGCCCACATTGCTCAACACGCTGTACCTGCCTCCTATGCGGGGAGGAAAGTCCACAAAGACATATCCCTGGCTCTCACAGATCTGCTGAGAAAGACTGCCCGGCGTTCCGGTCACATAGATACGGCCGGCCGCCTCCGCCCCATAACGCTGCGACATATAGCGCCGCAGCACCCGAAAGCCGGCGCCCGGCTCCAAAGTGGAAAAATTCTTGGCTATGCAGAGCAGGCTGACGGAACGACCCTCCAGCCTTTCCAGCAGCCGCCCCAGGCTGTGGGGAGATAAGGTATTGCCCCCATAGACCACCTCTATGCCTCCCTGAGGTTCTAAGGCCTTGATGGCAGATCTGGCCCCATTATTAGAGCCTCCCACACCTATCAGCACCAGTGTATCTGACTGACTGCGTATGCGGGCGGCAATCTGCTCCAGCCGGGCCAAAACCTCTTCGCCTGCGCTCTCCTCCAGACTGTGCCAGCCCAAAAATTCTTTATACCTGTCCTCCCCCTGCTGCACAGCCGCCAGCAAGCCGCCATAAGCGGCCATATTTCTCTGATAATCCGCCAAAAACCCCGCATCCTGGGTATGCAATTGTATGCCCAGCATATTCTCCCTTTCCGGCCTACGCCTCAGCTCCCAGACATTCCCGTCCGTCCACAAAGGTCCGCAGCACCTCCCCCCCCTCATCCAGTATATTACAATTGGCCCGCTTGCCGGGATGGAGAGAGCCTATCTGCCCATAAAGGCCCACCAGCTTGGCCGGATTTTCCGTCCACAAGGGAAGCAGCTCCCGTATGGAATAATCGGTGAATTTTAATAAATTTCGGAAACTTTGCTTTGCCGTCAGCGTGCTGCCCGCCCTGGTGCCGTTGCTGGCCAACTTGGCATCCCCCTCCACCACAACGATATCATTCACACCCAGTTTGTAATTGCCATCGGGAAATCCCGCCGCCATCATAGAATCCGTGACCGCCACCACCTTGTCCAGACCCTTGCTCTTGATCAGCATACGCACTATGCCAGGGTGCAGATGCCTGCCGTCACAGATCATCTCACAGGATATGCCCTCGTCCTCCATCACGCCTCCCAGCACTGCGGGAAAATGCTGATGCAGCAGCTTCATAGCGTTGCCTGTATGGGTAGAGGACTCCGCTCCGTTCCAGGCGGATCGCTTTACCGTGTGATAATCCGCCGAGGAGTGGCCTACGGATACCTGTATGCCCAATTGCTTCAGGCCGGGGATGATCTCCACCGCCCCCTCCAGCTCCGGCGCCATGGTCAGGTAGCGTATATCCCCTCCCGCCCAGTCCTGATACCGGCTGATCAGCTCCAGATCCGGCTTCTTGAGCAGGTACTCCGGCATAGCCCCCTTGTACTCCGCCGACAAAAATGGCCCCTCCAAATGTATGCCCTCTATGGTGGCGCCGCCATGGGGCAGCTTCTTCCACTGCCTATAGGCCTCTATGGCCCTGCGGGTCTGCTCCTCTGTGTCCGTCAGTATGGATATCAAAAAAGAGGTCGTCCCCTGGGTAGCAAAGAAACGGCACAATCTCTCCAAATCCTCCGGCTCCGCACCGTTGACATCCACGCCCACCGCGCCATGGGTATGTATGTCCACAAAGCCCGGAGTCACCAGCGCGCCGGCCAGATCCATGACCTCCTCCCCATCTCTCGGTTCTATGTGGCTGTCCAAAAAGGCAATACTCCCCCCCTCTATACGCATATCTCCATAAACATAACTGCCCTGCAAGTAGAATTTTCCATTTTGCCAAATCATATTCCCGCCTCCTTCTCCTCGCCCACGTCCATTCCTGTCCAGGGTATGCAAATATTCTCCTCTAACCGGATACAGGCCTTGATATAAGCCTCCTCCATGGGTATCCATTTCGTCAAAAATGGCTCCAAGCCCTGTATGCCATTGCGTTTCAGCAGATTCCGCCTCTGCTGCACGGCATCCACATCCACAAAAAACCGCAAATCATAGACAGGCCCAAAGTAGGGGTGTTGGCTGTAAGAACCCTCTACGATATTGAGCCTTTGGGGAGATACCTCCCGCCTGGGGCCAAATTGCTGGGTGTGGCAGTCAAAGGGCTGATATACCGCCTTCTCCCCCCTCACCAGAGGCGCCAGCACCTCCTGCCAAAAGCGCGCATAATCCACATTCCCCCCCGGCTGGGCCATCCTCCGGGGGCTTCTCTCCTCCTCAGGCAGGAAAAAATCATCCATATGGAAGAGATTGCCGCCAAAGTGACTCTGCAAATACCTGCCCAACGTGGTCTTGCCCCCTCCACAACGGCCATCTATGGCCACCAGGCACAGAGCCAGTTCCTCCTGGCCCATCAGGCCCTCCACCCTGGCTGCCGCCTCTCTAAAGCGCCTGTGGCAGCAGGGCCGCCAATCCCCGGCCACGGCTTAGGCGCCATGGCGGGACCAGGCCCGCTCCACCGCCAAGATCAACGCCGGCACCAGCGCCAATTGCAGGATGATACCCGGCAGCCCCTTGATCAGCGCTTCCGCCAAAAATATCTCCCATGTCAGCATGCCTCCCAGCATTTTCTGCAATACAAAAAACACGCCGCCCCAGACCAGACGCCCCGCCACCATGGCTGCTATAAGCGCCATATATATCCGGAGCGGATGTCGGCGCCTTCCCCTTTCCCAGGTGCCGCTGAGCAGCCCGGCCACCAGTCCGTAACAGCCCATCTCAAAGGCCATGGCTATGGCCACAGGCATCATGGGCGGCATGCCAAAGAGCAGGCTTCTCAGTAGGGGCGCAGTCAAACCCACGGCCAAAGCCCATGGCCCGCCGCACATCATGCCGCAGAGAAGCACTGGCAGGTGCATGGGCAAAACCCTCTGCCCCAGCGCCGGTATCTGCCCAGTCAAAAAAGGCAGCACCAGAGCCAGGGCCAAGAACATGCCTGACAACGCCATGCGCAGCCATCTGTTTTCTTTCATCTCTCCATCCTCCTGTCATTTCTGTATATAGTCTTTTGGAATTCCTGTTTAAAACAAAAATTTGCACATATTATATACGCACAGGCCCATTATGCCCAGTGTCAAAACAGAGAACAGCCTAGCAATGGCCGCCTCGGGCATATGTTTGTACAATCGCCGTCCAACCATACCGCCCACAACTCCTCCCAAAACCATCAGAACCAGAGCCTCCCAGGGGAAAGACGGTATGCCGCCGCCCAGCAGGCTGCGCAGCAGGGAAGCTATCTGGGAGAAGAAAATAATAAACAGGGAGGCCCCGGCCGCCGCCTTGGCATCCAGGGAAAAACAATAGGACAGAACCACCAGATTAATGGGACCGCCGCCTATGCCCAAAAAGGCCGACATCAGACCCAGACCCCCGCCTATAGCTACCTTGACGGGCAGAGCCTCTATACGCAGGGCAGTGATATGTCTTCTTCGGTAATGATAGACCAGCGTGCCCATAGTGACCAGAAACAGACACAGGGCCTGTACCCCGCCTATGCCATCTCCGCCGCCCATATAGGCCGCTCCGGCCCGGAACAAGTCCCGGCCCAAAATTCCGCCCATGGCCGCTCCGAAAGCCAGAGGAATTTCCCGGGTCAGTTCCCTCCTCCAGGTCCCCCCGGAATCCGCCATGCGCCGCCATACCGTATATGCGCTCATGGCCAATACCGTTGTTCCGGAGAGAAAACTGATGGCATCCACGCCCATCACCCCCAGAGCATCCAACAGGGGTTTGATAAATACGCCGCCGCCTATGCCGCATATGGCTCCCACTGCGGAGGCGCCAAAGCTCACCAAGAAAAATATGCCCAAATATCCTATGCCCATATGCCCACCCTTTTTTGTTCCGCTCCATCATAGCGCCTTTGCCCCGGCTATAGTAGGTGTAATTTTTTTCATACTCCCCGGCAAAAAAAAATCCCCGCCCGGCGCCGGCCAGACGGGGAGGGGCAAGTCCTTCTACAATTGACGGCCCAGCAGATAGGCATCCTCTGCCGCCTTGGAACTGCGGGTATCCTGAGGGCTGGTGGCCCTGGAAGCGATAATGCAGCCTCCGTCCACGATATTCTCCCCCTCAAAATAGCTCAGGTACTTGTGATAGCTGTCCACTATGGTGTCCATATCTTTCTCCACGCCATCCCCGGCCGTCAGCAGAACAAAACGGGTGTTCTGCAAATTGGCGCGCATGGCATAGGTACGGTCCAGAGTTTTCTTCATCAGGGATGTCCAGGTATAGAAGTATACGGGAGAAGCCAGCGCTACCACATCCGCCTCGGCTATCTTGCCATACAGCTCCTGCATATCATCCCTCTGAATACAGACTCCCCTGTTTTGCTGGCAGGCGCAGCAGCCCAGGCAATCCCCCACATTCTTCTCCTTGAGCCAAATTTTCTCCACCTCATGGCCGCCGTCCTTGGCGCCCCGTCCAAAGGACTCTGCCAAAATGCCCGTATTGCCAGCCTTTCTGGCGCTTCCGTGCAGGATCAATACTTTCATACTCTCTCCTCCTTGTACTATATGTTTGCTATTATGGCAAGACAAGGAGAGGGCTGCCGGCCCTCCCCTGTCTGAGTACCCAATGCTTTACGGACGGTTCTGTCTGCGGCTCATCTCCAACAGCTTGTCCTTCATTTGATTTTCTATCAGCTGCAATTCCTTCTCCGCAGCCAGGCGCTTCTGCCTGCCCTCCTCCTGTATCAGCGCCACCTCATCCAAGGTGGAGATCAGGCTTTGGTTGGTGGCCTGGAGGGTTTCCAGATCCACTATGCCCCTCTCGGATTCCTTGGCCGTTTCCAGCGTGGCCATACGCAGGCTCTCCGCATTCTTCTTGAGCATGGCATTGGTCATATCCGATACAGCCCGCTGGGCCTGAGCCGCGCTGACAGAGTGGTTCAAGCCTATGGCTATCATCATCTGGCTCTTCCAAAGAGGTATAGTATTGAGCAGGGTGGACTGTATCTTATCCGCCATGGCTGTATCATTGCTCTGCAGCATACGGATCTGGGGAGCCATTTGCAGGGCTATGGTACGGGTCAGCTCCAGATCGTAAATCTTCTTCTCAAATCGGCTGCACATCTCCGTCATATCCCGGACCTTTTGCGCATCCTCCGGCAATCCGCTTTCCTGGGCCTGCCTCTCCAAAACCGGCAGATCCTCGCTGCGGGTCTTAGCTATCTTCTCCTTACCCGCCAATATATACATGGTCAGCTCTTTATGGTGCTGGAGATTGAGCTCGTACATCTTGTCCAGCATGGCCACATCCTTGAGCAGGGCCACCTGATGCCCCTCCAGCACCTTGGTTATCCTGTTGACATTTGCCTCAGCCTTGCCGTACTTGGCCTGGAGGCTGGACAGCGCATTGCCGCTCTTTTTGAACAGGCCGAACAGGCCCTTGGACTCCTCCGGCGCCTCAAAATCTTTTAGCTCACCCACCACATCCGCTAGCATGGCGCCCACTTCGCCCAAATCCTTGGTACGCACATTGGCCAGCGCGGACTCTGAAAAATCCGCTATTTTCTTCTGGCTGCCGGCGCCATACTGGAGTATGGCCTGGGTATTCTTCAGATCTATGCTGGCCGCAAAATCCTCTACCATCTTCTGTTCTTGCACGCTCAGCGCCAGCTTTTGCGGATCCTCTTGCACCATCACTGGCACAGCCGGGGCCGCCGGCTCTGGAGTCTCTCCAAAGGTCAATGTGGGCCCTTGGTTGATCATGCTCTCCATCTCTTTTTCTGCATCCATAGTTTCCTCCCTCCTAGCTGTTATTTATCCCCAGAAATCATACCTCCGGACAAGCCCTCCCCAACCAGCATACTCTTGAGCACCTGGGCATCCGCCGCTATATCCATGGCGGCATATTGGTACAGCTGATCCAAAAACTTGGCAAAAGCCTCATTCACCACATCAAAGGCAGCTTCTATATCCTCCTTTGCCTTACGTATGTTCTCTCCCGGATCGGAGATAGCGTCAAACTCCCTGTAGGACTTGCCCAGCCGCAGTACCGTGGGCAGATAGTAATCCATAAATTTTTGCATCTGCTTGGTTTCCCTGGGATGGGTTTTTACCCTGCCGAAGATCTCCCTCAGCAAGGCCTCCAGCCTATCCATCTTGAGGGACAGCACCTCCCCGGGTATGTCCAGATTGAGCTGGGCCAGCTGCCGTATACAGTCCTCCCCCTGCCGCAGCATTTGCAGCCACTCCTTCCTCTCCTCCGGACTCAATTCGGCGCCCAGCGCAGCTTCCTCTTCTTCTGTGGAAATGGCCGCCGTTTCCACCATCTTCTCCGCAGGCTGCTGCCACTGCCGCCTCTCCTGCTCCAGGGCCAGATATTCCTTAAAGGTCTGATCGTCCAGCATAAAGCATTTGCCCTCACGGTCCATATGACCCTGGGGAAATATGCCCCGGCGTATCATCTCCATGAGATCCTCCGCCACCTGACTCTCGGACCTGTGGGACATCTCCGCCAGTACATGGGTATTGATATAAGTCTTTTTGTCCATAAGCTCCAGGTATCTTCCCGCCAATTTCATCCTGGCCAGACTACGCCTGGCGCGGAGAAAGACCGCCGTTGCGCCGACGGCACAGGCCCCTCCCATAACCAAAGGCCCCAAGATCAAGTCCGCCCAGCCCACACTAAGGAGGCCAAATGCCGCCAGCCATCCCAGAATGGCCAGCACCATGCCCCCCTCACCCCTGTCCTTCTCTTTTTTCTTGAACCTCTCCGACAGCCAGCGCCGTCCCCAGGGCTGGTTCGATTGCAGGCTGCCTATGCCCCGCTTCAGCGCCTGTGCCAGTTCGGCTCCCACCTGCCCCAGCTGGCTATAATGGGTGGCTCCATATCCCGTCTGGCCGGCCTGCGCCCGGGTTGCGGCAGGCCTCTGCCTATCGTGATCCTGGGCCTCCCATTGGCCCTCCTCAGAGCCAAAGGCCTGCCGTCTGGCCTGTTCCACTTCTCTATCAGCATTACCCAATATGCGGTTTACATCCTGCATCACCAGTTTATTAAATTCGCTGAAATTGCCGCTTTGGGAGGCCTGCTGCCAACTCTGCTTCCAAGCATCCCAATGCATAGAATTATTATTCCTGTCCATGGCCTGCGCCTTTCTGCAAATCGCCTCCGGGTCTATCTTCTTAGTATACCATATCTATACCTGTGGTGAAAATACTTTCCTACAGGCCTAACAATGCTGCCAGCGTGGGCCTGGCCTCCACCGCCTCCATCAGCTGATTAATGGCCTCGGCCCTTTTCTCCCTCTCACTGCCGGCCAAGGGAGAGGGCCTGCGCAGGCCCCGGATCAGTATATTCTTTGGCGTATGCTCCATCTCCACAAATTCCAACATCTGCACCTGGTATCCCTCCATTTCCAACAGGGCCGCTCTCAGGCCGTCTGTAACCAGAGCCGCCATACGCTCCTTGAGCAGACCATATTTCCATATGGGCCGCCAAAGCGCTGACTGCAACTGCCCATTCAGTTCATGCTGGCAGCAGGGGACGGCCAGTATGGCCTTGGCCCGCCAGAGAATGGCTTTGTACAGCGCATGATCTGTGGCCGTATCACAAGCGTGGAGGCTGACCACCATGTCCAATTCCCCCTCCTCCTGCCAGCGGGAAATGTCCCCATGGCAAAATTCCAATCCCTCATATCCCCACTCCCGGGCCAGGGTCTGGCAGCGGCTGATGACATCCTCCTTCAAGTCCAGACCGGTGATGGACACCTCCAATCCCCGCACCTTTACCAGATAATAATACAGAGCAAAGGTCAGATAAGACTTGCCACAGCCAAAATCCAGTATTCGCAGAGGCTGTCCCGCCTCCCGGCCTGCCAGCAGGGGAGGCAGTATCTCCTCCACCATTTCCAAGTACCTATTGATCTGGCGAAATTTGTGATACTTCTCTTTTTTGATCCCTCCCCCCGGCTTCTGCACATCCAGAGCCAGCAAAAAGGGCAGGGGCTGATCCCTGGGCAGCAGGCTGGATTTTTGCCTGTCATGGGCAAACCGGCTCTCCGCCCCCTCATCCTGCCCAAGCTCCTCCCCAGCCTCAGACACCCGGCTTTCCTTTTTCTGTATCTTGCCTCCGGACTGTATTCTCCAACTGCCCCTCCCCCAGGAACCCTGGTACTGCATTTGTCTATACCGGGCCTCCTCCAGCAGTCGGCTGATATGGGCCGCCATCTCCTCTAGAGACAGGTTGCTATGATACACCTTTGCCCCCTTGAACAGACTCTCCTGAAAAACCACGCCCCGCTTGTTCTTCACTGGCCTGATCTGCCGCTTGCTGCCCTTTTCCTCCCCTTGCCCCTCGCTCAGGTTGATCCAGTCCGGCATACCTTGCAATATTTCCCTAATCTGCGAATAAATACTTTCCATGCTCCATGCCTCCCATGCTTCTTCCTCACTTGCTATTGTAGGAAAACTCGCCGCCCATGTCCATATCCTCCAGGGGATTTTGGCGCATACAAAACCAGGCCGGCGGGAGCGCCGGCCTGGGGGGATTCTATTCCTTTTTACCCTTTTATATCTTTCACAATTCCCTGTTTGCTTTCTTTGCCCTGTTAAGGCATGGATTATTCTCTTTATCCGTCTTCCTGTTTTCCAGAAAGATAATACTATTTCTCAAAAATAGTTTAGCGGAGCCATTTCCCATTACATCACAGCATTTGTTTTAACAGAAAATTCCTTGTAAATAGTTCTTCGTCATCTTCATATCCCTTAAAAATAACCTCCTCTATCTCACCATGATTAAAAAAAACATTAAACTTTTCATTCAAATTACCTTCAGGATATAAACATGCAACATAGTCCCAACATATTCCTGGGGGCACTTGTTGTTGTTTCCTACCAAATATCATTAGTTTTTTCTCTCCACCCGCCAATCGAACTACTGAGCCTATGGGCAAGTACTTTTCATGAGCTATATCAGACATGACACCTCCTTAAGCTTTTTGATAACATTCTAAAACGGCTTTTACCATCTTTAGTACAGATTCCTCATCCTCTCTCTTATTATGAATTCTAATATTAAAACCCAGATTATCCGAAAAAGCGTACAAAAGATATTTAGCTTTTTCAAATTCCAACCCATTTCCCGACATGAATGGCTCTTCGGAAAAAATAGCTATGTATTTCAATACTTCACACTCCCAAACTAAATCTGTCCTAACTATTTCCGACAATAAACGAGTGTCATTTATGGGATTTTTTATTAGATAATCTCCATTCCCATCTGTGTTAACAATATATTTTTTTCCATTGTCATCTACAATTTCTCTGATTGGAATGGTTGAAGAAATAGTTTTTTCTACATAAAAGACAGCGTGACTGTTCTGGGCCAAATGAAGAATAATGTCACGTTGTATATTCAGCCATATATAATGCTCGGGAAATGTCAAGCGGGCATCCTGAGTTATATAAAAAAAATAAACCCCATTCTCTTTTTTTTCAAAAATAATCTCTTCAAAAAGTTTTTTTCTATTTTTTAATAGCTTTTTTAGCAATAGCTTCTCCCCCCGCTCTTCCAGCAATCGAACCACCAACTCCACCAACAAGACCGCCTATGGCTCCGCCAATAACAGTGCCTAATCCTGGAACTATTACAGTGCCTACAGAAGCTCCGCCTGCGGCTCCAATCTTTGCTCCACCAATTGCCCCTGCCCAACTACCAGCCACCCCCGCCGAAGTAATGATGGTTTTCTTTCCTACTTTACTACCATCAGTTTTATATGAATTATATATATCTGTAGCATCAGAAACAATAGCTATTGCAACCAATGCACGACCGCCAACTTTTGATATTTTTCCTATTTTCGAATAATTCTTCGCGACAGAATATGTTACATTAGAGATCTTCTTGTGTTCCAAAGACTGATATATCATATTATTTCGATAACGAGAAGTATTAATATTAAAATGTGGATACAATGGTCTAGGAGGAGATTTATGTGGACCATCAACTCTAAAAACAGACTGAGGTTTCGTACTATTCGATTTTTTTTCCAAAATATTAACTTTTGTTGCAGAAGAACTATCTATCCTATAGGAAAACTTTGTATCACGAATCGGATTTTTTTGAACACTAACACCTACCCCTTTCATTACTGAAGATTCGTTGTTTTTAGGAGCTGATGATGCTCTAGCCTTCGGATAACTCATCATAGAAACCGATAAATTCCTAATTCTTCCTCCTTGATATCTTGCAATAGCCATTATTTTCTCCAATATTCTTTTCGTATTCTTGATGTCTTTCCACCAACACCTATTTTCTTTGATCCAACTGCCTATTTACATCATCTGCTAATTTTGCATAATAAAAATACTCCACCAGCAGATACCCAAAGGCCATCAACAATTGGCCCAAAACCAGCAACACATTGAATGAATTATTGCCTGGAATAAACCACCGGCAGACATAAGCTGTACAACAAAAAAACACCGTACCCGCCGCCATCTGTATTCCTGCCCTGGCCCAAACAGACATCCCTTTTACCAAATATATAACAGACGACACAGAGTACCCCAAACTTACCAGCACAGCCCCCAAAAAAAGCCTGACCAATGCCCAGTCTAAGAAATACACTTCTCCACGATGCCAAATTTCCAAAAGAATTTCATACAAGAAAACAAAAAATAAAGCAAAAAATAAGCCTTTCCTTATATTGCGAAATATATATCCCATATTTATATCCCCAAACATTCTTTTAAATTCGGCAAATACTTCCTTGAGATATATTCTTTACAGCCATTTTTTAGTGTCAGCATAAGAAGTCCGCCAAATGATGCTTCTATATTGTCCATTTGATTAATATTGACTATAGTATTTTTTGAAATACGTAAAAAAGAATCCCCCAGCAACTCCTCTAGTTCACATAAGCGCTTCTTCGCCAGGAATTTATGTCGCTCTGTATATATATATACTTTTCGTAAATTGCAATAACAAGTTGGACACTCTCCGCTAGGCAGCATCCTGGTAGATTCGGTCGATTTCCTCCTCGAAGATTTCATCCGGGGTTCTGTAACCCAGGATCTTCCGTGGGAGGCAGTTACACCAGGTCTCCA
>JBGYPP010000062.1:0-3750 GCA_041838515.1 Acetatifactor sp. | reverse complement strand
GCTCGTTTGCCGCCAAAATGCCCATATACCCTCCCAGGCAGGGGCCGCAGGTGGGCGTGCTGACCACGCAGCCGGCCTCTATAAAGACGGATATCCATCCCTGCCGCAGCGCCTCCAAATAGATGGCCTGGGTGGCGGGTATGATGATGCAGCGCAGGCCCTTATGGACCTTTTTTGCCCTTTAACACGGCGTAGGCCGCGGCCAGATCCTCCAGACGGCCATTGGTGCAGCTGCCTATGACCACCTGGTCTATGGGCAGGGCTTCCATAGCCTCCACCTGGCTCTTGGTCCTGGTATTCTCCGGCAGATGGGGAAAGGCCACAGTGGGTTCCAGCGCAGACAAATCTATGGTGAAACTCTCATCGTACTGCGCATCCGCATCCGCCGTAAAGACCTTTGGCTGCCGGCCGCTGCGGCCCTCTATATAAGCCAGGGTAATCCCGTCCACGGGAAAGATTCCATTCTTGGCGCCGGCCTCTATGGCCATATTGGCTATAGTAAACCTGTCATCCATGGACAGATGGCTGATGCCGCTGCCGCAAAATTCCATAGATTTGTACAGCGCTCCGTCCACGCCTATCAGGCCTATAATATGCAATATAATGTCCTTGCCACAGACATGGGCTGCGGGCTTGCCCTCCAGAACAAAACGTATGGCCGAGGGCACCTTGAACCAGGCCTTGCCGCTGGCCATGCCGGCAGCCATATCCGTAGATCCCACGCCGGTGGAAAAAGCCCCCAGCGCGCCGTAGGTACAGGTGTGGGAATCCGCGCCTATAATGACATCTCCGGGCAGGGTCAGGCCCTTCTCCGGCAGCAGGGCATGCTCTATGCCCATCTCTCCCACTTCGAAATAATGGCTGATTTCCTGCTCCTTGGCAAAATTCCGCAGACACTGACAATTCTGCGCCGAATGTATGTCCTTATTGGGTACGAAATGGTCCGGCACCAGGGCGATCTTGTCCCTGTCAAATACCTTGGCACCCTCCAATTTGGCAAATTCGCCTATGGCCACCGGAGCCGTGATATCATTGCCCAGAACCAGATCCAAATTGGCCAAAATCAGTTCCTGGGCCTTTACCTCCTCCAGGCCGGCGGCTGCCGCCAGAATCTTTTGGGTCATCGTCATTCCCATGCTTATCCCTCCTAAGGCAAAAGGCGGCTTGGGCCGCCTTTTGGGTAGTGTATGGAACGCTTAGTTGTTGATCAATTTGTCCTCTTCCTTATTCCAGCTGTAGAGCTGGCGTATCTGGCGGCCTACCTCCTCACTGGGGTGCTTTGCGGCCTCTTCCTTCATGGCCTGGAAGCGGCGACGGCCCCCGGCCTCCGACATATCCGCCAAAAAGTCCTGGGCGAATTTGCCGCTTTGTATATCTGCCAGAACGGCCTTCATGGCCTCTTTGGTCTGCTGGGTGATGATCTTTGGCCCGGTGATATAATCTCCGAACTCCGCCGTGTTGGACACGGAGTAACGCATGCCCTCAAATCCGCTCTGATAAATCAGATCTACAATCAGCTTCATCTCATGTATGCACTCAAAATAGGCATTGCGGGAATCGTAGCCGGCCTCTATCAGCGTTTCATATCCGGCCTGCATCAGCGCGCACACGCCGCCGCAGAGTACGGCCTGCTCGCCGAAGAGATCCGTCTCCGTCTCTGTGCGGAAATCGGTTTCCAAAACCCCTGCCCTGGCTCCGCCTATGGCCTTTGCATAAGCCAGCGCCATGTCCAAAGCCTTTCCGGAGGCATCCTGGTGTATGGCCACCAGGCAGGGCACTCCCTTGCCGGCCTGATACTCGCTGCGCACCGTGTGTCCGGGGCCCTTGGGGGCCACCATGGCCACATCCACAAAATCCGGAGGCGTTATCTGTCCAAAATGTATAGAAAAACCATGGGCGAAAAGCAGCATGTTGCCGGGCTGAAGATTGGGCTCTATATCCGCCTTGTACATAGCCGCCTGCTTCTCGTCATTGATCAGTATCATAATCAGATCCGCTTGCTTGGCCGCCTCTGCCGCCGTATATACCTCCATGCCCTGCCTCTGCGCCTTTTCCCAGGAGGGGGACCCCTCATACAGGCCTATGATGACCTTGCAGCCGCTCTCCTTCGCATTCAGCGCATGGGCATGGCCCTGGCTGCCATAACCTATGACGGCTATGGTCTTGCCCTGCAACAGACTCTGGTCACAATCCGCCTCATAAAAAATCCTTGCCATTTCCCATCCTTTCCCCTCCCCTTCCGGGAGGCGCAGGCCGTATACCTGCTCAAAAGAGCCAAAACCGGCTCAACTGCAAAGCCGTCAATCGAAATAGGTCACATTCTCCACGCCCCTGGAGAGGCCTGCTATGCCGGTTCTGGCCAGCTCCAGGATCTCCATACCCTCCAACAGGCTGAGAAAGGCGTCTATCTTGCTCTGGTCGCCGGTCAGTTCTATAATCAGACTCTCCGTGGACACGTCTATAATCTTGGCCCGGAAGATATCCGCTATGGATATCACGCCGGCCCTCTCCTTGGGAGCCACACGCACCTTGATCAGCGCCAGCTCCCTATAGACGCTTTGGCTGGGCCGCAGCTCCTTGACAGCGCGCACGTCCTCCAGCTTGGCCACCTGCTTCTCAATCTGCTCCAGTATGACATCGTCCCCGGAGGCCACTATGGTGATGCGGGTAAAGCGGGGATCCGCCGTCACCCCGGCTGTGATGCTCTCTATGTTGTATCCCCGTCGGGAAAACAAGCCGGATATGCGGCTGAGCACGCCGGAAGTATTGTCTACCAGCAATTGAAATACCTTTTTGCGCATACGCCCTCCCCGGCTCCGGATGCCTATCCGAAAGCCTCAAAGAATAGTCTAGCAAAGCCTTGGGAAATTTGTCAACACAAACTTTTTCACTTTAACGCAACGCCGTACCCTACTCATTCTCCCTGCATTTGATCAGGGCAAGGGTCCCTGTCCTGGCCACCTCCACCACGCTGATGCTCTGAAGCAGGCTGATCATCAGATCGATTTTTTCCGGAAGATCACAGATTTGTATGGTCATATAATGCTTGGACATATCCACGATCTGGGCGCCCATGACCTCACAGGTTTCCATGATATCCCGCCTGTTGTTCTTGTTGTAGCGTATCTTGATCAGCATCAGTTCCCGGGATATGCTCTGGGATTCCTCAAAGGTGCGCACCTTGATGACATCCAGCTTTTTGTTCAGCTGTTTCTCTATCTGCTCTATAGTCCTGTCATCCCCGGTGCTGACTATGGTCATGCAGGAGGTGGAGGGGTCATCGGTTTCCCCCACGGCAAGGCTGTCTATGTTGAAACAGCGGCGGGAAAAAAGGCCTGCTACCTTACAGAGCACGCCGGAGCGGTTCTCCACCAGCACGGAATAGATTTTCTTTTTCATACGCCCCTCCTATCGCACCAAATCGTCAGGATCCACCATGCACTCCATAATGGCCGTGCCGGGCTGGGCCAAAAAGGCCTCCAGCCTCTCCTTTGCCCCCTCCATATTTTCCAGGCGGCAGTAGGGCAGGCCGTAGGCGCCGGCCAGCAGGGAGATCTCCGGGCTGCCGGACAGGTCTATCATGCTGTAATTGTCCTTGTAGGTATAATGCTGGTACTCCCGCACCATGCCCAGAACCTTATTTGTGAAAATGATAATCTTCACATCTATCTGGTGCTGCCGCAGCGTGGCCAGCTCCATCATGGACATCTGAAAGGCGCCGTCGCCACAGACGGCCACCACCTGCCTGCG
>JBGYPP010000061.1:0-7471 GCA_041838515.1 Acetatifactor sp. | reverse complement strand
GCCATGGTGGAGGAGGGGTCTGAACTGATCAGCCTCTACTACGGCGAGGATGTATCCCACGAGGAAGCAAAGGCCCTGGCTTGCCGCATAGAAGAAGCCTTTGGCCACTGTGATGTGGAATTCCAATTCGGCGCCCAGCCGGTCTACCCTTATATCCTGTCTGTAGAATAAGCAAGAGCGTGAAAAAAATCTGCAAATCCTGCGATATCTTAGGGCGCAGGATTTGTTATTTGTAGGGGGAGGACTATGGATGAGGCGATGAACCTGCCCTTGGAAAGCCTAAAGGGCATAGGGCCAAAGACTGCGGAGAGTTTTGCCAGGCTTCGTATCCATACGCTGGGGGATTTGCTTCAGCATTATCCCAAAGCTTATGATGTGGCTCCCCCGCCTACGCCTTTGGATCAGGTGCGTACGGGGGATAGCGTGACCGTAGCTCTGCGCATACTGCGGTTGGAGTGGCACAGAAGAAAGGGAAATCTGGACATACTGCGCTTTCTGGCCGCCGACCAGACAGGCCAGGCCAGACTGCTGTTCTTCCGACGGCCCTATCTGGCCAAGAGCCTGCGCCCCGGCAGCCAAATTTGGCTGAGGGGCAAGGCGGCAGAGGACGGACGTGGCGGCCTATGCTTTGAACAGGCCCAGATTTTTACCCGGCAGGAATATGAAAAAAGACAGGGTTTGGCCTATCCGCTATACCCTCTGACCCTGGGCTTGCGGCATGGGCAGCTGCAAAAGGCCATAAGGTCCCTTTTTTCCGGCGGATATTTGCCCAAGGAGCATTATCCCGCCCCATTGTTGGAAAGACAGGGGTTGCTGTCCCTGGAAAGGGCTTATAAAGGCATACATTTCCCCTCTATGGAGGGAGGAGGGGATTGGCAGGCCCACTGCCAAAAATCCACCGAACGCCTGGTCTTTGATGAGTTTTTTGACTTTTTCCTGTCCATGGGGTCAGGGCTGTCCGACCCGGTCAGACAGCCCAACCCCTTTGGCCCGGCCGGCCAACCCTTAGCCCCCGGAGGACCGGAGCGAATACTGGCCGGACTGCCCTACTCTTTGACTCCGGGCCAGGAAAAGGCCTGGACAGACATTCAGTCCGATTTTTCCTCCCCATATGCTGCCAACAGGCTGCTTCAGGGGGATGTGGGCTGCGGCAAGACCTTGGTGGCGCTGCTGGCCCTGGCCTACTGCGGGGACAGGGGTTTCCAGGGCGCTTTGATGGTGCCTACGGAGGTGCTGGCCAGGCAGCATTATGCCACGGCCCTGGAGCTGGAGGCCTCCCATCCCGGCCTTTTCGAACCGGTGCTGCTGGTGGGCAGCATGAGCGCCCGGGAAAAAAAGGAAGCCAGAAAACGGATACAAACCACCGCCCGGCTGGCCATAGGCACACATGCGCTGTTGCAGGAAAGTGTGGAATTCAGCCGTCTGGGGCTGGTGGTAACGGACGAGCAGCACAGATTTGGCGTGGGGCAAAGGGAGGCGCTGTTTGCCAAGGGGGATCAGCCCCATATACTGGTTATGAGCGCCACTCCCATACCCCGCAGCCTGGCCATGGCCTTGTATGGAAATATGCCCGTCAGCCGCATAGAGGGCATGCCCGCAGATCGGCTGCCCATCAAAAACTGCCTGCTCCCCTCCACCTCCAGGCCCAGCGCCTACAAATTCATCCAAAACCAGGTTTCCCAGGGCAGACAGGCTTATGTCATCTGCCCCATGATAGACGAGGAGGACGGGGCAGAGATGGAGAACGTCTGCCATTACAGCGCCAAACTGGAGGCGCTGTGGCAGGGCAAGCCCTCTGTAGGCCTGCTCCACGGCAAAATGCCAGCCAGGGAGAAGCAGGCCCGCATGGAAGCTTTTGTCCGGGGCGAGGTAGATGTGCTGGTGTCCACCACAGTCATAGAAGTGGGGGTAAACGTGCCCAATGCCACAGTCATTTTGATAGAGGATGCCCAGCGCTTTGGCCTGAGCGCCCTGCACCAGCTGCGGGGCCGGGTGGGCCGGGGGCGGGAGCAGAGTTATTGCATACTGGTGGACAGCTCCAAGGAGGGGGCTTCCAGAGAGAGGCTGGAGGTCGTGGCCGCCTCCAATGACGGCTTTTACCTGGCCGCCAAGGATATGGAGCTGAGGGGGCCGGGAGAGCTTGCCGGATTCCGTCAAAGCGGCGCCTTGTCCTTTTCCTTGGCGGATCTGGCCGTCCACGGGCATTTACTGGAAAGAGCAAAGGAGGAGGCGGAGCGCATACTGGCTTTGGATCCGGCTTTGGAGCTGCAGGAGCATAGGAATTTAAAAAAACATATGTTTGGAAAAATGGCAAAATCGGTTGACTTTCGCACAGTGTGATAGTAAAATGTAAAGAAACTGCGTCAGAATTTGCGGGGGAAGAAAGCGGGGGAGCATATGCCAAAAACTGCTATAGTGACAGACAGCAACAGCGGGATATCCGCCCAAACAGCAAAGGAATTGGGCGTATTCGTCCTGCCCATGCCCTTTTTTGTCAATGACCAGCCCTATCTGGAGGGCATAGACCTGTCTATAGAGAGTTTTTATAACCATATGGACAAGGGGGACAATATCACCACCAGCCAGCCGGCCCCTGGGGCTGTGACGGCGCTTTGGGAGGAGATATTGGAAACCCATGACGAGATTTTGCACATACCCATGAGCAGCGCGCTCAGCGCCTCCTGTGAGAGCGCCCAGGCGCTGGCCAGGGATTATAATAGCAGGGTGGCTGTGGCAGACAACCGGCGTATTAGCGTGACCCAAAGACAGTCCGTACTGGATGCCATAGAATTGCGCAAGCTGGGCGCCGATGCGGCCACTATGGCCAGGATATTGGAAAAGGACAGCGACAAGAGCAGCATATATATCATGCTGAATACGCTGTATTACCTCAAAAAAGGCGGACGCATCACGCCGGCGGCCGCAGCGCTGGGCACTCTGCTGCGGATCAAGCCCGTATTGCAGATCCAGGGCTACAAGCTGGACTCCTTTGCCAAGGCCCGCACCCTCAGCGCCGGCAAGAATATCATGCTGACAGCCATCAGAGAAGATGTGGCCAAGCGCTTTGGCGGCATGGAAAAGGCCGATGTCCATCTGGCCATAGTCCATTCCCGCAATTTGGAAGGGGCCTTGGAATTTCGCCGGGAGGTGGAGGCCGTATTTCCCGGAAAAGAGATACATATAGACGAGATGTCCTTGAGCGTGGCCTGCCATATAGGTCCGGGGGTGCTGGCTCTGGCCTGCTGCCAGCGCATGGATTACGCCAGGGAGGTAGGCTGATATGGCTCCGGGCTCCCAGACGGGCAACTACGGAGCCTCCAGCATTACGGTGCTGGAGGGCTTGGAGGCTGTTCGAAAAAGGCCGGGCATGTACATAGGCAGCGTTTCCTCCAGGGGCTTGAACCATCTTGTATTTGAAATTTTGGACAATGCCGTGGACGAACATCTGGCCGGTTTTTGCGATGAGATCCGCGTGACCTTGGGAAGAGATGGATCTGCCACAGTACAGGACAACGGCCGGGGCATACCCATAGATATGCATGAAAAAGGGGTCAGCGCCGAAAGGGTGGTGCTGACCACTTTGCACGCCGGCGGAAAATTTGACAATGCGGCATATAAGACCAGCGGCGGCCTGCATGGAGTGGGGTCCTCCGTGGTCAATGCCCTATCCTCCTCCATGCTGGTGCAGGTGCGGCAGAACGGGCAGATATACCAGGACAGCTATGAGCGGGGCGTGCCCACTACCGATCTGCAGGAAGGCCTGCTGCCCTCCATAGGCCGTTGCCGGGATACCGGAACGCTGATCCGCTTTATCCCCGATGGGGAGATTTTCGAAAAGACCTATTTCAAGGCCGAGGAGATCAAGAGCCGCTTGCACGAAACGGCCTATCTAAATCCTTCTCTGACCATACATTTTCTGGATGAGAGGGGGGAGGAGCCGGAAGCGCTGGTCTATCATGAGCCTCTGGGCTTGACGGGATTTTTGCAGGATCTGAACAAGGGCAAGGAGACCGTCTGCCCCATAGTGTCCTTTTCCGGCCAATGGGAGGGCATACAGGTACAGGGGGCCTTCCAATATGTCAATGAATTTCATGAAAATGTATTGGGTTTTTGCAATAATATATACAATTCCGAGGGCGGAACCCATCTGACAGGATTTAAGACAGCTTTTACAGCCATAATGAACCAGTACGCAAGGAACTTGGGCCTGCTAAAGGACAAGGATGCCAATTTCACTGGAGCAGACATACGCAACGGTATGACAGCCGTATTGTCCATACAGCATCCGGACCCCCGCTTTGAGGGCCAGACCAAGACCAAATTGGACAATCAGGATGCAGCCAGGGCCGTTTCTAAGGTGGCCGGTGAGGAGATCGTCCACTTTCTGGACCGCAATGTGGAAATACAAAAAAATATTCTCTCCTGTGCGGAAAAGGCGGCAAAGATACGCAAAAGCGAAGAGAGGGCCAAGACCAATCTGCTCACCAAGCCCCGGTTCTCTTTTGACTCCAACGGCAAATTGGCCAATTGCGAATCTCGGGATCCGGCCCTTTGCGAATTGTTTATCGTTGAGGGAGATTCCGCCGGCGGCAGCGCCAAAAGCGCCAGGGACAGACGTTACCAGGCCATATTGCCCATAAGAGGCAAGATCCTCAATGTGGAAAAGGCCGGCATGGACAAGATCCTGGCCAACGGGGAGATCAAGTCCATGATCAATGCCTTTGGCTGCGGTTTTTCCGAGGGCTATGGCAATGATTTTGATATCAAAAAACTGCGTTACCATAAGATTATTCTGATGGCGGATGCGGATGTGGACGGTGCCCATATCTCCACGCTGCTGCTGACCTTATTCTACCGATTTATGCCCGAGCTGCTTTTCGGCGGCCATATCTACCTGGCCATGCCCCCGCTGTACAAGGCTATACCGGCCAAGGGGGAAGAAGAGTACCTCTACGATGATGCGGCCCTGGCCAAGTACCGTAAGCGGCAAAAGGGCGCTTTTACCCTGCAGAGGTATAAGGGGCTGGGCGAGATGGATGCCGAGCAACTGTGGGAAACCACCTTGGATCCGGAGCGGCGCATACTGCGGCAGGTAGCCATAGAGGATGCGCGCATGGCGGCAGAGATAACGCAGATACTGATGGGAACTGATGTTCCTCCCCGCAGAGATTTTATCATTCGACACGCTGGGGAGGCTGTTTTGGACATTTGATGAAGAGGTAGGCGCTTGGACGATAGGGTACGCAAGAGCGAATATTCCGATATCATGCAGAAATCCTATATAGATTACGCCATGAGCGTGATCATTTCCCGCGCTCTGCCGGATGTGCGGGATGGGCTAAAACCCGTGCAGAGGCGGACGCTTTATGATATGCACGAATTGGGCATACGCTACGACAGGCCCTACCGGAAAAGCGCCCGTATAGTGGGTGACACTATGGGCAAATACCATCCCCACGGCGACAGCTCCATTTACGAAGCACTAGTGGCCCTGACCCAGGATTTCAAAAAATCCCTGCCTCTGATAGACGGCCACGGCAACTTCGGCAATATAGAAGGGGATGGGGCCGCCGCCATGCGGTATACCGAGGCACGTCTGACCAAGGTGGGCCAGGAGGCTTTTTTGGCCGACCTGGATAAGGATGTTGTGGATTTTGGGCCGAATTTTGACGAAACAGAGAGAGAACCCCTTGTATTGCCGGCTCTTTTGCCCCAACTGCTGATCAACGGTTCTGAGGGAATAGCCGTGGGCATGGCCACCAATATACCCCCACACAATGCAGGAGAGGTGGCCATGGCCGCCATAGCCTTTTTGCAAAATCCTCAGATCACCACTGAAGAACTGATGGCCTATATGCCGGGGCCGGACTTCCCCACCGGCGGCATTGTCGCTAACAAGGAGGATTTGGTTCAAATTTATGAAAAAGGGTCCGGCCGGCTGCGCCTGAGAGGCAAGGTAGACATACAGGCGGCCCGGGGAGGTAAAACGCTGGTGGTGATCAGCGAAATTCCTTACACCATGATAGGCGCGGGCATAGGCCGCTTTCTGCAGGAGGTGGCCGCTCTTTCGGACGGCAAAAAGACTTTGGATATACTGGACATATCCAACCAGTCCTCCAAGGAGGGCATACGCATAGTGATAGAGCTGCGCCGGGACGCCAACCCGGAGGCCTTTGTGCAGCTGCTGTACAATAAAACCCGGTTGGAGGACTCCATGTCCGTCCATATGCTGGCCATCAGCCAGGGCAGCCCCAAGACCCTGGGCCTTAGACAGATTTTCCAGGAATTTACCAACTTCCAATTGGAGATTTCTTCCCGCAAATTCAGGCATTTGCTGGCCAAGGAGGAGGAGAAAAAAGAGGTGCAGGAGGGGCTGATAGCCGCCTGCGACTGCATTGATTTGATACTGGAGATACTCAGAGGCTGCAAGGATAGGCCCATGGCGCTGTCCTGCCTCACCCAGGGCCGCACCAAGGGCATACGCTTCCGCCAGCCGGAGTCTGAGACAGCGGCGGCCAGGCTGCGCTTTACCCAGCGACAGGCCCAGGCCATATTGGATATGCGTTTGTACAAGCTGATAGGCCTGGAAATCCAGGCGCTGCTGGCGGAGCATGAGGAAACGCTGGACAAAATAGCCAGATACCAGTATGTATTGTCCGATGAAAATGCGCTGAAAAATGTGATTATAGAACAACTCGGCCGGCTGGGCAAGGAATATGGCCGGCTCCGGCGCACCAGGCTGGAGGATTTGGCTCCCGCCCAGGCGCCGGAGGCGCAGACACAGACCCAGCCGGTGGTATGCCTGGTGGATGCCGGCGGTTATGCCCGGGCGCTGGAACCCGGTGCCTATGAGCGCAATCAGGAGGCCGCAGAGGCCGAATCCGCATATGTATTCCGCACAGACACGGACAGCCGGTTATACCTCCTCACCCGGGATGGCCTGATCCACTCCATTAAGACAGCGGACCTGCCACTGGGCCGCTTCCGGGATAAGGGCATACCCCTGGACAACATCAGCCATTTTGACTCCTCCAGGGAGGAGCTGCGCCTGCTCTGCTCCCAATCCCAGTTGGAGAAGGCTTCCCTGCTCTTTATCAGCCGTTCCGGACTGGTAAAACGGGTGGCGGGGTCGGAATTGATCTCCGCAAAAAAGACCATGGCCGCCACCAAATTGGCAGAGGGGGATGCACTGGTGGGCATCGTCCTGCTGGAGCAGCAGAGCTATCTGGTTTTGGGGTCTGCCAAGGGCTTCTTCCTGAAAATGGATTTGGAGGACATACCCTTTAAGAAAAAGGCCGCTCTGGGGGTGAGGGGCATGCAACTGGCGCCCGGGGATCATTTGGAGCAGTTTTGTTGCTTCCACGAGGGGGAAAATCCCACATTGACCTACGGAAACCGCCTGGTGGAACTGGGCAAACTGCGGCTGGGCAGCCGGGACGGCAAGGGCAGCAAGATGCGTTCCCTGCCCCAG
>JBGYPP010000060.1:0-4259 GCA_041838515.1 Acetatifactor sp. | reverse complement strand
CCTGTTTTTTCCACTATTCCCATAGATTTTGAGGAGCAAAATAAGACCGGATGGGAAAAATACTCCCCCGTCTTGCATATTCCCCCGTCTTTCTCTAGAATAAAAGATATGGCGGCCAATATCTCTTTTGGGCCGCCCTGCCCGAAGTACAAGCTAGGAGAGGAATAGAATATGGCATTTGACGGCATCACCCTGGCCGGTCTGGCGGCCCAGCTGCGGGAGGAACTGATAGGCTCCCGCATATCCAAGATCGCCCAACCGGAGAAAGATGAATTGATATTGACTTTTAAGACCCCCCAGGGGCAAAGGCGGCTGTTGCTCTGCGCCAATGCCTCCCTGCCCCTGGTCTATCTCTGCTCTGCCAATAAGAACAGTCCGGCCACGGCGCCAGCCTTTTGTATGCTCCTGCGCAAACACCTGCAAAATGGCCGTCTGGTGGATATTACCCAGCCGGGCCTGGAGCGCATACTCCACTTTCATATAGAACATTTGGATGAATTGGGGGATCTTTGCCGCAAAGAGCTGATTATAGAAATCATGGGCAAGCACAGCAATATCCTGTTCTGCCAATCGGATGGCACCATTATCGATGCCATAAAGCGTATTTCCGCCATGGTCAGCTCCCTGCGGCAGGTTCTGCCCGGCCGCCCCTATTTCATTCCCCCTACCCAGGACAAGAGGGATATGCTCAGCCTGGATAAGGAGGACTTAAAGGAGATATTGGCCCCGCCCCGCCCTCTGTTTAAGAGCCTTTATACCCAACTCACCGGCCTCTCTCCAGCTATGGCCGCCCAGATATGCCACAGGGCCGGCCTCTCCTCAGACCGGCAGGCCAATCTGCTGACGACGGAGGAGATGGACCGTCTATTCCAGGCCATAGAGAGCCTGAAATCCGCAATGGCGCTGGGTACGTATGCCCCCTCCATAGCATATCAGGGCAAGGCTCCGGTGGAATTTGGCCTCTGGGGCATGGAGATGTATGAGGAACAGGGCTGCTCCCTGCAAGCCATGGCGGATATCAGCCCCATGCTGGAACAGTATTACGCCGAAAAGAGCGCTCTAGGCCGCATACGACAAAAGGCCTCGGATCTGCGGCATCTGATACAGCAGCTGCTGGAAAGGGCCAGAAAAAAACTCCAGCTGCAAAGTCTGCAGCTGGAGGATACGGCAAAGAGGGAGAATTGGAAACTGTACGGCGAGCTGCTGCTGACCTATGGCCACATGGCGCAGCCCGGCGCGCCGGAGGCCCATCTGCCCAACCACTACAACGGCCAGACAGTGCGCATACCCCTGGATCCGGCCCTCAGCGCCAAGGACAATGCCAAGGCGTATTACGAAAAATACAACAAGCTCAAGCGCACCTATGACAATCTGCAAGTGCAGCTGGCAGCCTCTGCCCAGGAGGTGGAGCATCTGGAATCCGTGGCCGAATCCCTAAACCTGGCCACAGAGGAGGGGGATTTGGCCCAGATACGGGAGGAATTGTCCTCCCTGGGATATCTCAAGCGGCCCTCCCAGGCCAAGGGCAGCCCCAGGGGGGCCAAGAATACGGCCAGACCCCTGCGCTATGTCAGCAGCGACGGATTCACCATCTATGTGGGCAAAAACAACTGGCAAAACGAGGAGCTGACCTTCAAGCTGGCCAATGGCGGGGATTGGTGGTTCCACGCCAAGGGCATACCCGGCTCCCATGTGCTGCTGCGCACGGGGGGCGCCGAGCAGATACCAGACCGGGCCTTTGAGGAGGCCGGCGCCCTGGCCGCCTACTACAGCGCTGCCCGGGGGGCGGACAAGGTGGAGGTGGACTATCTCCAAAAAAAACTGCTCAAAAAGCCCGCCGCCGGCCGCCCCGGCATGGTCATCTACCACAGCAACTACTCCCTGGTGGCCAGGAGGGATATCAGCCATTTGGAGCAGGTATAAGCCCAAAAAAAGGCGTTCTTGGAGGCGGGGCAGTATCCGGGAAAAAGGTCGGATGAACAACCGCCTCAAAACCAGCCTATGAGCTACCTAAAATGTAGTAGCTGGGAAGGGGCGGGAAAGCCCAACTGCAAAAAACCCAAGGCTCTATGTTCCTCTATCACTGAAAAGGCGGCTATTCCCCGGCCAAAAAACGGACCTGGGAATAGCCTGACCCCATGATCGAAAATCGCTTGCGCCTAATCAAACTCCCTGCACAGCAAAGGAAAACTCCAGCTCCCCCGCCGGCAGCAGGTACTCGGCATGGGGCCTAGAACCCCAGGTGTCATCCCCGCCCACGCCCATCTGGCCCAGGGCCAATCGCACATAGGTGGAGCCGGACTGGGGCAGACAGCGCAAATGATCCGCCTCCTCCAGCTGAGCGGGCGTATAGGGCAGGGCGCAAAAATCCATATCCCTGCCCAAAAATGCAAGGCCATGTCCGTCTCTGGCGTACACCTTGGCATGGCTGACTCCCATGCGGTTGCCCATCTCCTGGGGCCGCAGATAACCGGCCACAGAGTCGGCCACCGCACACTGGTACAGGCCTAGCTTCTGCCCATGGCAACGGTCGGCATATGCCTCCCCCGGCCCATAGCCATACCACTCCATATGGTCCAAATCCCCCTCCAGGGCAAATTGCCATCCAAACAGGGGCATCTCCGTCAAAGGACCCGGCGCCCGCTCCGGACGGTAGCGCAGGCAGATCTCCACCCGGCCCTGAGGCTGTATGCGATATGAGGCCAGCAGGGCATATCTCTCCTCCTCCCTGGGCAGCACCAGATCGGCGGCAAAATCCTGCCAGGGCAGGGCGTAGGCCATATGCAGGCAGACAGCCTCCCCCTGCCTCTCCCATCCCAGGAAGCGTGGCCTGGCGTAGAGATCCGCCAACTTCCAATCCCTGTACCGTATGGGCATATGGCAGGCCAGGTCATTGTCCGTAGGGGCCCGCCAGAAGCAGGGCTTGGGAGCTGAGGGCAGATACTCCCTGCCCTGGCGCCTGTAGGATATCCACTGCCCCTTTTGCTTGGCAAACATCAGGGAGAATCCCTCGCCCAACACGCCCAACTCCCGGCGGCTCTCCGCCACCTCCAGGGGCCGGAAGCCGGGCAGCAGGCCCAGACCGTGGGCGGCCAGGCCATAGATGGCCGTTGGATGGAGGCCAAAACGCTTATCCAGGGTTCTGCCTGGCCCTTCCTCCACCGTCATCCACCTCCACTCGCCAAAGCCGGACTCCTCTGACCAGTCCGGGGCCCAGGGGCTGGACTCCGGCCGCGCATATACCAGCCGCAAAACGTACTCTCCGGGACGGACGGGCTCGTCCATGGGCAGGCTCCAATCACGGCTCTCCCCCGGGCCTATGTCCGGTTCCCAATCCACAGCCAGCTCCCTGACCCCATCCCTGTACATCTCCAGGGTAAAACGATAATCCCTGCTGTGTGTGAACATCAACTCATTCGTCAGTCTCAGTACAGGCCCGGTGGCCCATTCCACCAGAAAAGGCTGGTAGACATATTTGACCGCCGCCATCTTGGTGCTGGATGTGCCGTCGGCATACACCAGGCCATTGCCGCAGAAATTCCCATCATGGGGCCTATCCCCAAAATCCCCTCCATAGGCCAGATTTCCATGGCTGTCATAGAGGGCCTGGTCCTTGAAATCCCAGACAAAACCGCCCTGGTATAAGGGTTCCTCCCTGGTCAGGGCCACATATCTGTCCAATGCTCCGCAGGAATTGCCCATGGCATGGGCGTACTCACAGCTGATCATGGGTCTTTCCCTATGCTTCTGCAAAAATTCCCTTATCTCCTGCGCCGGCACATACATACGGCTCTCCATGTCCGTGGTATGGGGATACCGTCTGTCCGTACAGCAACTCTCATAATGCACCAGGCGGCTGGAATCCAACTGCCGGAACAGCTCCGCCATGCGGGCCGGCACCTCTCCGCCATAGGATTCATTGCCTATGGACCATATCAAAATGCAGGCATGGTTTTTATCCCTTTGGTAACAGGATCGCACCCTGTCCAGCAGCAAGGGTTCCCATAGGGTCTTGTCGTCCGGCACTATGCCCTCACCGGGCGCCGGCACCCCCTCCAACACCTCCCAGCTGCCGTGGGTTTCCATATTATTCTCCGCAATGACATAAAGCCCCAGACGGTCGCAGAGATCATAGAGCAGATTGCCGTTGGGATAATGGCTGGTGCGCAGGGCGTTGATGTTATTCTGCTTGATGGTCAGCAAATCCCTGTACACATCCTCGGCCACCGGCGTGCGGCCATGGGCGGGGCCAAACTCAT
>JBGYPP010000059.1:0-11437 GCA_041838515.1 Acetatifactor sp. | reverse complement strand
GTACGAGAGGACCGGGGCGGACGGGCCGCCGGTGCGCCTGCTGGGCCTCCAGGCCCACGGCAGGGTAGCCGAGCCCGGTAGGGATAAGCGCTGAAGGCATCTAAGCGCGAAGCCCGCCCCAAGAGAGGCATCCGCGGGGACATAGTTCCCCCAAGACCCCTTGGAGAACACGAGGAAGATAGGGGCGGGGTGGAAGCGCAGCAATGCGCGGAGCCGACGCCCACTAACGGTCGGGGGCTTGACCAAAAACCGGAACACGGAGTGTTTTGGTTTCAAACAGGAAAACCCTGCGGGATTTTCCGACAAAATTCATCTCGACCGTCGCCGCCCTCCGGGGCTGGTGTGCCGTTATTCAGGCCAGGCATTCCTCCTTAGCTCAGTCGGTAGAGCATGCGGCTGTTAACCGCAGTGTCGTTGGTTCGAGTCCAACAGGGGGAGTTGTTTTCCGGCCGGAGGCGTTTCCCGGGATTTTTCCAAGGGAAAGTATTGGAAAGCTCTTTGGCTTTCCAGGGCTTTGACTTCACTGGAAAATATGCTATAATTTTTTCGAATGGCGTAGTAGCCAAGTGGTAAGGCATGGGTCTGCAACACCCTGATTCACCGGTTCAAATCCGGTCTACGCCTGAAAAACCCAGTGTATCTGGGTTTTTTTATTGGATCTTTTTCCGGACGGCCCCCAGGGGCAGAGGAAGGGGGTGAAAAAGTACTGAAAGACCCTTTTCTCTTTTAGACACTGTGCATAAACGCAAGTGAAAAAAAAAGAGAGAAAAAAATACAGAATAGGCAAAAATATGAAAGTACATTCAAATTGAAAATTATATATTGAAATTATTTTTAGAAATGCTATACTAAGCGCTATAAGGTATAAGGAGGAGAAAAAAGTGGACAAGACGCTTAGGGACCAACGAGTAGAACAATTAAAGGGGAAGCTGATCGTTTCCTGCCAGGCGCTGCCCGCTGAGCCTTTACATTCCTCCTTTATCATGGGCAGAATGGCCAAGGCTGCCATGGAGGGAGGCGCGCTGGGCATAAGAGCCAACACCAAGGAGGATATAGCCGAAATTCAAAAGATTACCGGCCTGCCGGTCATAGGCATAGTAAAAAGGGATTATCCTGACAGCAAGGTATATATTACTCCCACTATGCGGGAGATAGACGAGCTGATGGAGGTGGATCCGGAGATTATCGCCGTAGCCGCTACTGAGGATCTCCGGCCGGGCGGGCAGAGTTTGGCGGATTTCTATCATGAGATACGGGCCAAATATCCCGATGTACTGCTGATGGCGGACTGCTCCACTGTGGAGGAGGCGCTCTACGCCGATGAGTTGGGATTTGATTTTATAGGCACCACCATGGTGGGGTATACAGAACAGAGCAAATGTGATAAAATTGAGGCTAATGATTTTGAGATTTTGCGCAAAATTGTGGCCAAGGCCAAAAATAGGGTTATAGCTGAGGGCAATATTAACACACCGGAGAAGGCAAAAAGGGTGATAGAATTGGGCGCTTTTTCGGTGGTGGTAGGTTCCATTATTACCAGGCCGCAACTGATTACCAAGCCCTTTGCCGAAGCTCTGGACAGCCTGGCCTAGGCTGGGTTCTCCAGAGAATTTCACTGGCTGAAAATTGCCGGGTTGCAGTCCGGCATTTATCAGAGGATACATGCAACGAGTGTTGACAAAAGGAGGAAAGCACTTATGAAAAAGAAAGTCTTGGCACTTGGGTTGGCCATGACCATGCTGTTCTCCCTGGCTGCTTGCGGCAATACTGCCAGCACGGCTACGGAGAGCACGACGGCTGCTGCCACCACCGAGGCAGTGGAGAGCACTGTGGCGGAGACAGAGGCTGTGGTTGATGACACCCAGCTCAATGCATCCATCACCCTGTGGACCTACCCTGTAGGCAAGTGGGGCGATGCAGCTACGGTTGAGGGTTTGATTGCCAGCTTCAATGAGAAGTATCCCAACATCCAGGTGGCTGTAGAGCTGCTGGATTACACCAACGGCGATGATCAGATCAACACCGCCATCGAGGGAGGACAGGCTCCTGACCTGGTGCTGGAAGGTCCCGAGCGTCTGGTTGCCAACTGGGGCGCAAAGGGTTACATGGTTGACCTTTCCGATCTGTTTGCTCAGGATTCCGCAAAGGATATCTATGAGAACGTTGTAGCCGCTTGCCAGGGCGCCGACGGCAGCTACTATGAGTATCCCCTGTGCATGATCGCTCACTGCATGGCTATCAACAGGGACATCTTTGAGAAGGCTGACGCTCTTCAGTATCTGGATGAGTCCACCAACACCTGGAAGTCCACCGACGATTTCCTGAAGGCCATCCAGGCTGTATATGACAGCGGCCACAAGAACGTGTTGAGCGTATACTGCGGCGGCCAGGGCGGCGACCAGGGTACCAGGGCTATGATCAACAACATGTACAGCGGCCGTTTCACCAACCTGGAGCACACCGCTTACGCTGTGAACAGCCCCGAGAACATCAAGGCTCTGGAGGCTCTGAAGGCTCAGCAGGGCGTGAACTTTGACGCTTCCATCGTGGGTGGAGATGAGATCACCCTGTTCCGCAATGAGACCCTGGCAGTGGCTATGTGCTGGAATGCTATGCAGCAGAACAACACCGACAACGCTCCGGCAGGCGAGACCAATAACGGTTCCACCATCCTGCCCATGCTCTTCCCCACCGATGACGGCAAGGTAGAGCTGGCCGGCGGTATCTGGGGCTTCGGCGTGTTTGACAATGGCGATGAGAACAAGATTGCCGCTGCAAAGGCTTTCATCAACTTTATGGCTAACGATCCCGAGCAGGTTAAGCAGAGCGTGCAGAGCTCCGGCTTCTTCTCTGTACACAAGTCTGTAACCGGCGTGTATGCTGACACTGAGAAGGCTGATACCATGGAGATGTTCACCAAGAACTTCATGCCTTCCCTGGGCGATTACTATCAGGTAGTTCCCGGTTGGGCGCAGGCTCGTACCGCATGGTGGAATATGCTGCAGAGGATAGGCACCGGCGGCGCAGTTGCTGATGAGGTAGCCGCATTTGAGACCGAGGCAAACGCAGCAGCAGCTGAGGCTATGGCTCAGTAACCTAGGCTATATTCACTCATTACGCAGTACAGTATTAGCTAGTGTAGCAATAAAGATTAGGCGCACCTTTCTCTTTCTTATCTCTTTTGGTAGGTAGAAAGGTGCGCATTTTTTTAGAAGAAGAGGAAGGTGATATCCTTGGCACAAGCATACAAAGAACCGGCAAGAAGTAAAGTTCTGGCCAGGAGAGAAACCCGTGTCGCATACCTGTTTTTACTGCCTAGTTTGATATTCTTTTTTGGATTTGTCGTTTTTCCCATGATGCTTTGTGTATACACCAGCTTCTTTGACTCTTCTATGGGAAGAAATACCAAGGACGTGTTTATAGGGCTTGCCAACTATATAGAGCTGTGGCAGGATCCCATATTCCTCAAGACGCTGAAGAATACCTTTTTGATTGTAATCGTATCTGTGCCAGTGGTTGGCGCTTTCTCTCTGTGGGTGTCCTCGGCCATCTATAGGATGAACAGCAAGGCGCTTTCCATTTTCCGCTGCATATTCTATCTGCCCGTGGTTACCGGCTCTGTGGCCGTAACTGTGGTGTGGAAGTGGATGTTTAACAACTACTATGGCATCTTCAACTACATAGGGCAGAAAACCGGTCTTTTGGAGGAGAATATCAACTGGCTGGGTGATGAGCGTTTCGCTCTCTGGTGTATTATCCTGATTTTGATCACCACCTCCGTGGGCCAGCCCATAGTTCTGTATGTATCCGCTCTGGGCAACGTGGACCATTCCCTAGTGGAGGCGGCACAGGTAGACGGAGCGACAGATCTGCAACTATTTTGGAAGATTAAGTGGCCGCAGATTATGCCGACCACCTTGTATATACTGGTTATCACAACTATCAACAGTTTCCAATGCTTTGCGCTTATTCAATTGCTTACCAGCGGCGGCCCTAACCAGAGCACGAACACGATTATGTACAATATCTACTACAACGTGTTTAAGCTCTACCGGTATGGTTATGCCAATGCCATGGGCGTGGTGCTGGCGTTGATCATCGCCCTGCTGTCGGCTGTACAATTCCAATTGGCCAAGGAAAAATAAGGCAGCCCCGGATAGGAATAGTAGATATTTTGCACAGCGATGGAGGTTATCATGGCAAAAGAAAGTGAAAAGCGGCATGATGTGCATAGGGTAAATGCCTATGATATCATGTGTTGGGTAATATTGGTCATATTGGCTATATTGTTTACCTTTCCTCTGTACTGGATTATTACCGGTTCATTTAAGACGGCTGTATCCATCAACGCCACAACGCCGGAATGGTTTCCCAGCGAGTGGGTAATGGATAATTTCAAAAAACTGTTCAGCCGCCAAAAAGCGCCTCTGTGGGAGCTGGCCATACCTTTTAGCGCCGGCTGGTCAGATACGGGCAAGCCTGTTATCTTCTCCGCCGGACCCACTGTACCCGGAGCTCTGCGCTGGCTTGTGAATACGGTATTTATGGCTGTGGCGGCCATGGTACTCACCTGCGCCACCTCCACTATGGCCGGATATGCGCTGGCCAAGAAGCGCTTCCGGGGCCGTGTGGTACTGTTTACCTTGATTGTCTGCGCCATGGCTCTGCCCAAGCAGGTTATTTTGATCCCCCTGCTCAAGGAGATGTCTGCACTGCAATTGTACAATAAGATATGGGCGGTGATATTCCCAGTAGTGGGTTGGCCTTTCGGCGTATTCTTGATGAAGCAGTTTTCTGAGGGTGTGCCCGGTGAGATGCTGGAGGCTGCGCGCATAGATGGCGCTAGCGAGTGGCGTACCTTTATGCAGATCGTGGTTCCCATGGTAAAGCCCGGCATTGGCGCATTGGCCATCTTTACCTTTATCAACAGCTGGAATGACTACTTTATGCAGTTGATCATGCTCTCCAGCACCAATATGCTGACCATCTCCCTGGGTATAGCAAAACTACAGGCGGAGAATGCCACGGACTTTGGTTTGATTATGGCCGGCGCCACGCTGGCGGCTGCGCCTATATTGGCCATATTCCTGCTGTTCCAGAAGTATTTCACCCAGGGCATAGCCATGGGAGCGGTCAAGGGTTAAGGCTCTTGGACCTAGAGGCGAAAAGGAGGCCTTATGAGGGATTTGAACAAGTATAAGGGCGTGATACCCGCATTTTATGCCTGCTATGGGCAGGATGGACAGGTGGATTTGGAGGCCGTGCGCAGGCTGGTCCGCTATTTTGTAGAGAAGAAGGTGAAGGGCCTGTATGTAAACGGTTCCTCCGGCGAGTGCATATATCTGAGCGTGGAGGAGCGCAAGCAAATCTTGGAGGCCGTGATGGAGGAGTCCCAGGGTCGCCTGACCATCATCGCCCATGTAGCCTGCAACAACACCAAGGACAGCCAGGAGCTGGCCGCCCATGCAGAGAGCCTGGGTGTAGATGCCATAGCAGCCATACCTCCCATCTATTTCAAGCTGCCTGATCACGCAATAGCCCGGTATTGGAATGACATCAGCCAGGCGGCGCCAAAAACGGATTTTGTGATTTACAATATACCCCAGCTGGCCGGCGTGAGCCTGACCCCTGCGCTGTATGCCACGATGCGGGAAAATCCCCGGGTGATAGGTGTAAAGAATTCTTCCATGCCGGTACAGGACATACAGATGTTCTGCCAGCAGGGCGGCGAGGATTATATAGTGTTCAATGGTCCGGACGAACAGTTTATCTCAGGCCTGGCCATAGGCGCCCAGGGTGGCATAGGCGGCACCTACGGCGTGATGCCGGATCTCTACCTGGAGATACTTCGGCTGTATCACGCAGGGGAGATGGACAAGGCGCTGAAGCTGCAATATGCCTGCAATAGCGTAATCTATAAGATGTGCGAGGCCAAGGGCAATCTCTATGGCGTGATCAAGGAGATCCTGCGCATTAATGAAGGACTGGATCTGGGCGGCGTGCGCCTGCCTCTGGCTCCTCTGGCAGAGTCGGATAAGGCCATAGCCCAGGAAGCGGCACAGATTATTGCTAGAACCAGACAGGAGCTGGCATAAGGATTTTTGGAGGCTGGCATTTTTGCTGGCCTCTTTTTTCTTTTCTTAGGCGGGGAGGATGGCCATGGTACATGGAAATAGGGAAATAAAGGAGCAATATGCCTTTCTGGAGGAGAAATTCCAGCGCTGCTTTGCTTTTTTGGAGGAGCATGATATGGAAAATCTGCCCCTGGGCCGTTATGCCCTGGAGGGAGAGGATATTTTTTGTAATGTGATAGAGTTTACCACCCAGGAGCCGGATGCAGGCCCCTGGGAGTGCCATAGGAAGTACTACGACATACATTACATCATCCGGGGTGAAGAGAGGATAGATGTGGCTCTGACCAACAGGCTTTATGGCGGGGAATATATAGAGGAGAGGGATATCATGCAGCCCCTGGGAGAGGGGGAGGGATTTATCTGCCTGCGGGCGGGGGATTTCATGCTGTCCGGCCCCATGGATGCGCACAGGCCTGGACAGGCGCCCGGTGAACCCATGCTGATACGCAAGGCCGTGTTTAAGGTGCGGGTATAGCAGGACCGGTGCTGGGGTAGGTATAGGCCGGAGGGACATGGCGGGAGTGTCAAGCCTAAGCATTTCTCGGATGGGAACCGGCTGCTGAATGGGATATACGGCCTAAGAAAGGGAGCAGCTGCCAGGAGAGAGCCAAAATCCAGCCAGAAAAAGCCAAATTCCAGTCAAAAAAAGCCAAAATCCAGCCAGAAAAAGTCAAATTTCAGTCAGAAAAAGCCAAAATCCAGCCAGAAAAAGCCGAGGGTGATGGCGGATACAGAATGAGAAAAAAAGCAAGCCAAGAAGCAAAGGAGCGGGAAATGAAGACATATGTGGCTATAGACATAGGCGGAACAGACATCAAATATGGCCTGGTGGATGAGGAGGGCAATATACAGGAGAGCTTCTCCACCCAGACCCAGGCTTGGCTGGGCGGGCCTCATGTAGCCCGCAAGGCCGTTGATATAGCAGTCACCTATATGCGCAAGGAGGATATCTCCGGCGTAGGAATATCCACCGCGGGTATGGTGGATATAGAGGAGGGTAAGATTTTCTATTCCGGCCCCCAGATACCGGATTATGCCGGAGTAAAGCTAAAGGCCCTGCTGGAGGAGGCCTGCGGCGTACCCTGTGAGGTGGAGAATGATGTGAATTGCGCAGGGTTGGCGGAGAGCATAGCCGGCGCAGGCAAGGGCATGGACAGCGTGGTATGCCTGACCATAGGCACGGGCATAGGCGGCTGCTATGTGGAGAAGGGCCAGGTCCTGCACGGCAGTCTGGGCAGCGCCATGGAGGTGGGATATCTCAAGATCCGGGGAGAGGATTTCCAGGATTTGGCCTCTACCACGGCTATGACCGAGTGGGTGGCCCGGGAGAAGGGCGAGTCTAAGGAGGAGTGGAGCGGCCGCAATATTTTCAAGGCGGCCAAGGCGGGAGATGCCGTTTGCATTTCGGGCATAGACAGGATGTGCGATGTGCTGGGCGAGGGCATAGCCAATCTCTGCTATGTGCTCAATCCCAGCGCAGTCATATTGGGCGGCGGCGTTATGCAGCAGAAGGAGTATTTGGAGCCCAGGCTTCAGGCGGCCATGGAGAAGTATTTGTTGCCCTCCATAGCGGAAAGAACCAAGCTTTCTGTAGCGTGGTTTGGCAATGAGGCAGGTATGCTGGGCGCCTACCACCATTTCCGGCTGATGCAGCAAAGGCGGCAGGAGAGGAAAGGGGAATAACCATGCCCTTGTATGCCCAGTCTGTGCGTTTGATCATAGAAGCCAAGTACAGCCAGCTGACCAATACCGAGAGGATTATTGCGGATTACTTTCTGCAAAATAAGGAGATGCAGGACTTTGCCTCCGGGGCGGTATCCAAACGTTTGTTTGTATCCGAGGCCTCTCTTTCCCGCTTTGCCCAGAAATGCGGCTTTCGGGGGTATAGGGATTTTTGCTATGCCTATGAGGACGGATTTATCCAGGAAAAGGCCAAGGCGTTGGACAGCGAAAAAATGGTGCTGGGCTCTTATCAGGAGCTGCTGAGCAGTTCCCGGGGATTGGTGGACAAGGCGCAAATCCACAGGCTGGTGGGATATTTGCAGGAAAAAAGCCGGGTGCTGGCCTGCGGTCGTGGCAGCTCCGGCCTGGTGGCACAGGAGATGGAGAGCCGCTTTGGCCGCATAGGCGTGGACATCCAGGCCATACACAGCCAGGATGCCATGCGCATGAAAGCCGTATTTGTCAATCCCCAGATGCTGGTCTGCGGTTTTAGTGTCAGCGGCGAAAGCCCGGCTGTGCTATATCTGTTGCGGGAGAGCAAGAAGCGGGGTGCCAGGACAGTGCTGTTTACCGCCAGGGAGGCCGGGGGATTTTCGGACTTTTGTGATGAGGTCATCAAGGTGGCATCCCTGCGGTACTTGGACACGGGCAAGGTCATCTCCCCCCAGTTCCCCCTGCTGTTGGTATTGGATGTGATTTACAATGAATACCTGGCCAAGGACTTTGGGGAGAAATCTGCCCTGCATGAGGATACCATGCGGGCCTTGAAAGAGGGGGGCAGCGCCTGAGCCGTATTTTGGCATTTGCATTTTCGAAGAAATCTTGTTAAGCTAGCTGATAGATAGTTGAAACTAACTTATCCATGGAGGTGTATGATGCGGGATTTGATCATAGTAGGATCCGGCCCGGCCGGATTGTCGGCGGCCATTTATGCAAAGAGGGCGGGACTGGATGTGCTGGTGCTGGAGAAACAGCCCATGAGCGGAGGCCAGGTACTGACCACCTATGAGGTGGACAATTATCTGGGTATGCCGGGTATCAACGGTTTTGATATGGGCATGCGCTTCCGGGAGCATACGGACAAGCTGGGCATAGAGATAGAGAATGCGGAGGTGCTGTCTATAGAGGACAGGGGGGCATCCAAGGTGGCCGTGTGCGAGGGGCAGAGCTTTGAGGCCAGGAGCATGATCTGGGCGGCCGGCGCTCTCCATGCCCATCTGGGCATACCCGGCGAGGAGAAATTTGCCGGCATGGGCGTAGGATACTGCGCCACCTGTGACGGCGCATTCTATAGGGGAAAAAGGGTGGCAGTTATAGGCGGCGGCAATGTGGCGCTGGAGGATGCCATCTACCTGACCCGCTTTTGTGAGAAGGTATACCTTATACACAGGAGGGACGAATTTAGGGGCGAGAAGATCCTGCAGGAGGAGCTGTTTTCCAAGCCCAATGTGGAAATTCTCTACAGCCACAGGGGTACGGCCATATTGGGAGGGGAGAAGGTGGAGGCTCTGGAGGTGGAGGATGCCAAGACCGGAGCAAGGCGCAGCCTGCCCTTAGAGGGCGTGTTTATCGCCGTGGGCATTACGCCCATCACCGGCCCCATAAGGGAGCTGGCAGAGCATGACCCTGCCGGATATATACTGGCAGGCGAGGATTGCGCTACCAGCTGCCCGGGCCTGTTTGTGGCCGGAGATGCCAGACAGAAGCTGCAGAGGCAGATCGTAACCGCCGTGGCGGATGGGGCCAATGCGGCCACCATGGCGGCCATGTATGTCAGCGCGCAGAAGTAAGGGCGCGGGGGTTTTTGGCGGCTGTGGCAGCCATGCAGCAGGCCGGCGTTGTGATGGGCAAGAAATCCAATAGATTATACCCCAAGGGCGATGCCATCAGGGCGGAGCTGTGCGCCATGCTGAGCAGGTGTATCAAGCTGGCCATCTCGCTGGAAACGGCACAGGACTGGGCGGCAGACGATGCCGGCGATTACCACTACTATAAGGGCGGCAAATCCCTGGCCGGGGAGCAGACTATAGGCGGCGTGAAGTATTCCTTTGATGGGGCAGGCGCGCTGAGGAGCGGCGGGTGCAGGACGGCGGCAGCTATAGGTATTACCTGGGCAATGTCATGCACAAGGGCTGGCTGAGGTTCAAAAACCGGGGAGGTGAAAGGACTTATTATCTGAATGGCCAGGGTTTGATGGAAATGGGAAAATGGCTTGAGATAGACGGCAGATGGTATTATTTCTACCCGGACGGTTTGCTGGCCAGGAATACCCAAATAGACGGATATGCCGTGGACAAACAGGGGGTGAGAAAGGAGAAAAAGTGATCAATCGGGCTTGAGGTGGCTTGTAATATGGCAGGGAAAAGAGGGGGGTGTTGCAGTAACGATTTTTAATCATTACTGCAACCCTTTTTATTTTTGCCGATTGTAAAATGAAGTTGGACATCTGAATAATAAAAAGATCCATGGCAGGATCTTTGGTAGAATGTAAGTCACCACAACAAACTTTCTACAGGAGAATCGCTGCCATGGACAACTCTTATTCTACCACATCTTCCCATGTGAAAGGTAAACATCTTTCATACGAGAACAGAGTTCTTATTCAGATTCGTCTTAAAGACAACTATTCAATCCGGGCCATTGCCCGAGAGACCGGCTGCTCACCGGGCACAGTCTCGAATGAAATCGCACGTGGCTCAGTTACCTTGTATAACGGTCACGTGACCCGTTATAAGGCATCTGCCGGCCAGAAAACGTATGAAAACAACAGAAAGCACTGCTGCCGGCATTACGACTTTCTGAGCAAATCAGCCTTCCTTCAATACGTGAAGGGGCATTTTGCAGAAGACGGATGGTCTCTGGATGCCTGTGTTGGACGCGCCGTTCTCGATGGTATATTTACCAGAGAACAGATTGTATGCACCAAAACGCTTTACCGCTATGTTGATCGTGGCTTCTTTGGCATCAAGAACCACAACCTTCCTGAAAAGCTGGGGCGTAAGACCAAGAAACGCAGTTGTCGCCTTCACAAGAAAAAGCTTGGCCGCAGCATTGAGGAACGTCCTAAAGAAATCGAATCCCGAGAGGAATTTGGGCACTGGGAATGTGACCTCGTATTGGGCAGCAAAACCCGGGATGATAAGGTTCTGCTCACTCTTGTAGAACGTAAAAGCCGTGAATCCCTGATGCTTCCAATTGCAGACAAGACATCAGAGCGCGTCATGGAAGCGATGAAACAGCTTCAGGAAACTTACAGAGGACACTTCGGCGAAGTGTTCAAAACCATCACGACTGACAACGGATCGGAATTCGCAGACCTTTCAGAGCTTGGGAAGATGGCAGATACGCTTGTCTGCTATGCCCATCCCTACACTTCCAGTGATAAGGGGACTGTAGAGAGACATAATGGCCTGATCAGAAGGTTTATACCCAAAGGCAAGCGGATTGATGACTTTACTGGACAGCAGATCTCCGATGTGGAGACCTGGTGTAATAGCCTTCCCCGAAAACTTCTTGGGTACAGAACCCCGGATGAAATCTTCGAGGAGGAAATCGACCGAATCTACCAGGCTGCTGCCTAG
>JBGYPP010000058.1:0-6389 GCA_041838515.1 Acetatifactor sp. | reverse complement strand
TCCTTTTTATAAGCTGTATCCGGAGAAATTTAACAATAAGACCAACGGCATCACTTTCCGCCGCTGGCTGGCCGGCTGCAACAGGGAGCTGTCCGCCCTGCTGGATAAAACCATAGGCAGGGAATACAGGCAGGATCCCGACCGGTTGGAGAAGCTGCTGGCTTATAAAGAGGATGGGGAGGTGCTGGAGGCGCTGGGCCGTATCAAGGCGGACAAGAAAGCCCAGTTGGCCGCTTATATAGCGGAGAAGGAGGGAGTGGAGCTCAATCCCCAGTCCATTTTTGATATACAGATCAAGAGGCTGCATGAGTACAAGCGGCAGCAGATGAATGCCTTGTATATTATACACAAATACCTGGAGATCAAAGCCGGCAAATTGCCCAAAACGCCCATCAGCTGCATTTTTGGCGCCAAGGCCGCCCCGGCATATACCATAGCCAAGGACATCATACATCTGTTGCTGGTGCTGCAGGAGATTATCAACAAGGATCCTGAGGTTTCTCCCTATCTCCAGGTGGTCATGGTGCAGAATTACAATGTGTCCTATGCGCAGAAGCTGATACCTGCCTGCGATATTTCGGAGCAGATCTCCCTGGCCTCCAAGGAGGCCTCCGGAACGGGAAATATGAAGTTTATGCTCAACGGTGCCGTCACCCTGGGCACGGCTGACGGGGCCAATGTGGAGATACACGAGCTGGTGGGGGACGAGAATATAGTCATCTTTGGAGAGGACTCTCAGATGGTAATGGACCATTATGCCAAGGCGGATTACTGCTCCAAGGATTACTACGACCGCAGTCCCATTATACGCAGGGCGGTGGACTTTATCGTAGGGGAGGAGGCCATGGCCGCCGGTTCCAAGGAGCATTTGGAGAGGCTGCACAAGGAGCTGCTGTCTAAGGACTGGTTTATGACACTGCTGGATCTGGAGGCCTATATAGAGGCCAAGGAGAAGATCTTTGCCATGTATGAGGATGGACGCGCCTGGAGGCAGATGAGCCTCAGCAATATAGCCAAGGCGGGCTTCTTCTCCTCTGACCGCACCATAGCCGAGTACAACAAGGATATCTGGAAATTGTAGAGAGGAGTCGCCATGCGGGATTGCGGAGTTTTGTTGCCGGTATTTTCCCTGCCCCATGCCTATGGCATAGGATGTTTTTCTAAGGAGGCTTATGGCTTTGTGGACTTCCTGGCCGAGGCCGGACATGGCCTGTGGCAGATACTGCCCCTGGGGCCTACCGGCTATGGGGACAGCCCTTATCAGAGTTTCTCGACTTTTGCCGGCAATCCGTATTTTATAGATTTGGTGGATTTGCAGGAAAAGGGCTGGCTGGAGCCGGAGGAATGCGCGCATCTGGAGGTGGCTCCGGATGCGCCGGTGGATTACAACAGACTGTGGGAGGAGCGCTGGCCCCTGCTGCGGCTGGCCTATAGCCGGGCGAGGCAGGCCGGGGCGCTGGAGGAAGAGGCATATAAGGCATTTTTGGCGGAAAATGCCTATTGGCTGGAGGATTATGCGCTTTACTGCGCCATCAAGGAGGCCCAGGAGGGGCGTAGCTGGCAGGAGTGGCCGGACAATCTCAAATTGCGCCATAAGGCCTCTTTGGAGGCCTGCCGTCTGGAGCTGGCAGGGGAGTGGGAGTTCTACGCCTTTATCCAATATATTTTCTATGGCCAGTGGAAGAGGCTGAAGGCTTATGCCAACAGTAAGGGCATCAAAATTGTAGGAGACATACCCATCTATGTGGCCATGGACAGCGCGGATACCTGGGCCAACACCCAGCTCTTCCAGATGGATGAGGAGGGTCAGCCCATGGCCGTGGCCGGATGTCCGCCGGACGATTTTTCCCTGGAGGGACAGTTGTGGGGCAATCCCCTCTACCGCTGGGAACGGCACGAAAAAGAGGGATTTGCCTGGTGGATATCCCGTATGGAGGCCAGCCGGCGTCTGTACGATGTCATACGCATAGACCACTTCCGGGGCTTTGACGCCTATTGGTCCGTACCCTATGGCGCAGAGAATGCCATAGGAGGCCACTGGGAGCCGGGGCCGGGGTATGCGCTCTTTGCCGCCATCAAGGCTGCCCTGGGCAAGCTGGAGGTCATAGCTGAGGATTTGGGATTTGTGACCAAGAGCGTGGTGGCGCTGGTGAAAAAGACGGGATTTCCCGGCATGAAGATTTTGGAATTTGCCTTTGATCCAGAGGGGGAGAGTCCTTATGCGCCTTATAGGATTACGCCTAACAGCGTGGTGTACACCGGAACCCATGACAATGAAACTCTGCTGGGCTGGTGGTCTACGTTAAAGGTCAGGGAGCGGAGGGTGGTGCTGGACTATCTAAACATAAGTTCGAAGAACCGGCTCTGCGATGCCATGATACGGACTGGTTATGGAACTGTGGCGGATACGGTGGTCATACCCATGCAGGATTATCTGGAGTTGGGGAAGGATGCCAGGATTAATACGCCGGCCACGCTGGGGGGCAACTGGGTGTGGCGTATGCCGGCCGGGGCGTTGACCGGAGAGCTGGCCGGGCGGCTGGCCAAGCTGGCCAAAATCTATGGCCGGGACCGCATTCTAGCCCGGGCAGGCGTCAAGAGGGCTAAAGGTTGACAAGGCCTGGGGTGAGGAGATATACTAATCTCCGTGGCAAAGGCGGCGGGTATACTCCGCCCCAGGCATAAGCGGATATGGCGGAATTGGCAGACGCGCCAGATTTAGGTTCTGGTGGGCGACCGTGCAGGTTCAAGTCCTGTTATCCGCAGGCAGATAGGAAGATCCAAAGTCTTGATGTATGGGCGGCAGGGCTTTGGATTTTCTTTTTTTTGGGCAGAAAGGCAGGTAAAGGGAGGCGGGTATGGGCAGATGGGCGGCCTGGGGACTGAATTCCAATCAGATCAAGATAGCGGCCTTTGGGGCCATGACCATAGATCATGCGGTTTGGCTGTGTTTTCCGGGGTTGCAGACACAGTGGTATGTGCTGCTCCTGCACGCGCTGGGGCGTATTACCGCGCCAGTGATGTGGTTTTTCCTGGCGGAGGGATTTCATTATACCACGAATATAGAGGGGTATGTCAAACGTTTGTTTGCATTTGCGCTGATTTCTCATTTCGCCTACGGCTTTGCCTTTGGCATACCCTGGATGCCCTTGTCTACCGGCGTGTTCAATCAGACCAGTGTCATGTGGCCCCTGGCCTGGTCCGTGGTTCTGATGGCAATCATGGGAAGGCAGGACATAGGCAAGGGCTGGAAAATCGCCGCCATAGTGGGCATATGCCTGATGGCTTTTCCGGCGGACTGGTCCAGCGTGGCGGTGATGTGCCCGTATTTTCTCTATCTGCATAGGGGGAATTTCCGCCGGCAGGCCTGGCAGCTGCTGCTGTGGTCGGCCCAGTATGCGCTGGTGTATTATTTTGTCCTGGACAAGCAGTATGGGCTGCTGCAGATGTGCACGCTTTTGTCCCTGCCCCTGTTGGCTGCATACAACGGGGAGAGGGGCCGGATGCGGGGCATGCAATGGTTTTTTTATATATTTTATCCGGCGCATTTGTGTGTTATAGGCATATTGCGATTGTTATGGTATGGGGATGTATCCCTGATTTTTTGACCGGATATCTGGAAAATTTGGTGAAAAAATGGTATACTGTAGGGCAATATTTAGATAGGAGGGAAAGTGCATGGACGCAGAACGCAGACCGGAGCAAATGGAGAGGATACAATCTGTAGAGCAGGCGGATGCCTATATCCAGGAGCAGATTGGACGGATACGGGAACAGGTAGGGGATAGAAAGGTGCTGCTGGCGCTTTCGGGGGGCGTGGACTCCTCTGTGGTGGCGGCCCTGTTGCTCAAGGCCATAGGGCAGCAACTGATATCGGTCCATGTAAACCATGGATTGCTGCGCAAGGGAGAGCCTGAGCAGGTCATAGAGGTGTTCCGCAACCAGTGGAAGGCCAATCTGATCTATGTGGATGCCAGCGACCGCTTCCTGGAAAAGCTGGCCGGCGTGTCGGATCCGGAGGCAAAGCGTATGGTCATAGGCAAGGAGTTTATCGAGGTCTTTGCCGAGGAGGCCAGGAAGCTGCAGGATGTGGACTTTTTGGCCCAGGGCACCATATGGCCGGATATTTTGGAGAGCGAGAAGGGAATCAAGGCGCATCACAATTCCGGCGGCCTGCCCGAGGATATGCACTTTGCCCTGGTGGAGCCTATTAAGATACTGTATAAGGATGAGGTGCGTATCGTGGGCAAGCGTCTGGGCCTGCCGGCGGATATGATAGACAGGCAGCCCTTTCCCGGCCCTGGGCTGGGCGTTCGCTGCCTGGGCGCCATCACCCGGGAGAGGCTGGAGGCAGTACGGGAGTCCGATGCCATACTGCGGGAGGAGTTTGCACGCCATGGCTTGGACAAGTCCGTCTGGCAGTATTTTACCGTTGTTCCGGATTTCCAGTCCACAGGCATCAAACAGGGCAAGCGGGCCTATGAGTGGTCTGTTATCATACGCGCTGTCAACACCACCGATGCCATGACGGCTACAGTGGAGGAGATACCCTTTGCGTTGATGCACCGTCTGGTGGAGAGGATTACCGGTGAGGTGGCCGGGGTGAATAGGGTGTTGTATGATTTTACGCCCAAGCCTACGGGGACGATTGAGTGGGAGTAACAGTAACAAATATGATTCTGCTATATAATGGTTAATAATACAGCGTTTCGGTGTTTTGCAGGAGCAAAAAACTCTTGAGTGATACTATTTTGATACTAAAAGTAAGAAAAAGTAGGTCTGAAAGGGAGTTGTTGAATTTAGGTAAATTGTTTAGAAAGCCTTCCATCGTTTTGGTGGGAGGCTTTTGTGGGAGTAGTGAATTCTAAATTGGAATTTTGGGGGAGAAGAAATGAGTATTTTATTCAATGAATTTAGGAGCATTTGCTTATATTTAAATAAAATCGGAATCGTGCCTACATTAATGGGTTCTTTAGGACTGGAATTTATATCAAAAGAAGATTGGAAACCATCAGATATTGATATTCATGTTCCGGGAGATCCAAGAGGCTGGGAAGCTCCCGATGAACTCAGAATTTATAATTGGGGCAAAATAATGACGGTTATGAAAGAATTGGGATATGATTTAGTGGACATTCATGAGCATGAATTCCGAAAAAACGGAATTAGCGTAGAATATGGAGCAATCAATTCCTTATATGATTTTGCGGGGATTGCTGAATCGGATATAGAACTTATTCAACTAAACGAAATAAAGTTTCGTGTACCGAGCCTGAAACAGTTTTTAAGTATTTATGAAGCATCATCAAAAGACTCCTATAGAAATGATAATAACAACAATAAAGATTTTAAGAAGATTGATTGGTTGAATAGGCATATATAACTACCAGTTTCTCTAAATCATCGAATATTATAAAAGAAAGCACATAACTTTAAGACCTAAAAATCTTTCAGTTATGTGCTTTTTATGTGCCTATTTTATTTCCGGTGGGACTTTGACTAACATAAAGTTATGAAAGCGCTTGAGATTACTTTCTTCAAAAGGAACATAATCTTTTTTTAGACTGTCGGGAAAATTTGCCTTCCAATCTTCCAATGCTTCTTTTGTAATTTCATTATTCTCGTATTTTTCCTTCATTTTTTGCCATTGTTCAAGCATGCCTCTAATTCTCAGAATGGCTTCACTACCAAAATAGATACCTGTGGTAGTATATTCAGGATCTTCATCATTTACAATAACAGGTCTTATATTGACTTCAATGCTGTCATCCAGCTTAAACAAAAATCTCATCAAATCGTGTTCCGTGTAGGGATAATCAGGTTCTTTTAAGTACTCTTTATTTACATGGAGTGCAGTAGATATATTTTCTAAAACATCCTCTTTGGGAGTGCGAATATCAAGCTCATATTGTCTGATTCTAACATCATCTAAATGCGTCCTGTCTCCTAATGCTTTTTGAGTGATTCTCCGTAGTTCACGGAATTTCTTTATCAATTTACCCAAACTCAATTTCATCACCTCCTTAGGAGCAAATTTGTTTCTCTTATTACTATAATCGAAAACAAGAAAAAATTCAATAGAAAAATAAAAAATAAAAAAAGGACTTGACAGAAACAAAAAAGCTACTTATAATCTAAAATAGAAACAGAAACAAATAAGTTTCTGAAAAGAAAGGAGGAAAGTACGATGGAAAAATTATTTCTTACTTCAAAAGAGGTTGCCGATTTACTAAATATTTCGCAGCAACAGGCTTATAAGATCATTCGAGATATGAATAAGCAGCTTGCTGAACACGGCTTTCTTATCCTTAGAGGAAAAATCAATAAGAAATACTTTATGGAACAAATCTACAAAGCAAAGGAGGAAGAATAGTGCCGGCATATAAGGA
>JBGYPP010000057.1:0-39692 GCA_041838515.1 Acetatifactor sp. | reverse complement strand
GGAAGCTGTGGTAGAATGAGAGTGGTCCATGGTGGCGATTCTCCTGTAGAAAGTTTGTTGTGGTGACTTACATTCTACCAAAGATCCTGCCATGGATCTTTATTTTATTCAGATGTCCAACTTCATTTTACAATCTGCGAAAAATTATATACAAAAGAAGGAGCTAAAAACCCCCATACCCATATCCTGCTTTACAGCCACGGCCAAACCCAAGGTGGTCAGCGATATCAGGCAGTATTTTCTCCAAGGCCTGGGCCTGGATCTGGAATTGTTTGCCACCGGCGCTGCCAGAGAAAACCTGCGATACCAGGTACTGTTCAAGGAGGATGACGAACAAAAGTACGCCACATTGCGGCTGCTGCTGCAGGAAAAGGACTGCCCCAGCATTATCTATGCATCCAGAGTAAAGCGAACTGAGGAGCTGGCCCGCCGCCTGCGCATGGACGGCTTTAGCGCCCGGCACTACCACGGCCAGATGGATGCCAAAGAAAAGGCCGCCGCCCAGGAGGCCTTTAAGGAGGATAGGACACAAATTATCGTGGCCACCTCCGCCTTTGGCATGGGCGTGGACAAGAGCAATGTCGGGCTGGTGGTGCATTATACCATTTCCGACTCCCTGGAAAATTATATGCAGGAGGCCGGCCGCGCGGGGCGGGACCCCTCCTTGCTGGCGGATTGTTATATATTATTTAACCAGGAAGATCTGGACAACCACTTTCACCTCCTCAACCAAACAAGACTCAGCCTGGGAGAAATACAAAATATCTGGACTGCGGTCAAGGGCTTTGGCGCCAAAAGGGCCCTATTCCAATGCTCGGCCCTGGAATTGGCCAGAGAGGCTGGATGGGGATTTGAGGTGCTGGATGTGGAAACCAAGGTGCGCGCCGCCCTCTGCGCGCTGGAAAACGCCGGATATTTGCGGCGGGGGTACAATTATCCCAAGGTTTACGCCACCGCCCTGCTCACGCCCAATATGATAGAGGGATCTGCGGCCATAGAGGGGGGATCTATGGCTGCGGAGGACAAGCAGGATGCCCGGCGGCTGCTCTCCCACCTGCTCTCAGCCAAAAATCAGAGGGCGGCAGACGGAGGCGAGCCGGAGTCCCGGGTGGACTACCTGGCGGATCTGCTGGGGCTGTCCAGACCCCGCATACTGCATCTCATCTCCTGCCTGCGGGAGCAAGGCCTGCTGGCGGATGATCAGGATATGCGCGCCCACCTGCCAGCCCACAGCCTGGCCCGTTCCGCCTCCCCCCTGCTGGACCAGCATATCCGGCTGGAGGATTTTCTGCTGAATCAGCTCTTGACCGCTCATACAGATGAGCCTGAGAATCAGCGGGCTATGCCTTATGCCTATAAAGAGTGGAATCAGCTGGCCCTGGACAAGGGCTTCAATCACAGCAGCATCAAAAGGCTGCGGAATATACTGTATTTTTGGGAGGCCCAGAAATATATACGCCGGGAGGAGGAGAGCGCCGGCGAAAGGGGCCGGCTGCATTTTCTGCTGAGTCCGGAGGAAATCTTGGCCAAGCAGAAGCGCCGACAGGGTGTGGCTCGCAGCATTATGGAATATTTTATTCAGGCGCAAAAAGAAAAGGGCACCGGGGAGGAGAATATTTTGCATTTCTCCCTGTTGGGTCTGTGGAGACATCTGCAAGCGAACCAGGGAGGCCAGGACATAGTCCGGCGGGAGGTGGAGGAGTCCTTATTCTATCTCTCCAAGATAGGCGCACTGCCTTTGGAGGGCGGCTTTTTTGTCCTCTACCAGGGCATGGAGATACAGAGGCTGGTGCTGGACAACCGCATACGCTACAAGCAAGAGGATTATCAGATTCTCAAGGAATACTATCAGCAGAAGATGCAGCAAATCCACATTGTGGGTGAATATGCTCACTGGATGGCCCGGGATTATGCCAAGGCCCAGGCTTTTGTGGCTGATTATTTCCACCTGGATTGGCAGGTTTTCCTAAAGAAATACTTTGAGGGGGATAAGGCCCAGGATTTGGAGAGGAGCATGACCGCCTCCAGGTACCAGGCTCTTTTTGGCCAATTAAACACCGTTCAAGAGGCCATTATTCATGACAAGGACTCCCAATATATACTGGCCGCCGCCGGCCCCGGCAGCGGAAAAACCCGGGTGCTGGTACACAAGCTAGCCTCCCTGCTGTGCATGGAGGAGGTAAAGAGCCACCAGCTGCTGATGCTCACCTTCTCCCGGGGAGCGGCTGATGCATTCAAATCCAGGCTGGCGGATCTCATAGGCAAGCCGGCATATTATGTGGATATCAAGACCTTCCACTCCTTTGCTTTCTCCCTGCTGGGCAAGGTGGGCAATCTACAGCAGAGCCAGGACATACTCCCCCAGGCCACAGAATTGATACGCCAGGGCCTGGCAGAGCCTGTGCAGATCACCAAATCTGTTTTGGTCATAGACGAGGCCCAGGATATGTCTGCTCAGGACTTTGCGCTGGTACGCGCCCTGATGGAGACCAACGAGGGCATGCGGATTATCGCCGTGGGAGATGATGACCAGAATATATACGGGTTCCGGGGAGCGGATTCCGCCCATATGGCCAGTCTGGAGTCAGATTATGGCGCCCGCCGTTATGAATTGCTAGACAATTACCGCAGTCAGCCCGGGATATTGCAGCTGTCCAATGCCTATGCCCGCAGCCTCTCCCACAGGCTAAAGAGCCGGGATATCCTATGCCGCTCTGAGCTGGAGGGGGAGGTGGAATGCCATGTATATTCCCATAGGCAGCTTTGTCTACCCCTAGCCAGACATCTGTCCGGGCTGTGGAGGGAGAGGGGCCGCCAATTGGGCAGCGTGGCCGTGCTGACCCACACCAACGAGGAGGCCTTGCAGCTCTATGCTTTGCTGGACGGCCAGGGTCTGTCCGTCAGGCTGCTGCAGAGCGGACAGCGTCTTTTGATGCGGGATTTTCCCGAGGTACAACATTTCCTCCGACTCTTGGACAGGCGCAATCCCCAGCCGCAGATATGCAGGCAGATTTGGGAGGAATGCATGTCCGACATGGGGCAGCAGTACCGGACCAGCCATTGCCTGCCGACCATACAGTCCATGCTCAATTCCTTTTTAAGCCTGCATCCCCAGGCCTACAAACAGGATTTAAGAGAGTATTGTCAAGAATTTGACTATTATGACTTTGTGGCGCAGGAGCAGGGGGAGATACTGATTTCCACCATACACAAGGCCAAGGGCAAGGAGTTTGACACTGTTTTTCTCCTGCACTGCTGGCCGCCTCGCGATGATGAGGATAGGCGCAAGATTTACGTTGCCCTGACCCGGGCCAAGCAAAACCTCTATTTGCACTGTTCAGACAAGGATTTGCTGCCCTTTTTGCCCCCGGAGGCCTCCGTGCGGCGGCAATCGGCCCCGCCCAGGGAAGCGGACAGCCTATTGATACAAATGGGACATAGAGATATCTATCTAAAATCTTTGCAATACAGACAGGTGCAATATGCCCAGATGTACAGCGGCCAGCCCCTGATATGCGAGAGGGAGGGTCTGTCCTTCGTTCACCAGGGCCAAACCTTATCCCTGCTCCAGTTCTCTAGGGCCTTTCAGCAGAAGTGGCAGACATACCTGCAGCAGGGATACCACCCCGTTAAGGCGCACATAGAGTTTCTCGTCCTCTGGTACAACAGGGATATGGATGCCCAGTGGCTCCTGCCCTTGCCCCGCATCTGGTTCTCCCGGCAATGAGAGAAGGAGCAGCCAAAGAGTACACGTAAATAGAACCTGAACAGTAAGGAATGAGCGAATTGCATACAAAAGGCCCCTATTGCAGCAAATCTGCCGCAATAGGGGCCTTTTCATCCAGAGCCGGAAATCACTCTCCCAATCCGCTCTCCACGGCCTCTACCAAAGCCTTTAAGGCCTCTTCCTCATCCTCCCCCTCACAGACAAATTCTATCACATCTCCGGACTTGACACAGGCCCCCAGCACGCTGAGAACGCTCTTAGCATTGGCCATATTGCCGCCAAAGCGGAAATGGATGGAGCAGCCAAATTGCATGGCTTCCTTGCACAATATGCCGGCCGGCCGTAAATGCAGGCCCATGGTATTTTTGATTACCACCTCTTGGCTAACCATACTCTCACCCACACTTTCTAAAACAAAATATCCTGTATCAAGGCTGCCAGCTCCTTGGCCTCCGTCTGTATACGTGCCAAATCCTTGCCCTCTATCATCACCCGCACCAGGGGTTCTGTGCCGGAGGGGCGTATCAGCACCCGGCCCTCGCCGGCATAACTGGTCTCCAGCTTGGCTATGGCCTGGGCAATTTGGGGATACTCCATATACCTGTCCTTGCGGTGGTTTGGCACTTTAGCATTGACTAAAGCCTGGGGCAGCACCTCCATTACCCTCCGCAGCTCTGAAAGGGGCTTGCCAGTTTCCACCAGCACCTGCAACAGGTGCAATGCGCTCAACAGGCCATCACCGGTGGTATTCTCCTTGAGGAAAATCAGATGGCCGCTCTGCTCACCGCCCAGGCTGGCCTCCAGCTCCTTCATCCTCTCCAGCACATAGCGGTCGCCCACCTTGGTCTGCTCTATTTGCAGACCCTCCTTCTCCCCCATCAGGAAGAAGCCCAAATTGCTCATCACAGTGGCCACTATGGTATTGCCGGAAAGCTGTCCCTTATCCCGCATATGGCAGCCAATTATGGCCATCAGCTGGTCGCCGTCCACCAGATGCCCCTGCTCATCTACAGCCAGCATCCTGTCGCCGTCGCCATCAAAGGCTAGGCCCAGGTGCGCTTTTTCAAATACCACCCTGGCCTGCAGCTCTTCCATATGAGTGGAACCGCAGTTGGCGTTGATATTGGTGCCATCCGGATTGTTATGCAGAGCCACCACAGTAGCTCCCAGCTCCTTTAGCGCCTCCACAGCCGTGTAATGCATTGCGCCCTCTGCACAGTCCACAACGATCTTCCAACCGTTTAGATCCACAGGCACCTTCTGTATACAAAAATTCACATACTCATCCCAGACATTTTGCCTGTATTTGATCTTGCCCACGCCACTGCCCGTGGGCCGGGGTATGTCCTCCATATCCCCCTTGCAGAGATTTTCTATCTCATCCTCTGTGGCATCGGGCAGTTTGAAACCCTTGCCGTCAAAGAGCTTGACACCGTTAAATTCCACCGGATTGTGGGAGGCGGAAAGCACCACGCCGGCATCCACCTTGTATTTGCGGGTCAGGTAGGCTATGGCCGGAGTGGGCATAACTCCCACAAATACGCAGTTGGCGCCCACGCTGCAGGCCCCGGCCATAAAGGCATTGGCCAGCATATCCCCGGAGATACGGGTGTCCATGCCCACCATCATCGTAGGCTTATAAGCGTTTTCCTTGGTCAGCGCATAGGCAGCCGCCTGCCCCAGCTTCATCACGAATTGAGGGCTTAGATCCTGGTTGGCTATGCCCCGCACTCCATCAGTTCCAAACAATCTTCCCATATCTTCTCCTCATAGCTATTATGGCTCTTTGCGAGTAAAGGTCAGTCGTACCAGCACGCTCTTCTCCATAGACAGCTGCAGCTCCGCCGGCCAGCTCACCTCCAGAGGCATATGATATACTGTAGGCATCAAGGTGCTGATGCCCTCCTTCTCCATCCATGCCGCCACATCCACACTGGCCGCCAGCGAGGTCTGATCCAAACGGTCCAAATCCCTGGGCAGGCCGGTCAGCTCCACCGTGTATGCCTCTTCCTCATCGCTCAATTCCTCTATCCGGTTCTCAGGAACGCCCACCAGCTGTATCTCTTCCTTGGGTATTTTGTATTCCCGGGTTTCCTTTCTCTCTATGACGATCTTTACGCTCATCTGCCCCTGACTGTCCGGGTATACCAGCTGGGTGCCGGAGGGCAGATAAGAGTCTACGGGCAGGCTCACTGTCAAATCCATATTCCGCCCACTGATATCCAGGGCCTCCCCAGATATACTGATATGGTCTATGGCGGACAGTATGGAACTGCTGCCGGCTATTCGCACCTTTTCCGGGGATATGGCCGCCTCCCCTGTCCAAGCATATCCTGCCGCCGGCTCTCCCTGAACCTCTGCCTGCAGGGCCACCTCCTTGGTGGCCAGAACGGCAGTGTTTACCCTCACGGTGGAGGCGCTCTTGTTTATGCCCTCCGAATCCAGAGCATTACCCTCCTGATCATAGAGCTGTATGCTCTCGTTAGTGGAGAGATCCTGCTTGATGCCGCTGATATCCACAGTCACCTGGGCATAAGCCACCTGCTCCACTTTGGAGGCTGCCCCGCTGATGCTCATGCGGTTCTGATCCGCCTTGATGGAGGAAAGGACATATCCCAGGGCCACCTCTCCCTCGGTCTGTACCTGCACAGGTATATTCTTGCTCTTCTTATCCTCTACCGCCAGTAGGAGATTTTCGGAGGTGTCCGATCCCACCCTCACATCCACGACTTGAAATCCAGGCACGCTCAGCTGTATGGGTACAGTATGCACATCTGTCAGATGAGAAAAATCCGCCACGGCAGTGATATCCGAGGCGCCTATATGGCTGAGCACATCCCTATTTGCCTGCACCACCACCTTATTCAGCACATCGGTGGAATCCAATATCTCATAGACCTTTTCCTGGTCTGTCAACATCTCCGTATTTTTCAATTCAACCTGTATATTGCGAAACTCCCACTTGGTGACAGGATTGCCCAGATTGACCACCAGCAACCAGAGCACAAAGGCCAGAGCCAGCGACAAAATCTTTAAACTCCAATTAGACAGAAGCATGGACAGCAGCTGACGCCGGCATTTGCGCGCTGTTTCCAGAATATTCCGTTTTTTCTTGGTATTTTGCAATTCTTCCAAGTCTGCACCCCCCTATTCCGTCTTGGCTGTCCTTTGCCCCTCTGGAGAGGACTTTTTGCGGAAGGGCTTCCTCTTCTCCTCCTTACGGCTTTGGGTCAGGCGGTTTTGCAGGCAGGCCCTCAGGGATTCTCTGCCCAGCCCCCTCTCCAACATGCCGCCGCTGGCCACGCTGATGCTGCCGGTTTCCTCCGACACCATAAGCACCAGAGCATCCGAGGCCTCTGACATTCCCACTCCTGCCCTGTGCCTGGTCCCCAACTCCTTGCCCAGGCTCATATTCTCCGACAGGGGCAGATAGCAGGTGGCCGCCAATATCCTATCCCCTCTCACGATCACAGCCCCGTCGTGCAAGGGCGTGTTATGTTCAAAAATATTGACCAGCAGCTGACGGCTGACCAGCGCATCCATGGCTATGCCGGTGGATACGACAGGCGCCAGGCTCTCCCCACCCTCTATGACTATCAGCGCTCCGGTCTTGGTCTTGCCCATGTCCAGGCAGGCCTCCACCAAATCCAGGATCACCTCCTCCGAAAAGCGCTCGCCGCCGCCTCTGGAGGCCACCATGGGAAAGATGGATGTCAGTATATTCTTATTTCCCAGTTCCTCCAAGGCTCTGCGCAACTCGGGCTGCAAGATAACTATCATGGCAGTCACGGCAAATCCCAGCACATTCTTGGATATCCATAGTATGGTTTCCATCTGGAAATAATTGGCCAGAAAGAGAAAACCCACAATAACCACCACGCCCTTGAGTAAGGACCAGGCCCGGCTGCTCTTTATCCATACCATGATATGGTATACCATAAAGGCCAAAATAAGGATTTCCACCACATCCCCCCAGTGCATGGAGGGCATAAAACGGAACATAGAAATAATTTCATTGGCCCAAATATTCATTCTGCGGCATCTCCCGGCGCAACTGCCTCTATTTACTCCCTAGGGCGGGTTCCGCGCCTGGGACGGCCCTCCCTATATGCCGTCTGCCTGGAGGGATTGATCTGTTTGACTGTCCTCTCCGGCGCGGACACGGTCCATTTGGGTATGGCCCGCACATAGTAATAATACTCCTCATCCTCGAACTGCACCTTTTCGGCTCGGGAATAATCCACGCCAAAGCAGAACAATTCCAAAACCTTGCCGGACACCACTGCCAGCAGGGAACAGATCACTATGGATATCATGGACAGGCCCGCATCCAGCGCCAGATCCCCGACCAGCAGCATGACCAGATTGGCCAGGGTTCCGACCACCAGGGATATGCTCCAGGCGTGATCCACAGGCAGCCTGCGGAGAAAATAGACCAGCAGCAGGCACAGAGCAAAGGATACAACCACCACGGGCATGGCCTTGTTATCCACATAGGCATCCAGTATCAGACGGATCTTGGCTATGGCCTCTCCGCTGGCCATAGTGCCTATGACCGCAGCATTGGCCGCCAGCTGCTCCAAAAAGAAGTAAACCAAAATCCCGCTGAGCAGGGGCGCCAGCACAGAGGGGCCGCATAAAAGCCCCAGCGCCACCGGCAGCACATAGGGGATCTTCCATAGAAAGAGCAGGGGAGTGATCAACACCACAATGCTCTCCCGGGCGGACAGGCGCACAAACACCAGATAGAGTATGATATACAGCGCCAGGCCTATGGCGGCCACCTCCAGGGAAAGCGCATAAAAGTGCAGCAGCGTCAGGCCCGCCGAGGCCAAAACCATAAATCCCAGGGGGAGAAAGGAGGACAATAACGAAAGCATCAATACCAGAAAGATATTGTCCACCTTGGCCATATATCCCCAGCTGCCATTGATAACAGTCAAAACGGTCAGCATCAAAAAAAACTTCCACAGCGGCCGCAGCGCAAAATCATATTTGGCATAATAATATTTGCACCCGTCCCGCAATTCCAACAAACTCGTCATTCTACTTATCCCTTTGTCTGTGCCTCTTCCAAGCTGCCCAAGAGCCTGCCGTAGGCCTTGATAGAATTTTTTGCCTGGACGAAGCGGTAACTGGCCAGCAGATATACGGCCACGCCATAGGCCACGGCGACAACCACATACCGGCTCAGCACAGTCTTGGCCAACTGCAACAAGTCCATCTTGTACAGATCGCCCATCAGACTCTCAAAATGATACAAAATGACCAATGCAAGGACCAGCCCAAAGGCAACGGTGATGGACAGCAGCGACTTTAACACCTGCCAGCTGACATAATCCGTGCGGAAATACCGCATAATCTCCATATTGGCCGAAGCCTCCTTGGCCTCATAGGAGGCCAGCTTGGTCATTTTGCGTATCTTATCCACATCCAGCATAAGCGCCCCTCTTTACAAGAAATGCATGCCCTTGCTGGCAGAGTTGCCGGACTTGGCCCTCTCCGGGGCAGGCGCCGGCTGGCCGGCCTTTAGTATGTTCTGCAGGCCATTGGCCAAATCCAGCTTGCACTTGTCGCAGTAGCGGCCCTTCAAGATGGACACACCGCAGCTCTCGCAGGCCAAAGCCAGAGGGGATCCGCTGGTCAGCTCCAGCCTCTCCTCCCGCAGCCAGGTCTTGATCTGGGAAACCTCCACCTCACAGGCCTCAGACACCTCCTGTATGCCCACACCAGGATGCTCACGGATATAATCCTTTACCGTCTGGAATTGTTTCTCCAGATCCTCCCGACATTCCTGGCACAGCTTGCTGCCGCCCACATAGTTGAACAGCTTTCCACATTTCTTGCAATTCCGTATATTGGCCATATTCCGCCTCTCTTTCCCAGCCCAGGGCTGCAATATTATTTCCATCCCATGCCAATAGGGGGATAGGCTCCCCCGGCTGGCGCCATCCCCCACAGCCTCTAGGAGGGCAGATCCCCCTTGCCGGCCAAGGCGATAAAATATACTCTCTCTGCGGCTCCGCCCTCCAACAAGGACTTGGCGGCGGACTCCAATGTGGCGCCGGTGGTATAGATGTCATCCACCAGTACAATCGTATCTAATTTTACATCATTTCGACCTATAATAAAAGCATTTTTCAAATTAATTTGCCTCTGAGCCATACCCAGCTCCTTGAGAGGGCGGGTATTTTTGCAGCGCAGAAGCAAATCTCCGTACACCGGCAGCCCCAGCGCCGCCCCCGCCTCCCGGGCCAGCAGCTCCGCCTGGTTGTACCCCCGCCTATGCTGTCGCTTTTTGTGCAGCGGTATAGGGCATAGCGCCTGGGCCCCAGCCCGCTCCAGGAAATCCCCAAAATGTGTGGCCATCTCCCTGCCAAAAAAGCGTGCATATTCCCGTCTGCCCTTGTACTTGAAACGGTATATGGAGGGCGCCAACTGTTCATATCTATACAGTACCCGTCCACGGACAAAGGGAGATTCCCCCTCCCTTCCAGCACAGTCCCGGCATAAGGCGGCCTCCTCATCCTGTATGGACCGGCCGCAGCGCAGGCAGTAAGGAGGCTCCACATAGGCCAGGGCACACAGGCAGGCCGGGCAGACCGGCTCTCCCCAGGGCAGAGGCGGCCTGTCGCAGAGCGGGCATCGGGGCGGGTAGAGCAGATCCAGGGCCAGATTGCCCAGCCGGCCCAACAGTGCCGCTACAGATCCCCTCCTCAGGCTCACTCTCCCTCCCCGGCCTCTATCAGCCGCCTGGCCAGCGCGCTATAGCGCTGACGCTGCCTCTTATTCTCCACCATGGCCCTTATGGCCGCCTTACTGCCCAATATGGTGATGCACCTTTTTGCCCGGGTCAAGCCAGTGTAGAGCAGGTTGCGGTTATACAGCAGGGGATTGCCCCCCAGCAGAGGCATGACCACGGCCGGGTACTCACTGCCCTGGGATTTGTGTATGGTGATGGCATAGGCCAGCTCCAACTCCTCCAGCATGGCAGTGGTGTATAGGATGCGTTTGCCCTCCTCAAACTCCACGCAGAGCTGACCCAGCGCAGGCCGGATCTCCACCACATACCCCATATCCCCATTGAACACGCCCTGACCGCTCTCCAACACTATATTGTATTTTCCAATTATTTCCCATTCTGCCTGATAATTATTTTTGATTTGCATTACCTTATCCCCCTCACGGAAGAGCGTATCCCCGTGCAGATACTCCTGCTTGGCCGGGGAGGGGGGATTCAATTGGGATTGCAGTACCCGGTTCAATTCTACAGCGCCCAAAGGCCCTTTGCGGCTAGGTGTCAGCACCTGAATATCCAAGGCCCTGGCCTCCACATAGGAGGGCAGCTTGTCCCTGACCAGCTCCACCATATGCTTGTATATGACCTGTATATTCTCCCTCTCCAGGACAAAAAAATCCCGGCTCTTATTGTCCATCACCGGCTCCTGGCCTTTATTGACCCGGTGGGCGTTGACAATAATATGGCTCTGGGCGGATTGGCGGAAAATTTTCTCCAGGACGACACAGGCGAATACGCCTGACTCTATCAAATCTCGGAGCACCTGCCCCGGCCCCACGCTGGGCAGCTGGTCCACATCCCCCACCAGCACCAGGCGGGTGCCGGGCAGCAGGGCCTTGAGCAGGGCGGAAAACAGCGGCATATCCACCATGGACATCTCGTCCACAATGACCACATCCGCTTCCAGGGGATGCTCCTGGTCGCGGGCGAAGCGGGCCCGTCCCCCCTCCACATCCCCCCCCAGCTCCAGCAGCCTGTGTAAGGTTTTGGCCTCCCGGCCCGTGGCCTCCTGCATACGCTTGGCCGCCCTGCCGGTGGGAGCAGCCAGCAGGGTTTCCTTGCCCTGGCGGTCAAAGTGGGCCAACATCAGATTGATAGTGGTGGTCTTGCCTGTTCCCGGTCCTCCGGAAAGCAGGAATACCCCTCTGGAGGCGCTCAGCGCCGCCGCCTCCATTTGCTGGGCATTGGCCTCTATGCCCATGGACAGGGCCAACTCTCGCCAGTATTCCTCCCCCTCCCCGGCCGACGGAAGGGTCAGATCCAGAGCGCGCAGCCTATGGGCGCAGGACAGCTCCATTTGGGCATAGGCTGCCAGGAAATACCCCTCCTGCTGCCTGCGCAGCTTTCTCTCCCAGACCAGCAGCTCCAGCGCATCCTCCAGCGCATCCCTTCCGGCCGACAGGATCTGCTCCGCCCGCTCCAACAGCTGCTCCGGCGGCAGGTACATATGCCCCTCCGCCAGCGCCTGCTGCAGCGTGTACAACAGGCCGCTCTGTATACGGCAGGGAGCATCGGCGGATATGCCCAGGGAGGCGGCCAGCCTGTCCGCCAGGCGAAAACCCATGCCCTCTATATCCTCCGCCAGACAGTATGGATTCTGCCTTATCTTTTCGTATAAGGCCGCGCCGTATTTCTCGAAGATTTTTATGCCCTGGGCCTGGCTGATGCCATGGGATTGCAGATAGACCAGAGCCTGCCGCAGATCTCTTTTTTCCTCCAGCTGGGCGGCTATCTCCATGGCTTTTTTTACGCTGATGCCCTTGACCTGAGATAATAGCTCCGGCTCCTCTTCCAGCACCCGCAGACTGTCCTGGCCAAAATGCGACACTATGCGCCTGGCCAGCGCCTCTCCAACGCCCCGGATGGCTCCCGAGCCCAGATATCGCAGCATGCCCAACTCATCCTTTGGAGTCACAGGCCTGTAGGAGGAAATTTTGAACTGTTCCCCATAGACCCCATGGGTGGTCCACTCCCCCTGGGCCTGTATGCTCTCCCCCAACGCCAGCCCCTTGCACATGCCCACGCAGGTGTAAGGCTCACCCTCGCCCTCCGGGATCAGGGCAAACACCGTATATCCATTGTCGGAATTTTGAAATATGATATGATCTACATATCCGTTGATGATTTCCATATGGAATAGCCTTGAAATGACTGTGAGAAAAAAATAGATGAATATAGAAACCAGATCCGGCGGCGCGCAGCCGCCGGAGCCTACATATAATTGCGCTTCATCTGCTCATAGAGCATATTGGCCAGTCCCAAACTGTTGTTCTTGGTGGACTGGGCGGCCAAATCCTTGATCATCTCCTCCCGGGCGTACTCCTCCATCAGGCCGGCGTAACCGCCGTCCTGCTCCGCCTTAGGTATGGATTTCCACATTTGCTTCATCATATATTCCAGAAAATAGGACTCAAAGGCCTGACAGGCCTCCAGCAAGTCCTGATCCGCAGGCTTGCCGGCGCCGGAAACCCGGCCTCCCAGGGCCTGTATCTTCTGCCCCCACTGATCCATGGCCGCCTGTTGGGCGGCGCCGCTCTGTATCTGGCTCTGTATGGCGGATATGCCCAGCATGGCCACCTCCCTCACTATGCTTATCAGCCGCTCTTTCTATAGCGAAAAAAATTAACGGCGAAGATTGTTGGCCTGCTGCAACATCTCATCCGAGGCGATAATGGCCTTGGAATTCATCTCATAAGCCCTCTGGGCCACGATCATGCCCACCATCTCATCGGCTATCTGCACATTGGAACCCTCCAGATACCCCTGTACCAGACGGCTCTTTTCCACAGAGTTGTTGGTGCTCTCATTCAAGGCCGCTCCGCTGGCATCCGTGGGCGCATACAGACTGCCCTGCAACCTCTCCAATCCGCCCGGATTGTTGAACTGGTATACGCCTATCTGCATATTCAAAGGCGCCGGATTGTTCTGGGCATTGGGATAAAAGAGCCGGCCGTCACCGGATATGGTCACCCGGCTGGTCACATAGCCGGTGGCCAGGGTAATGGGCGTGCCTGTGGTGGACAATACTGGAAAGCCGTCCGTCGTCGTCAGCACATTGCCCCCATTTGCGCCCAGCGTCCATTGGAAGTTGCCATTGCGGGTGTAGTAATTATTACCATCGTCTCCCTTAATGGCGAAGAAACCCTTGCCGTCTATGGCAAAGGCGGAGCTGCTCTCCGAGGAGAGGAAAGCCCCTTGGGTAAAAATAGAGGTGATGGCGGAGTTGCGCACGCCCAAACCCACCTGGGCGCCTATGGGCTTGTTCTCCCCATTGGCCGTGGTGGTCCGGGTCTGCAAGGTCTGATACAACAGGGACTTAAACTCGTTGGCCTCCGTCTTATATCCAGTGGTATTCACATTAGCCAGATTGTTGGCTATGGTATCTACATTGATCTGCTGGGCTATCATGCCGGTAGCCGCCGTCCAAAGGCTGCGAACCATGGGTACCTCCTCACTCTCTTACAAACCTACAATTTGCCCAATTGGTTGGCCGTGATCTCCAGGGATGCGTCATAGGTCTGGACTATCTTCTGGTTGCTCTCATAAGCCCGTGTAATGGCTATCATATTGACCATCTCATTAACCACAGATACATTGGACATCTCCAGATACCCGGATTCCATAATAGCCGTGGCCGGCTTCTCCACTGCGCCCTCTATGGTCTGGTAATAGGTTTCTCCATAGCGCTCCAGGTAATTGTAATCCTCAAAATCCTTCAGGCCTATCTTGGCCACACGCTGCCCATTCTGGGTGATGGTGCCGTCATTGCGTATCTTGGCGCCCAGCAGCGTATTCAGCCGTATGTGCTGTCCCTGCTCATCCAGAACAAAATCCCCGTCCTTGGTCATCAAATCCCCATCCACGCTGAGGGTAAAGGAGCCGGAGCGGGTGTACTTGATCTCATTCTCCCCCTCCCGGTTTTGAAATTCCACGGCAAAAAAGCCGGAGCCGGAAAGGGCCAAATCATAGGTATTGCCCGTAATGCGGAAGGGTCCCTGATCAAAATCCGTATAGCTCTCGCCTATCTTTACGCCCGGACGGTTTCGTCCTATGCGCTGCCGGGCGGCCAGATGGGTGGAGCCGTCCTTGAGCTTGTAGGCGAGAACCGTGCGGAAGGACTCGGAGGTGGAACCCTCCTTCTTAAAACCCACGGTGGAGGCGTTGGCCAGGTTGTTGGTCATAATATCCATACGGTTTTGCTCATTGCGCAGGCCGGTATAGGCCGTATACAATCCTTTTAACATCTAACCTCCCATCCGAAAATACGGATCTGAATCCCCGCCGCTCATCGCCGCCAGCTTGTCCGGCTATATCCCGCCGCCTCAATCCCCCCTGTAGCCGGCCAGGTACTCCACATACATGCCGGTGCCTATGGCCACAGCCGTCATGGGATCTTCAGCCGTCATGGTATGTATGCCCGTCCTATGGGTAATCAGCTCCTCCAATCCCCTCAGCAGGCTGCCGCCGCCGGTCAGCACTATGCCCCGGTCAGCTATGTCCGCCGCCAACTCCGGAGGCGTCTTTTCCAATACGCTATGTATGGTATCCACAATCTGGGATGTGGTATCCCTCAGAGCCTGCTCCATCTCCTCAGAGGATACGGTCACGGTCATGGGCAGCCCGCTGACCAGATCCCTGCCCCGGACATCCAGAAAATCCGCCTCCTTACGGGGAAAGGCAGACCCTATCTTAATCTTTATATCCTCAGCAGTGCGCTCGCCTATCATCAGATTGTGCTTCTTGCGCATATGCCGCACTATGGCCTCGTCAAAATCATCCCCGGCCACCTTAATGGAGGCGCTGACCACGGTATAACCCAAGGAGATTACGGCTATATCCGAAGTGCCTCCGCCTATATCTACTATCATATTTCCGCAGGGCTTGGATATGTCTATGCCTGCGCCTATGGCGGCGGCTATGGGTTCCTCAATAATGGATACCTCCCTGGCTCCCGCCTGGTAGGTGGCATCCTCTACGGCCTTTTTCTCCACCTCGGTCACGCCGCTGGGTACGCAGACGGCTATGCGGGGCTTGCGGAAAGTCCGACGGCCCAGAGCCTTCTGAATGAAGTACTTCATCATTTTCTCTGTCACCGTATAATCGGAGATAACCCCCTGCCGCAGGGGCCGGACGGCCATGATATTGCCGGGCGTGCGGCCCAGCATCAGCCTAGCCTCCTCGCCTATGGCCTTGATCTTCTTGGTATCCCTGTCAAAGGCCACCACGGAGGGCTCTTTGAGCACAACGCCCTTGCCCCGTATATACACCAAAATGCTGGCCGTGCCCAAGTCTATGCCTATATCTGTAAATTGCATACCTGCTGCTCCTTTATCCCGGGCCAGCTCCTCGCCAATAAGCCCACCTATCCATATTATGAATAGTGTACTCTCCCCACCTCTCTCTTGTCAAGTTCCCCCCATCCGTATTGTGGAGGAAATATCGTTTATTTGTGCTCAAAAAAACAGGGGGCCTCCTGCCCGGCCCCCTGCTGCGACTGCGATATTAAAACTTGAACTTGTTGATGTTGGCCACTACGCCTCTGGCCTCCTTCTCCAAATTGGAGCTGATCTGGGCTATCTCCTCTATGGACTGCAGCTGCTCCTCAAAGGTGGCAGAGGCCTCCTCTGTGCTGGCTGCGTTCTCCTCGGATATGGCGGAGAGGTTCTCCATAATGCCTATGATATTCTCCTCTTTCTTGTTGAGCACATTGCCCTCGTGATTGAGTATGTCTATCATGGACTGCATCTCGGATATGGCCTCGGATATGCCGGAGAACTTGCCCCGGGTGGCAACAGTCTGCTCCCTCTGGGAGTTGGCTATCTCCTCGGTATTGCGTATGGACTCCAGAGCCTTTTTCACCTTCTCAATCAGCTCTATGATAACATCGGAAATCTCATTGGCAAAGATATTGGAATCCTCGGCCAGCTTGCGTATCTCCTCGGCCACCACGGCAAATCCCCTGCCGGACTCTCCGGCCCTGGCCGCCTCTATAGCCGCATTGAGAGCCAGCATATTGGTCTGGTCCGCTATGGACTTGATCATCTGGCTGGCCGCCTCTATCTTCTCGGTGCTGGCGCTGGTCTGCGCCATCAAATCCCGCACCCTGCTGGAAATCTGCAAATTCTCCTCAGATTTCTTATCCAGCACGCCTATGTTCTCGAAGCCCTCCTTGATCAAGACATTGACCAGCTCGGACTTGGACTGCAATACACTGATTTTGTCGGATTGCTGGCCTATGATACGGCCCAGCTCCTCCATATCGTTGACGCCGGCCTCGGTATCCTTGGCCTGATCCGTGGCGCCGTTGGCTATATCCTCTATGGCCTTGGAGATCTCGCCGGCCGCTCTGGAGGAGAGATCCGCATTGTGGTTGAGCTTCTTGGAGATATCCAAAATCACCTCAGAAGAGGCGTGGGTATCCTGCACGATCTGCCGCACCTTCTCATTAAAGATATTAAAGCTGCGGGAGATATCGCCTATCTCATCCGGCGTATCGAAAGTCAGCTTGGCAGTCAGATCCCCCTCGTTTTGCTCCAGCTGCTGCTTGATGGTGTGCAGCAGGTCCACCTTTCGGCCTATAAATATCAGGGAACCCAGCACCACAACGGCCTGCAATACAAATACGCCCATCATGCTGTTGCGCATCAGGTTGGCCTGAGCCATGGCGGCCACAGTCTTGTCATGGGCCTGGGCATTGGCCTCCTCCTGGAACTTCTCCACATAGGAGGAAATGACATCTTTGGCATTGTCATAAGCCTGGCCGAACATCAGGGAGCGGGCCTCCTCAAAATTCCCCTTTGCCACCGCATCCATGGCCTGGCTCTCCACCTCGGCCAGAGCATTGGACTCCTGCTGGGCCTTCTCCAGCAATTGCAGCAGGCCGGCATCCGTACCCATCTCCCGCAGGCGGGCTACGGCCTTATCCCGGGTCTTGGTCTCATTTACCTCTTTCCAGTATGCATCAAAATGATTCTTGGCCCCGTACTGCACATAGGCCCTGGCCGACGATGTCAAAAAATCCGAGGCCTGCTGCAGCTCCGAACCCAGAACATAGTATTCGTACTCGTCATCCCGGGCATCCCTCTCCTTTTCAAAGGCGTTCATCATGCCCAGCAGCAGCACGGCCAGTACCACCAAGGCCGCCACATTCAGGCCTATGATCATACGTACAATCTTGCGTATACTCACTACCAACCCCTCCTATACGCCCCAACCCGGGCGACAATGCAATTTTTTGCTAAATCAAAATTATATAGTATTCTCTCCTTTGTTTCAAGGGGGATAATCGGATTTCCGTCTATTTTTCCGCCTCCAGCATCCTGGCAATATACCGGCCTGTGTGGGATTTTTCCTCCAGGGCCACCTGCTCCGGGGTACCGCGCGCCACCAGCCGACCGCCTCCGTCGCCACCCTCCGGACCCATATCCAAGATATAATCCGCCGTCTTGATCACATCCAAATTGTGCTCTATGACCACCACCGTATTGCCGCCCTGAGCCAGCCTCTGCAGTATCTCCACCAGCTTGTGCACATCGGCGAAGTGCAGGCCGGTGGTGGGCTCGTCCAGTATATAGATGGTGCGGCCGGTGCTGCGCCTGGACAGCTCCGCCGCCAGCTTGATCCTCTGGGCCTCGCCGCCGGAGAGGGTAGTGGAGGGCTGGCCCAGCTTGACATATCCCAGGCCCACATCATAGAGGGTCTGTATCTTCCTCTGGATAGCCGGCAGGTGGGCGAAGAAGTCCAGCGCCTCCTCCACGGTCATCTCTAAAATATCGTATATATTTTTGCCCTTATAACGTACTTCCAGAGTTTCCCTGTTGTAGCGCCTGCCTCCGCAGACCTGGCAGGGCACATACACATCCGGTAAAAAGTGCATCTCTATCTTGATGATACCGTCGCCGCTGCAGGCCTCGCAGCGCCCGCCTTTCACATTAAAACTGAAACGCCCCTTTCCATAGCCCTTGGCTCTGGCCTCCGCCGTGGCGGCAAAGAGATCCCTTATAGGATCAAAAACACCTGTATATGTGGCCGGATTGGAGCGGGGCGTGCGGCCTATGGGACTCTGGTCTATATCTATGACCTTGTCCAGCGCCTCCATGCCCAGGATGCGGCTGTGCAGGCCCGGCTGGCACTTGGCGTGATTTAGGCCCCTGGCCAGCGCCTTGTACAGTATGCCGTTGACCAGGGAGCTTTTGCCGGATCCGGACACGCCGGTGACGCAGGTCATCACACCCAAGGGAACATCCACGCTGATATTCTGCAGATTGTTCTCCCTGGCGCCCTCTATGCGCAAAAAAGCCTGGGGCTGCCGCCGCTGCTCCGGCACAGGAATGCGCCGCCGCTTGGAGAGGTACTGGCCAGTGACTGACTCCTCTACCTCCATAATCTCCCTGGCCGTACCCACGGCCACCACTTGGCCGCCGTGGCTGCCCGCTCCAGGGCCTATGTCTACTATACAGTCCGCCGCCCACATGGTGTCCTCGTCATGCTCCACCACCAGCAGTGTATTCCCCAGATTTTTCAAATTTTGCAAGGTGGCCAGCAGCTTGTCGTTGTCCCTCTGATGCAGGCCTATGCTGGGTTCGTCAAGAATGTAGCAAACCCCCACCAGGCCGGAGCCTATCTGGGTGGCCAGGCGTATGCGCTGGGCCTCGCCGCCGGAGAGGGTGGCCGTGGCCCTGGAGAGGGAGAGGTAGTCCAGCCCCACATCCACCAGAAATCCCACCCTGGCCTGTATCTCTTTGAGTATGGGGCCTCCTATCTGCCTCTGCCTTTCCGTCAATTCCCCCGCCTCCATAAAGGCCTGCAGCGCGCCTATAGACAGGGATGTCAGCTGGTATATATTCTGCCCGAAGAGGGTCACCGCCAGGGATTCCGGCTTGAGCCGCATGCCCCCGCAGGCCTTGCAGGGCGTAGTCCGCATAAAGCTCTCGTACTCCTGCTTCATAGTTTCGGAAAAGGTTTCCTTGTAACGCCTCTCCACATTTTTGATTAAGCCCTCAAAGGCCGTGGGATATACCCCCTTGCCCCGGCTGCCGGAGTAATGCACATCCACCTGCCGCCCCTGGCTGCCGTGGAGCAGCAGGGAGCGTATGCTCTCCGGATATTGGCCAAAGGGCGTATCCAGGGAGAAATCATAGGCCTTGGCCAGCGCCTCCAACAGCGCATTGGTGAAACTGCCCTGCTCCCCGCTGGATTGCCAGCCCATGACCTGTATGGCTCCCTGCCGCAGGCTCAGCCCCTCGTCCGGTATCATCAGCTCTGGAGCAAATTCCATGCGGTATCCCAGGCCGGCGCAGTCCGGACAGGCGCCAAAGGGATTGTTAAAAGAAAAGCTCCTGGGCTCTATCTCCCCTATGCTGATCTGGCAATCCGGACAGGAGAAGCTCTGGCTAAAGGTCATAGCCTCCCCGCCCTGGACATCCACCAGCAGAACACCGTCCGCCAATGCCAGCGCCGTTTCTATAGAATCCGCCAGACGGCGGCCCAGGCCCTCCTTGACTACCAGCCTGTCCACCAAAATGTCTATGCTGTGCTTTTGATTTTTGTCCAGGGATATTTCTTCAGACAATTCATATAAATTTCCGTCTATTCTAACCCGCACATACCCCGACTTCCTGGCCTGCTCCAACACTTTGGCATGGCTGCCCTTGCGTCCCCGGACCACAGGCGCCAGCAGACTCAGGCGGCTGCCCTGGGGCAGCTCCATAATGCGGTCCACCATCTGATCCACGGTCTGCTTGCTGATGGGCAGACCGCACCGGGGACAATGGGGCGTTCCTATGCGCGCGTAGAGCAGACGGAAATAATCATAGATCTCCGTAACCGTGCCCACCGTGGAACGGGGGTTTCTGTTGGTGGACTTCTGATCTATGGATATGGCCGGAGAGAGTCCCTCTATACTCTCCACATTGGGCTTCTCCATCTGCCCCAGGAACTGTCTGGCATAGGAGGAAAGAGATTCCATATACCGTCTCTGCCCCTCGGCATAGATGGTGTCAAAGGCCAAAGAGGATTTGCCGGATCCGGACATGCCCGTCAGAACCACCAGCTCCCCCCGGGGTATGTCCACATCGATATTTTTCAGATTGTGCTCACTGGCGCCCCGCACCTTAATATACTCCCGGGGCCGCATCTTCTTCGCTTCTTCCATGCACTTCCTTTCCGGACCGCAATACATGCGCCCGCTCCCACTTTCAAACCCCTCCGGATCTGCTGCCTCCACACCCATTCAAGCCATACCTGTCAGATTTTTCCCCCTGCCCGGACCCTACTGCGCCAGCATCCTGCGTATCTCCAGCATCTTATCCCTGAGCATGGCCGCATTCTCAAAATCCAGCTCCGCCGCAGCCTTGCGCATCTGGGACTCTACCTTGGCCTCCAGCGCCTTGAGCTCTTTGGGATTCATGGACTCCGGATCCTTCTCCCAGCGCTGCTCCTCCTTGGCTATGGCCTTGGTAATGCTGATGAGATCCCGCACGGCCTTTTTGATGGATGTGGGCGTAATCCCATGCTGCGCATTGTACTCCATCTGCAGCTGACGCCGCCTGGCGGTTTCCCCCATGGCTGCCGCCATGGAATCCGTCACCTTGTCGGCATACATCAGCACCCTGCCCTGGGCATTGCGGGCCGCCCGGCCTATGGTTTGGACCAGGGAGGTTTCCGAGCGCAAAAATCCCTCCTTGTCCGCATCCAGTATGGCCACCAGCGCTATCTCCGGTATGTCCAGTCCCTCCCTCAGCAGATTGATGCCCACCAGCACGTCAAAGAGATCCAGCCGCATATCCCGGATAATCTTGCCCCTCTCCAGCGTGTCCACATCCGAGTGCAGATACTGTACGCGCACGCCCACCTCCTTGAGGTAATCCGTCAGATCCTCGGCCATGCGCTTGGTCAGCGTGGTCACCAATACCTTATTGCCCTGGGATACCACAGAGCGTATCTCCCCCAGCAAATCGTCTATCTGCCCCTCCACAGGCCGCAGCTCCACCACCGGATCCAGGAGGCCTGTGGGGCGTATGATCTGCTCTGCGCGCAACAGCTCCCTCTCCCTCTCATAGGGGCCGGGCGTGGCCGACACAAAGAGCAGTTGGTCTATATGGTCCTCAAACTCCCCAAAGTTCAAGGGCCTGTTGTCCAGGGCGCTGGGCAGGCGGAAACCGTATTCCACCAGAGTATTCTTCCTGGACCTGTCGCCGGCAAACATGCCCCGTATCTGCGGTATGGTCATATGGGATTCGTCCACAATAATCAGATATCCCTGGCGGAAGAAATCCATCAGAGTCATAGGAGGCTCCCCGGGCTGCTGTCCGGAGAGATGGCGGGAATAATTCTCTATGCCAGAGCAAAATCCCGTCTCCCGCAGCATCTCCACATCAAAATTGGTCCTCTCCTGTATCCTCTGGGCCTCCAGCAGCTTGTCCTGGCTGCGAAAATAGGCCACCTGGGCCGCCAGCTCCTCCTCTATGGCCAGGCAGGCGGCCTGTATTTTCTCCGGCGCCACTACATAGTGGGAGGCCGGGAATATGGATATATGCTCCAATATCCCCCGGATCTGTCCGCTGAGGGGATCTATCTGAGATATGCGGTCTATCTCATCCCCAAAAAATTCCACCCGTATCCAATGCTCACCGCCCTGGGCCGGACAGATTTCCACCACATCTCCCCGGACGCGGAAGCAGCCCCTCTGCAAATCCATATCATTGCGGCTATATTGAATGGCCACCAGCTCCCTCAGCACCTGGTCCCTATCCTTTTCCATGCCCGGACGCAGATTGACCACCAGTTCCTGATAATCCTCCGGGCTGCCCAGGCCGTATATACAGGATACGGAGGCCACCACCACCACATCCCTGCGTTCTGTCAGAGAGGCCGTGGCCGACAGCCGCAGCTTGTCTATCTCATCATTGACGGCCGAATCCTTTGCTATATAGGTATCTGAGCTGGGCACATAGGCCTCCGGCTGGTAATAATCGTAGTAGGACACAAAGTACTCCACGGCATTATCGGGAAAAAATTCCTTAAATTCCCCATATAATTGCCCTGCGAGAGTCTTATTGTGCGCTATAACCAGCGTAGGCTTGTTGAGGGCGGCAATGACATTGGCCATGGTAAAGGTCTTGCCGGAACCGGTCACGCCCAGCAGGGTCTGGAACTGGTTGCCCGCCTGAAACCCCTCCACCAGCGCTCTTATGGCCTCCGGCTGGTCGCCCATGGGCGCATAGGCCGATTTCAATTGAAAATCCATATTCGCCCTCCTACATATGCATGCGCTCCGCCAGCAGGCGCAGCAAATTAAAGCGGTATATGATGCTCAGCAAAGTACTCTCACCTATCCAGCCGGCCAGACGCTCCCCCCAGACCCCCAGAGGCAGCAGGGGCAGCCAAAAGAACAAAAACCAGAGATACAATATGCCATGAACCAGACCCAGCGCAGCCCCGGCCAGCCTGCTGACCAGGGAGATTAGAGGCAGCTCCGCCAATGCCTGCAAGGGAAAGAGCAGCCATCCCAGCAAATGCCTGGCCGTCATCAAGGCCGCCAGCAATAGAACTCCGGCGGCCATGTCCTGCCAATCCCTGATCATCCAACCCGTTATAGCCTTACCCATAAAAGCTCCGGCCAGGGCTATGCCTACAAAGGTGATGCTCAGCAAAAAAGCCTTGACCACGCCCTGCCGCCAGCCGTGTATCCCGCTGCCCAGAAAAAACAATGCAGCCACCACGCTGCCCCAATCCACATTCTCCATCTGTTTCCCTCAACGAAATTGCGCCAGCTCCAACAAACCCTCGCCCACCAGCGTGTAGCGGTAGGCTCCCGGCGAGGGCAGCAGGCATTGTACCGGCTGTTTCCAATTGCCTCTATACTTGCCCACGCCCCCTATCTTCTGTATCCAGGCCTGCTGACTGTTATAGGCGACAAAAGTATTCTGAAAAAATTGTATATTGTCATATTCTTCATCGTAGTAATAGGATTCCAGCGCCCTTCCGCCCTTGCCATAAACCTCCAGCCGGAAACGCTGCTCACCGGTATCCGAGGGAAATTGCAGGGCCACATAGGAGGAACCCCAGTAGACCGCCTGCAATTTGCCGCTGTAGAGATGGGCCGCCTCCAGTGTAGGTTTCTGCGCCCCTTGAAAAAAGAGGGCCTGCCCATCCCCCACGGCCACCACATGCTCCTCATCCAAAAAAAACAGCGTGGGTATCAGCGCATTGTCATAGGCATAGGAACTGACCAGGTAATCGCTGTAATTCTCCCCCACCTCGCCCAATTGAAAAAAGGCCACGGTGGATTTTTGCACTCCGGCATCCAGGTACAGATAGCTGATGGCCAGCAGACTCCCCCCGGGCGAAAAGGCCATGGCCAGGGGATAACCGCTCTCTGTCATGGTAGCCGTGCCCTCCACCAGCAAATGCCCCTGCTCATCATAGACATGGATACGGCTCATGCGCCCGTCCTCCAGCGCCACGGCCACCCGGCCCGATCGGGATACGGCCAGGGAGCGTATGGGCAGACTGGTGTCTATTTTAACCAGAATCTTTGCAGACGAGGCCACATAGATTTCCCGTCCATTATAGGCGCCCAGAGCAGCCACATCCCCCTCCGTGGCAAGCAATATGTCCTGCATTTCATATGTCTGGTTCCACAGCACCTGCCCACGGCGGTCAGCGCAAAAAGCGCCGTCCGGGCTATAGACCAACAAAGACTCTCCCAGGGGCATCTTGCGGCTCTTCTCTACCACAGGCAGGGTATGGCTCTCCAGCACCTCATAATCCTCATAGACCCGCCCTTGGAAACCGGTGTACACCAAGAGGCCCAGCACCATCAGTATGCCCAGCACCACCCCTGTCCGGATCCAGCCGCCCCAGCTTTTACGCCCATAGCCAGGGGGGGCGCCTGCCACTCTCTCCCGGCTTCTGCCCCCCCTATCCCCGGATGTCCATTTTCTAAAAGACTGTATTTCCCCCATGACCGCAGCCTTACCTATCCTTCCAAAGCAAATTTCCAATATGTGCGGGAGCGATAAGGCTTATCAGGCCCAAACACCGGCTGCAAAAAATCCGGATGTTGTATGCTGTTTGGATAATATTGGGTTTCCAGGCAAAATCCGCCCCGGCGGCCATAGACGCGACCCTGCTTGCCCTCTATGCCATCCAGGAAATTGCCCGTATACAGCTGGAAGCCGGGCAGATCCGTATACGCCTCCAGGCAGATGCCGCTCTCACCTCCCCTGGCCTTTGCGAATATGCGCAGGCTGCCGTCATATCCATCCACGCAAAAGTTGTGGTCAAAACCTGCTCCCAGGCGGATTTGCTCGTCTTGCGCATCCATGCGCTCCCCCAGCTTGGCCCCCTGCCGCAGATCCATGGGCGTGCCCTGGCAGGCCCGTATCTCCCCTGTGGTGATGCAGCCCCGGCCTATAGGCGTAAATTCCTTGGCAAACAATTGTACGAAGTGCTCCGACACATCTCCGGATCCATGGCCGTCCAGATGGAAATAGCTGTGGTTGGTCAGATTGATCAGCGTATTCCTGTCGCTATACCCCTCATAGGCTATATCCAAACCTCCCTGGCCATCCACTGTATAGGTAATGCTTATGCGTTTGTTGCCGGGAAAGCCCATATTGCCATGCGCATCCTCCAGCGTAAAACGCAGGCTGGACTCTCCCAGCTCCTCCGCCTGCCACCAACGCTTGTGATATCCCTGTTGGTGGTGGCTGTGGAGATTGTTCTCCCCGTCATTGGCATCCAGCTGCCAGGTCTGCCCCTCCAGTTCAAAGGCCGCTCCCCGTATACGGTTGGCGCTGGGGCCTACGGCTACGCCCAGATAGGCCGGATTGGCGGCATAACCGGACACATCCCCATACCCCAGCACCACATCCCGCATCGATCCACGGACATCAGGCACCAATATGCTGACTATGGCAGCGCCAAAATCCGTCAGCGCCACTTCCATGCCTCCCGCTCCGCGCAATATATACAAATATGCCTGCCGCCCATCGGCCGCCCTGCCAAATTCCCTCTTTTCCATGGTATAAAGCCTCCTACCGCCGTCCTGTGCCTTGATGTTTTTATAACAAAATCCGCCCCTCCAGCGCCCGGCTGAGGGTCACCTCGTCTATATACTCCAAATCTCCACCCACCGGCACGCCGCTGGCTATGCGGCTAACCCTAATGCCCGCCGGCTTGATCAGCTTGCTCAGATACATGGCTGTAGCCTCCCCCTCCAGGCTGGAATTGGTGGCCAGTATCACCTCATCCACCGAGCCTTTGAGCCGCTCCATCAGCTCCTTGAGCCGCAGGTCATGAGGACCCACCCCCAGCATAGGGGATATGGCCCCATGCAGCACATGGTATAAGCCCTTGTACTTGCCTGTCCTCTCATAAGCCGCCAAATCCCGCACGCCCTCCACCACCATAATACTGGAGGCATCCCGGGCGGCATCGGCGCATATGGGGCAGATCTCCTCCTCGGTGATGGTACAGCAAAGACGGCAGTATCCCACCCTTTCCCTGGCCTCCACCATCAGCCGGGAGAGGCGCTCCACCCTCTCCTGGGGCATATGCAGCATATGGAATGCCAGTCTTTGGGCAGACTTGCCGCCTATACCGGGCAGGGAGGACAGCTCCTCCACCAATTTGTTGTAACTGGCCGAATACAGCTCCATCAGAAGGGCATCCCCCCGCCCATGCGGCCCATCAATGCCGACTGAGCCTCCTCCAGCCTGCCATGGGCCTCCTTATACGCAGCCATAATCATATCCTGGAGCATCTCCACATCCTCGGGATTGGCCGCCTCCTTATCTATCTCCAAGGCCGTCATCTGCCTAGTCCCGGAAAGACGAAGCTTGACAGCGCCGCCGCCGGCGCTGCCCTCAAATTCCTGGCTGGCCAGCTGGGCCTGCCCCTCCTCCATCTGCCTCTGCATACGCTGGGCCTGCTTCATCAAATTATTCATACTGCCCGGTATGCCGCCACCGGGAAAACCGCCTCTCTTCGCCATATCCCACTCTTCTCCTCACATGCCTCCGGCATCCATCTCCACTTCCATGCCCACTATAGCCGAACGCCACAGTTGCCGTATATCCGGGTACTCCTCCAGCCTCTGGGCCAGCCGCAGCTCCCAGTCCACATGGCCCTGGGCGCAGTCATCCGCCAGTGTCTGAAAGGCCTCTCTCTGCTCTGCCTGATCCAGCAGATCATATAAGGTCTGCTCCTGGCAAACCAGCAGCAGCCGCCCTCCCTCACCCAAGGAAACTCCTGCCCGGGCCAGGTAGGTGCGCAGCGGCTGTCCGGCGGACCGGAGCAAACTCTCCCAATTTTTTGTTATTTTTTTGACATTTTCCGGCAATGCCGCCGCCAAAATGGCCCTCTGTCCGCCGGCCTCCGCCGCTGACGGAAGCGCCTCCGGGGAGGATGGGGCTGCCGGAGCCATGGGCAGACCCCTCTCCAGCTGCCTCTCCACGGCTGCCAGCCGCGCGCCCACTTCCTTATCCCCGCCCTCCATCTGGGGGCGGCAGAGCCTGATCAGCGCCAGCTCTACAAAGACTTTTTTGTAGCTGGTCTGCCGCAGGCTCTGGCCCAGGGCAGACATCACCTGTATACAACGTATGATTTCCTCGGGACGGAAGCCGGCTGCCAGCTCCTCCACACCCTGCTGGAAGCTGCCGTCCTGCAAATCCGGCTGTTGGGGCGCCACTTGGGCCAGCAGCAGATTCCGCAGATAGACCACCATATCCGCCGCAAAGCGCTCCGTGTCTACGCCTCTGGCATCCATATCTCCGTACAAAGCTAGCGCGCCGCCCACATCCTGATTGGCCACACACTCCAGTAAGCGGGCATAGGCCTCGCCCTCAGAGGCGCCCAGTATCTCCAATACGGTTTCATATCGCAGTTCACCGCCGCCGCTAAAGGTGGCGCAGCGGTCCAGCAGGCTCAGCGCATCCCTCAGAGCGCCGTCTGCCACACCGGATATATATTCCAGAGCCTTCTTCTGCGCCTGTATGCCCTCCTTGGCCGCCAATTCCTCCAATCTCTCTAATATGACCCGGCGGCCTATGCGCCGGAAATCATACCTCTGGCAGCGGGAGAGTATGGTCACCGGTATCTTGGCCACCTCTGTAGTCGCCAGTATAAACATGGCATAGGGAGGCGGCTCCTCCAAGGTCTTGAGCAGGGCATTCCAAGCATTGTTGGAGAGCATATGGGCCTCGTCTATGATATAGGCCTTGTATTTGCCCTCCACCGGAGGAAAGGCCATCTGCTCCACCACATCCCGGATATTGTCCACTCCATTGTTGGAGGCGGCGTCCATCTCTATGACATTCAGGCTGGCTCCGGCTGCTATGGCCATACAGCTGGCGCAGAGGCCACAGGGATCGCCATCCTGCAAATCCCGGCAGTTGGCAGCCTTGGCCAATAGCTTGGCCAGAGTAGTCTTGCCCGTCCCCCGGGTGCCGGTGAATACATAGGCATGGGCCACCCGCCCGTGCCGCAGTTGGTTTTGCAGGGTCTGGACTATAGCCTCCTGTCCCTTGACATCCCCAAAGCGCTCCGGGCGGTAGCGCCTATACAATGCCACATATGACATAGAATATTATCTCCGATCAATCTCCAAAGCTGATGCCCAGCAACTTGGCCTCCTTGACTATGGATGCCTCCGGGGACACATATTTAAGCTTGCCGGCCACCTCATCCAGGGGCACCCTTATGATTTCCCTGTTGTGGTAACCCACCATATAACCGTACTTGCCCTCCAGTATCATGCGGCCTGCCTCAGAGCCCAGGCGGCTGGCAAATACCCTGTCGTAAGGGCAGGGACTGCCGCCCCGCTGCATATGGCCGGGAACGGTAACCCGTACCTCCCTGCCGGATTTCTTCTGTATCTGGGCCGCCACCTCATAGGACACAGAGGGGTATTCCTTATTCTTAGCCTTTTCCTTTTTCTCCTTTTTGGACAACTTGGCATCCTCTTTGGAAATGGCGCCCTCCGCCACGGCGATAATGGTGAAGCGGCTGCCCCTCTTATCCCTCTCCTCTATGGCATCCACCACCTTGTCTATATCATAAGGTATCTCCGGTATCAGTATGATGTCCGCGCCGCCGGCCATGCCCGCATTGAGGGTCAGCCATCCCACCTTGTGCCCCATGACCTCCACAATAAACACACGGCCATGGGAAGCTGCCGTAGTATGTATATAATCTATGGCATCTGTGGCTATGTCCACCGCGCTCTGGAAGCCAAAGGTCATATCTGTACCCCAGAGGTCATTGTCTATGGTCTTGGGCAGGGTTACCACGTTCAGCCCTTCCTCCCGGAGCAGGTTGGCCGTCTTGTGGGAGCCGTTACCGCCCAGCACCACCAGACAGTCCAGCTGCAGCTTGTAGTAGGTCTGCTTCATGGCCTCCACCTTGTTTAGGCCATTTTCATCCGGCTCCTGTATAGTCTTAAAGGGCGTGCGGGAGGTTCCCAATATAGTGCCGCCCTTGGTCAGTATGCCAGAGAAGTCCTTGCCCTCCAGCATGCGGAACTTGCTGTAGATCAATCCCCTGTACCCGTCCAAAAACCCGTATATCTCCACGGGCTGGCCGCTGTTACACAAGGTCTTGACCACGCCCCTCATGGCCGCATTGAGGGCTTGGCAATCTCCGCCGCTGGTCAACATGCCTATCTTTTTCATATGTCCTTCCTTTCCGGCTCTCAGCGCCTGTGCTTGGAAAGCTATTTTCTTCATCCTACCCCATGGAGGTATTTCGGTCAAGGGCTTTAGAGCAGGGGCCAAAAACCCTGCCCGTTTCCCTTTCCTTGCGGCCCAAAATATTGTATGCTGTTTTTACTTATATATCGTATAAGCGGCTTTGACCGCTGGCTTTTTCCCCCGGGGGAGGAGAGGAGGTTTTTTGAAAATATTATTTTACGACACCAAAAATTATGACAAGGCATCCTTTGACCAGGCCTTGACCCTGTATCCCGAGCTGTCCATAGAATACCTGGAGGCGGATCTCAACCGCCACACCGCGCCCCTGGCCCAAGGCTTTCGCGCCGTCTGCGCCTTTGTCAGCAGCCAGATAGGCGCCGATACGCTGCAAAGGCTGGGCAAGGCCGGAGTGGAGCTGCTCCTGCTGCGCTGCGCCGGATTTAACAATGTGGATTTGGAGGAGGCCAAAAAGCAGAGTATCCGTGTAATGCGTGTGCCTGGCTACTCCCCGGAGGCCGTAGCAGAGCATGCCATGGCTCTGGCGCTGGCCTGCAACCGCCGGCTGTATAAGGCTTATAACAAGGTTCGGGAAAATGATTTCAGTCTTGGCGGTTTGATGGGGTTCAATTTCTACCAAAAAACGGCCGGCATCATAGGCACAGGCCAGATCGGAGCGGCCATGTGCCGCATATGCAGGGGATTTGGCATGCGTGTCATAGCCTATGATGTCTATCCCAACCCCGCGCTGGCGGATTTTGTGGAATATGTGTCCTTGGAGGAGCTGCTCTCCACCAGCGATCTCATCTCCCTCCACTGCCCTTTGATGGACAGCACTACCCATATGATCAACCTGGAATCCATCAAGAAGATGAAGGACGGCGTGATACTGGTCAACACCTCCAGAGGCGGCCTGGTCAAAACAGCGGATCTGATAGAGGGCATACGCATGAAAAAATTCGCCGGAGTAGGCCTGGATGTCTATGAGGAGGAGGCCGGCAATGTCTTTGAGAACCGCTCGGACGAGATCCTGGAGCACTCTACCACCGCCAGATTGCTCTCCTTCCCCAATGTGATGATCACCTCCCACCAGGGATTTTTTACCGCCGAGGCGCTGGATGCCATAGCCCGCACCAGCCTGGACAACGCCATGGACTTCCTGGCCGGACGGGAGAGCCATACGGAAGTAAAGGCCTAGCCTCAGGCGTACATCTTTTCTCATGCTGGCTAATTTTCCCCCGCCCATACTGCCATGGGCGGGGGTTTTCCATATATTTCCAACAATATTTCTATATCCTATATAGTATCCATATCCACCGCATTTTTTACCCACCGAAATATGTTTGCCTCGAAAAATACTTTTCCCCAACAAAAAACCGGCATGGCCCTGCGGCCATGCCGGTTTCTCTAGGAATAGCATATGCTAGATATGCTGCTTCCGGTATTTTTTAGTCGTACAGCAGGGGAGCGATGTTCTCATCCTCCATGTTGTCAGCGGTGTACCACTGGCAACCGGTGTCAACATCAGCAACGGCCTCGCCCTTAGCAGCCTTTACGCACAGCTCAACAGCCCTGTAACCGATCATTACGGGATCCTGGGTAACTGCGCCAGCCAGCTTGCCATCCTTAACAGCGGTCTTGATCAGGGTACCAGCGTCGAAAGCCACGCCGATAACGCTGTCGCCCAGCTTGTTCAGGTTGGCATCGCCGTTGATCAGACCCTCGCCAGAGAACTGGTTGGAACCGTAGATCAGGATGGTGTCTGCCTTGTTCAGCAGGTTCTGCGCATCGATGGCAGACAAGTCAGCAGATACGGAAGCAGGTACAACTACCTCGATTACAACATCTGCGCCGTCAACCTTGTTGGCCCACTTGTCATGACCCTCTACGGAAACGGTCTTGCCCTCGGCCTCCAGCAGGCTCTTCATCTTGTCCACGAAACCGGAACCGCGGTTGGTGATGGACTCAGAGGTAGCATCCTGGTTCATAACGCCGATACGCACGGCAGCGGTAGCGCTGGCAACCTGGTCCTTGATCAGGGCAAAGCTCTCGGTAGCAGCCAGCTCACCGGCAGCATAGTTGTCGGTGGAAGCGTTGGCTACGATGGCTCCTTCAGGAGCGCCGGGAACGCCAGAGTCAAAGCCTACGATGGGGATGTTCTTAGCCTGAGCGGCCTTGATGTTCTCCAAGCAAGCCTCGGTGTCCAGAGCTGCCAGAGCGATGGCAGGAGGGTTCTGGTTGATAGCGTTGCCCAACATCTGCACCTGCTGTGCGATGGCGGACTCGCCCTCGGGACCCTGGAAGTCGATCTCTACGCCATACTCCTCAGCAGCCTTGTTAGCGCCCTGGAGAACAGCCTGCCAGAACTGATGCTGGAAGCCCTTGGATACGATATAAATCTTGCCAAGGTCGGTGCTTGCAGCGGCAGCCTCGGTGGTAGTAGCAGCCTCGGTGGCAGCGGTGGTCTCAGCAGCCGTCGTCTCTGCGGCAGGTGCAGATGCGGTGTTGCCGCAGCCGGTGATGGCAGATACAACCAGAGCAGCTGCCAACAACCCACTCAGAATCTTTTTCTTCATGTGATTTTTTCCTCCCTACATAAAGAATTGAGTTAAAGTATCTATAGCAAGAGGCGGGGGCAAAGCAGAGGGCCAAGCCCCGCGCTCCAACTACCATTACATTTCTGCGGCCATTCGGCCACAACGGTAATCATATACCAAAACAGATTTTTGTGCAAGTCCGCACAGGCACAAATTTTATACCCGGCCCCTCTTGCTGCGGTTGAGCACGTCCATGAATACGGCGAATACCAGCACCAGACCGGTGGCTATCTGCTGATAGTGGGTCTGCAATCCTATGAAAGGCAGGCCTGTCTTGAGGACGGACATTATAAATACGCCTATCAGAGTACCGGAGATGGTTCCAAAACCGCCGCTCATAGAGGTACCGCCTATTACCACGCCTGCGATGGCATCCAACTCGAAGCCTGCGCCGCCGCCGGGCAGTATGGTGGAGTAGATGGCAGCATATGCCAGGCCGGCTATACCGGCCATGGTGCCGGAAATTACATAGGCCAGAGTCCGCCACTTGGGCACATTCACGCCAGAGAGCCTGGTGGCCTCATAGTTACTGCCCAGGGCCACGATATAACGGCCGGGCCTGGTCTTATTCAGCAGCAGGGCTGCCAGCACGGCCAGACCGATCAGCAGGATAAAGCCGGTGGGTATCAGAACGCCATTGCTGTTGTACTTGAAGATGGCGCGGAACCAGCCGCCCTCCTGTCCCATCTGGGGCCAGGTCATGCTCTGCGCCTTGGTGAATACGGAGCCGAGGCCCTTGGAGAGCATCATGGTGCCCAGGGTGGCGATAAAGGGAGGTATCTTCAGATAGGATACCATCAGACCGTTGGCCAGACCGAATACCGTACCTATCAGCACGCAGACAATCAGGGCCACTGCCATGGGCACATTGTACTTGGTAACCAGCGCGCCGGCTATCAAGGCGGAGCAGGTCAGCACCGTACCTATGGACAGGTCTATACCATCAGAGGTGATGGCAAAGGTGACGCCTATGGCCATCAAGCCTATGTAGTAAGAAGCGTCAAAGATATTGACCAGTGTGGCATAACTGCGGAATGCCGGGTTGATCAGACCAAAGGTGATGTACAGCACTACCAGTGCGATCAGGGCGATCAGCTTCTGAGGCCCTATCAGCCGCACCAGGGGATTATCGGAAAATCCCCCTTTCTTTATTTGCTTGCTCTCTGTATTTGCCACGTTTTTTTCCTCCCGTTTCAGCTGAATCTACGCTTTTTCCGAATCTGGCTTAGGACAGGCTGCCCTCCCTCAGAGTGGCCGCCTGCATGATCTTCTCCTGGGTGGCCTCCTCTATGGGAATCTCACCCGTCTTTCTGCCCTCGCACATCACCATGACCCTGTCGCTCATGCGCAGCACCTCGGTCATCTCCGAAGATATCATGATAATGGACTTGCCCTGGGCCACCAGCTCGTTCATCAGATGATAAATCTCGCTCTTGGCTCCTACGTCTATGCCTCGGGTGGGTTCGTCAAATATCAAAATATCACAATCCCTGGTCAGCCACTTGGCAATAACCACCTTTTGCTGGTTTCCGCCGGAGAGGCTGATGGCCGGAGTGGCCACCGTAGGGGTCTTGGTCTTTAGCTTGCCCACGTACTCCTGGGCAACGGTATTGATCTTCTTCTGATCCAGGAACACGCCCTTGACAAAGCGCTCCATGGTGGCCATACAGGTATTTTCGGCTATGGTCTTGTCCAGCACCAGACCGTAACGCTTCCTATCCTCGGAGAGGTAGCCTATGCCGGCCGCCACGGCATCCTTGGGGTTGTTGATGGCCACTTCCTTGCCGTTGACAAAAATCTTGCCGCTATCCAGCTTGTCTGCGCCGAACAGCGCCCTGGCGGTTTCGGTGCGTCCCGCGCCCATCAGGCCTGCCACACCCAGGATCTCGCCCCTGCGCAGTTCAAAGGATACGCCCTTTACCATCTTGCCCGCGCGCAAATCCTCGCAGCGCAGCACCACCGGCGCATCGGGAGCCACATTGCTCTTCTCCTTGGGCGTTTCAAATATGGTGCGCCCCACCATCATATTGATAATATCGTCTTTGGTACATTTCTCGGTAATCAGCGTTCCCACGTACTCGCCGTCGCGCATGACGGTCACCCTGTCAGTGATCTGCTTGATCTCGTCCATGCGGTGGGAGATATAGACTATGCCCAGGCCTTTGGAGCGCAGATCCCGTATGATCTTAAACAGCTCCTCTATCTCCGCCTCGGTCAGAGCGGCGGTGGGTTCGTCAAAGACGATGACCTTTACCTCCCTGGATATGGCCTTGGCGATCTCGCACATCTGCTGACGGCCCACAGTCAGCCTGTCCACCACCTCGGCAGGATTGATGTCTATGTTGAGCCTCTCAAACAGCTTGGCGGCCTCCCTGTTCATCTTGGCATCGTCTATCAGCTTGCCATTCATAAACTCCCGGCCTATGAAAATATTTTGGGCTACAGTCAAGTGGCTCATCATATTAATCTCTTGATGCACTATGGCTATGCCCGCCTCCTGGGCCGCCCGGGGATTTTCAAACTGGGCAGGCTTGCCCTCGTAGGTAATCTCTCCGGCGTCCTTTTGGTAGATGCCCGTCAGCACCTTCATCAGAGTAGATTTGCCAGCCCCGTTCTCTCCCATGAGCGCCAACACCTCGCCCTTGCGGATCTCCAAGTCCACCCCCTTTAAGGCATGAACTCCCGGGAATGACTTGTCTATCCCCTTCATGGTCAAAATTACTTCGCCCACGCTCTCACCTTCCCTTTGAAACTGTGTCTTAGCTACCGTTAAGCCCATTATAAATCCGGGCCAAAGGGGGGCAAAATAGAAAATCTTACCAAAAAGGGTTAAATTTCTATTAGAGAAAATTACTCTTCTGTAAACATAAACAAAACCTTTTGGTTCTCTGGCGTGTAGAGATCCTCCTTGGTAATCAGGCGGCAATCCGAGTCCAGCCTGGGGATTGCCTCCCCGGTTTCCAGGTACTCCACCGCCGTCTGCACGGCCAGATACCCCATTTTGAAGGGGTTTTGTATTACTATGGCATCAAACACCCCCGCCTCCAGCAGCTGTATCTGTTCCAGGGAATTGTCAAAGCCCACCAGCCGCACCTGGCCGGCCAGGCCCCGGTCCCGTATGGCCTTGGCCGCGCCCACAGCCGAGTACTCATTTACCCCGGCCACCAGATCCACCTGGGGATGGCGGTCCAACACCTCCTGCATGGCCTGATAGGCCAGCGTATAATCCGAGTTGCAGTACCAAACGCCCAACACCCTGTCCCCATACTCGCCCAGACCCTCCCTCACGCCGGCTATGCGCTCCTTGGCCGTTGAGGCCTCCTCCACATGGGCGATAATGGCTATCTGGGAGTCCTCGCCTGCCAGGCCGGCCATATGCTCCCCCTGTATGCGGCCAGCCCGGAAATTGTCCGTAGTGACCACAGACAGGGCATAATCCCCCTCCACCTCGCTGTCCACCAGTATCAGGGGTATGCCTGCCGCCTCCACCAGAGCCACCACCTCCTGGCTCTCCACCAGGCCGGCCGGGCTAAAGAGGAGCAGATCCGGCTGCTGGCTGATGGCCCATTCCACCCTCTCCCTCTGACCCTGATAATCATTCTCCCTCTCTGGCGCATCTATGGACATATCCACGCCATACTCCTCCGCCGCCATGGACACGCCCTGCATCAGCTGCACCCAAAAGGCATTGTTTTCGTCCATTATTTTTCCAATATAAATCATTTTATACGGGCCGCCCCTCCGCCCCGCCGGACCATACTTCCAAACTGCGAAAACCGCCCCGCAAAGGACCAGCGCCAAAGCCAAAATCCACAGGCCCTTTCTTACTCTCCTGTCCATATGCCCCCCTACTGCCCCAGGGGTATGCGGGCGCTGACCACAGTCCCCTCCCCCGGCCGGCTCTCAAAGCGCAGGCCATAGGCCTCGCCAAAATACAATTGCAGGCGCATATGCACATTGTATGCGCCCACGCCGTGGCGGCGCTCCTCCTCACTCTCCTTGGAGCGCTCAAATATGGCTTCTATGGCCTCCGGACTCATGCCCAGCCCATTGTCTATCACCTGCAAGAGCAGATCCCCGCCATCCCGCCGGCCCCGGATTTGTATCAGGCCCTGCCCCTCCATATGGCGTATGCCGTGGTATATGGCATTCTCCACCAGAGGCTGCAGCAGCAGATGGGCCACGCCCACATCCAACAGCTCCGGATCCACATCCAGCACATACTCCATCTTGTCCTTATAGCGCATCTTTTGTATGGATAAATATCCTTTTACATAAGCAATTTCCCGGCGCAGGGGCACGATCTCATCCTCATTGCTGATGCTCTGCCGCAGCAGCCGGGCCAAAGCCGCTGTCATCTGAACCACCTCACTATTTTTGCCCCCCTCGGCCATCCAGATGATGGAATCCAGGGTATTATACAAAAAGTGGGGATTGATCTGGCTCTGCAAGGCCCGCAACTCGCTCTTGCGCTTCTGGGTCTGCTCATGGAGCTTCTCCTCCATCAGCTGGGAAATACGCCCCTTCATAGCCTCAAAACTGCGGCCCAAGGACTCCAGCTCCGACCCGGCCCACCCCCCAGGATCCTCGGCCTGGAAGCGTCCCCTCTCCACCTCCTTCATGGATCTCTGTATCTTTTGCAGGGGCCGGGTAATGGCGCCGGACATCCACACGGCCAGCAGCACGCCGGCCACCAGCATAATGCCGGCAGTGATGAGATAAAACTCCCTGGCCCTCTCCTGGCCCTTCATCAGCTCGGCCATGGACACCACGCCCACCACCCGCCAACCGCTGATGGACGATACCGCCACTGTATACAATTTGGCCTCATCCCCCTGACCCACCACAAAGGCGCCTTCCTCCGCCTCTATGACTCTGTCCGTCTGCTCCTCCATCAATCCCCGGAAGAGCAGCTGCTGCTTGGGATGGTAGATAATCTGCCCCTTGTCGTCCAGTATGTATACATAGCTGTCCTTGCCCAGATTGTTGCTCTCGCAGAGATCCTTTAGCACGGTATAATTCAAATCGATAAAAAATACACCTCCTACACCGGATCCGTCAGCCAGGAAAAAGGGCCGCGCCAGGGTTACCACCCAGCGGTAGTTGTTTTGCAGGACATATTGCACATGGGAGGCTGTCAGCACATAGTCCTCAGCCCCCAGCGCCTGGGCATACCAATCCACCTCCCCAAAATCTATATGGGGATTGGGCGCATCCTGCCCCCGGTTGATTACATATCCCCCCTCCTTGGAAAGAAGCGCCACATGGGCTATATCCGGCCGGGTGTCCAATATGGCGGCAAACTGCGCCTCTATCCTATCCCGCCTCTCCCCGGCCCTCTCCAGGTCCGATTCGCCAAAATAGGCCCGCACGTCCATATTCTCCACGGACAGCTCGGAGATATGCCGCAGATACTCAATATAGGAGTCCACATCCCGGTTCAACTGACGTATCAGCCTGGAGGTGTAATCCATGGAATTGGCCAGCACCCTCTCCCGGGTATAGGCCAGGCTGGTGCCATAGAAAAACAGCAGGGAAACCAAGATCAGGCCGCAGAAACAGGCTATCATAGCTCCCCTTATAGTCTTAAACGGACTGCGCATCCCGCCCTCCCCGCTTCTTGCTCCTGGCGTATTCCGTGGGTGTCATGCCCGTGGCCTTCTTGAAGGCTATGCTGAAATAATGCGGATCGGCAAATCCCACCCTGGAGGCGATCTCGTAGGTTCTCAGTTCGCTCATCTCCAGCAGCTCCTTGGCCTTTTGCATTCGTATGCCTATAAGCACATCCACAAATGTACTGCCAAAGGCCTGCTTAAACAGAGAGCTGAAGCGGCTGGCAGACACGCCCAGATGGCTGCATATCTTTTGCAGATTCAGCTCCCTGTTGGCATAATTCTCCTCTATGTAGGCCATGCCCCTGTAGGCCAGGCTATTGTCAGAGCCTCCGGTCTGCCCCTCCACAAAGCACAGAGCGCTGTCTATCCATGCCCCCAGCGCCTCCAGCTGGGAGGGCAGGCTTCCGGCCTCCCTCCAGGCGCCTCCATCCCCCTCCCAGCGGCCCCGCGCCAGGGTCTGGGCCAGCTTCTCCACCCGGGAGGCCAGCGCCTCCAGCTCCGCCCGTATGCGGCTGTTGGAAAGGCCGCCTTTGTTAAATATATGTCTTAATTCCTCCATATCCTCGGCCAGCTTCTGCCTGTCGCTCTCCCGCACTCTCCGGAGTATATTGTCGCTTATACGCTCCACCTGAGCCAAGGCCAGCGGCGATTCTTCCAACTCCCCTATGGCCGTCAACCCCCGGCTGCCCTTGCGGTACAATCCCGCCTCCAGCGCGCTCAGGGATTGCTCAAAGGACAGGGGCAGGGAGTCCAATCCGGGCTGCAAGCTGCCCAGACCCAGATGCAGGGGACGGCCCATGACCTCGGCCACTTTGGCCAAAATCTCCTCTGCTATGGCATGGGCGCGCTCCTCCCCCCCCGAACCCGGCGCCAGCAGCAGATGGGTCATGCCCTCTCTGCCCTGGCAGGCCTGCCCGGCCTGGTGGCTATCCAGTATATCCTTGCACAAATTGAAGAGTATAAAGGACATCAGGGAATGGTTTTTGCCGCCGGTGGGAACCGGCCCCTCCTCCCCCAGCCTGGCAACGCCCACCATATACGGCCCTTGGGGCAGGTATATGCCCACCTGCTCCAACTCCCCCATGGCCTCCTGCTGCCCCTTGGCGCCGGAGAGCAGCTGTACCAATGCCTCAGAGGCGATCAGCAGCCTGTTCTTTCTGTAGCTGGAATAGATCTTATCCCGCCTCCTCTGCTCCTCCCTTTGCTTGTCCATCTTCTCCCGCAGCTGCCCCAGGACCTGGGACAATTCGCTGGAGGTGATGGGCTTTAGCAAATATTCCTCCACACCGTATTTTATGGCCTGCTTCGCATAGGAGAAATCATCATATCCGCTGAGGATCAGCACCCTGGTCTGGGGAAATTCCTCGGCAATTTTGGCCGCCAAGCCCATACCGTCCAGAAAGGGCATGGACACGTCGGTGATGACCACATCCACCTCCCTCTCCCGCAGAAAGGCATAGGCCTCCCTGCCGTCCTGACAGGTGCCCACCAGCGTATATCCCAGCTGGCCCCAAGGCACATTGGCGCCCACACCCTCCCGGATAATGGCCTCATCATCCACCAGCAACAAGCTGTATCTCTCTGCGCATTCCTCTATGCCCATCCAAGCAACCCCCCATTTTTTCTCTCCCCTCCATTATAAATATTCCGCCCGGCCTTGACAATGGAGGGCTGCCCGGCACTTGGCTTGCAGCGCAAAAAGTGCTATAATAAATTGTTCCTAGGCGGACAATCTCAGCCTCCGCCCATATTTTTTGCATATTCAAAGGAGTAAAGCATGGATAACTACAACCAAAATGGCGGATACAGGGATGTCAACGCCCAGTACAATGCCCAACAGCCCTACCAGCAGCCCTACCAACAGCCTTACCAGCAGCCATCCTACGGCAGCTACAGCGAGCCTCTGAGCATAGTGGACTACCTGGTGATGCAGCTGATCATGTGCATACCCTTTGTTGGATTTATCATGCTTCTCATTTGGGCCTTTGGCAAGACGGAGAATGAGAACCGCAAGAACTATGCCCGTGCCCAGCTCATCTGGGGCGTTATCGCCATCGTCCTCTCCATAGTGGCCATGGTCGCCTGGGGCAGTTTGCTTGTGGCCATGATGGATATGATGTAAAGCAAAGCTCCACAGGCTTCCAGAGGCCTGGGCGCCAGGAGGCATCATCCGTACAATGTGCCGAAAGGGCAAAAGATACGGCATGTCAAGGCAGCGCAATGAAAGAGTCTATGAAAAGGAGGTGTTGCAGTAACGATTTT
>JBGYPP010000056.1:0-37053 GCA_041838515.1 Acetatifactor sp. | reverse complement strand
TGCGGCGGTCCAGCAGAGGCTGTATGTCTGCCTCGCACAGGGGCAGTCCGGCGGGAACGCCGTCCACCACCACGCCCATGGCCTTGCCGTGGGATTCACCCCAGGTGGTGATGCGGAAAAATTTGCCAAAAGTGGATGGGGTGGAAATCCTATCCGGCACGTTTGAGGGCCTGACCACGGGCATGCCCATCTCCCTTATCATACGCAATTTGCGGCAGATTTCCAAGGATTATTCCCATATAGCGCATTACTACCGGCCGGGACACGCCGACCACAGCTTTGACGCCAAATACGGCTTTAGGGATTACCGGGGCGGAGGCCGCTCCTCCGGCAGAGAAACCACAGGCCGGGTTGCCGCCGGCGCCATAGCCAAGAAAATCCTCTCCCACCTGGGCATAGAGGTGGAAGCGTACACGCTATCCCTGGGTACAGTCCGCATAGATCCCAGCCGCTTTGACCCGGAATACCGCCTACAGGCGCCCACAGCCATGCCGGATCCCCAGGCGGATCAGGCGGCACAGGAACTGCTGGCCGCCGCCATGGCCCAACACGACTCCCTGGGCGGCGTGATAGAATGCCGCATTCTGGGCGCGCCCGCCGGGCTTGGAGAACCCGTGTTCGATAAATTGGATGCCGAGCTGGCCAGGGCTATGATGTCCATAGGCGCAGTCAAGGCAGTGGAGATAGGCGACGGCATACAGGTGACCGGCCGCAGAGGCAGCGAAAACAACGATGCTTACAGCATTTCCCAGGGCCGCATGATCAAAAAGACCAACCATGCCGGCGGCATACTGGGCGGCATCAGCGACGGCGATGCCATCATCCTGCGGGCCCATGTCAAGCCCACCTCCTCCATATTCAAGGAGCAGGAAACCGTCACCCAGGATGGCCGGCCCATCAAAGTACAGACCATAGGCCGCCACGATCCCGTTATCGTTCCCCGGGCAGTGGTGGTGGTAGAGGCCATGGCCGCCCTGACTCTGGCCGATGCGCTGCTGGCCAATATGGGCAGCCGCATGGAATATCTGGAGAATATGTACCGGAGATAAGCCTCCGCCCCGGCAGGCATCCTCAGCCCTGCCGCGCCGCCATCCGGTGATCAAACAATACAAAGCCGCCGGCGCCTTGGCCCGGCGGCTTTTGCTAAAATCCTCACCAAACAGCCCCTCTGCTCAGTCCTCATCCCGAAGCCTGTGAAACACCAGGCAATTCGGCGTAGGCACTTCCAGCGCAGGGCCGTTCATCACAATCAGGCCCTTTTCCAGATCCACAGAAAAGAAGGTCAGCGTATTGGACTCGTTATTGGAGGCCACCACAAAACGGTTATTGGGGAAGATGTCCACATCCTTGGGATATTCGCCGCTAATGGGCAGGCAGAGCAGCGGAGACAACAGGCCGCTGGCTTGGTCTACCTTATAAATGATCACTGTATTCTCCCCGGCGTTGGAGGCGATCAGGTAATTGGAATCCGCCGAAAAGGCAAAGGCGCAGGCCGCAGAATTCTTGCTTTTCTCCGCCAGAGTGGATATGGTCTGCAGTTTTTCAAATTTTGGCAGGGGCTTCTCATCCTTGTATTCGTAAACGTCTATATAACTCTTCCACTCGTGCAGCACATAGACAAAGCGGCCGTCCTGGGAGAGTTTGATATGGCGGGGCGCGGACTCCATGTCACTACGCAGCACATCCGCCAATTTGAGCTTGCCGCTGCGGTGGTCCAGACGGTAGACATTGACATAATCCATGCCCTGGTCCGCCACCAGCAGGTACTTGTTGTCCCTAGTCATGCGGGCGCAGGTGATATGGGGGCGGAAATTCCGCTCCGCCAGAGAGCCTATGCCCTTGTGGAATATCTCCTCAGTAATCTCACCTATGGAGCCGTCCTCCGCCAGGGCCAGCACTGTCAGCTTGCCATCATGGTATCCGGACACAAAGAGGTATTTGTCCGCATAATCCGTGGCTATGTAACATCCCCGCATGCCATTGATGGTGGCGAAATTGATCAGCTCCAGACCGCCATCGGCCAGTATGTTGTATGACTCCACACCGCTGTCAGTGATGGAATACAGGAAACGGCCATTGTGGGACACACAGGCATAGGAGGAATTGCGTATCTCCACCTTTGCCTTGGGAATAAAGCGCCCCAGATCCAGATCCACGTGGAATATCCTGATGCCATGGCGGCTGCCTTGGGTATAGCTGGATACATATGCCACATAACGGTCTTTTTGCTTCTTTGCCATCTCTCCCTCCATTGGACTAAAAGTACAGATCTACTGCCGGCATTTACCCATCCGGCCCTTTGACAATGCCCGCCCCGCTTATTCCGTCTGGCCGGAATCGGCCTCCCTGCTGCCCGGCGCCAGCAAATGGCTGCGTATATAGGCAAAGGTGGCCGCCTCTCCCTCCTTGGCCAGCATCTCCAGCAATCCCAAAAGCACCTGGCGGGTATAGGGGTGCAGGGGAGCCTTATCCGTTCCCAGATAATAATAATCCAAGGGGGAGCTGTCCGTATACGCCGGCCCCTGGTAGGTCTTGCAGGCGGCTATCCTATCCATCAGCATCTCTGCAATATACCTATTGGGCATGGGAACGGGTATCATGCCCCAGGGATGCTTGTCCGCATCCTTAAAGCTGTAATCTATCCAATATTCATAGTGGTGCTTGTTACGCCCCTTGTGGTGCAGCCAGGCGGCGGAATACCCTTTTTCCTCACGCTCCGCATTGTTGGGGCTGCGGTTGCCCTGAAAATAACGCACACCCACCCAGAACTCCACAGGGGAAAATTTGGACAGGTCGTGGACTATGCCCTGCCAGTACAAACCCACCTTAAAGCAGCCCTGGGCCACCAGCCACTTGTGCATACATATGGTTCTAAGGTGTTTCCAAAAGCCCATGGCCCTCCTCCTCTGCAGCCCTTAGCAGGACTGCGCTGCGGGGATGCAGCCCCATGGTCCTGCCCGGCTGCCAGCCCCGGGCCAATATGCCCGCCGTATCCAATTCCACCCTCCACAGCTTGCCGGGCGGCGGCTTGGGCAGGGCCAGGGTATTTTCTATCCAGTGCATATTCAAGCCCAAATAGAACATATCATCCTTTTGGGGAGCATAAATTCCGGCATATAATATGCCAATATGACGGCGGAAGGACTCCATCTGGGGCCTCCAGGCCTGCTCCGAGTGAAAGGAAAGGTCCGGATACCCGCAGGAGAGGCTGTCCATCATGCGAAATGCCCTATCCATGCGAAATATGCCATGGCGGCGGCGAAGTCCAGCCACCAGGCGCAAAAAATCCGTCAGCTCCCCATAGGCTTTCGCCCGGCGCCAATCCAGCCAGGCCGTGGCATTGTCCTGGCAATAGGGGTTATTATTGCCCATCTGGGTATTGCCCCACTCGTCCCCCATAAAAATCAAGGGCGCTCCCGGGGCAAAAAAGAGCAGGCACAGCGCATTCTTATACTGCCGCAGCCGCAGCTGCCGGACGGACTTCTTTCGGCTCTCCCCTTCGGCCCCGCAATTCCAGCTGTCATTGAAATCCGTTCCGTCCCGGCCCTCCTCCCCATTGGCCTCATTGTGCTTGTGGTCATAGCTGAGCATATCCCAGAGGGTAAATCCCTCAAAATTCGACAGATAATGCACCTGACCGCAGTCCCTGCCCCGCATATGCCCCGCAACAGCCGGCAGCATGTCCCCATCCCCCTTGAGAAAGCGGCGCATATCCCGGCAAAATTCCCCATTGTACAAAGCGTGGCGGCTGCCCATGGGCGCCCCCTCTCCGAAATAACCGAACCAAAGCTTGGCCCCCTCCAGATAGGGATAGTCCGCCAGGCCGTACACCGACGCGCCCTCCCCCAGCAGCCTGAATCCGTCCACATGGTAACGGCGCACCCAGAATGCCAGCGCCTCCTGCTGCTTCCACAGCGGATATGCCTTGGGAAAGTACATCTGCATAATCAATTCTATACCCGCCAGGTGCAGAGCCTTTACCATGGAGCAAAATTCCCAGGCGGCATCCTCTCCGGCCACATAATGGGGATGAGGTGCAAAATAATACCCCTCTGTATACCCCCAGTAATTGAGTCCGGCGGTTCCTCCGGGAACTGACCCCCCTCCGGCCTCATCCTCCGGCAGCCCGGCTTCCACAAAGGCATAGGCCGGCTGCAGCTCCACGGTGGTAACTCCCAGGCTTTGCAGATAGGGTATCTTCTCCGTCAATCCGGAAAAGGTGCCGGGATGGGCCACCTTGGAGGAAGAGTGCTTGGTAAATCCCCGCACATGGATCAAATACCCAAAGGTCTGGCCATAGCTATGGTCAGGCCTTTCCTCCCCCTCCCAGGAAAATTCCTCCGAGGGCATATATGCGCGCAGGCTCCTGGGGCTTATAGGCTCGCCATAACGGCCTGCCGGCAACAGGCCCCGGGCATGGGGATCCGGATACTCCCTGCCCTCGCCATCGTAAAAAGCATAAGAAAAACAGCCATCCAAAGGCCCTCCGGCCGCATAGACATAGGCCATATCCCCCCGCCGTCCGGCAAAGGGTATGGTCCAGCGCCGTCTGCCGGCGTACAAAACAACGCCGCCCTCAGCGGGACGGCTAAGCGCCAAACCGCCTACGGTCCGGGTGGAGTGGACCAGCGCGGCAAAGACTACACCTCGGCCATAGGGGCCGTCTGCCCGAGCAGCCCCCAGAGAGAGGGCCGCATCTGGCAAAATACCGCTTCGCAATTCCATTGATGACCCCCTTTTTTCTTTATGAATCCCATATTTTCATTATACGTTTTTTCCAAGGTACTGTAAATCCTAGTTGCCGAAAAAAACATTTGGCGCTATCATTGGGAGGAAAGCCGCCCTCACCGGGCGGTTGGCTTTGGCATATTTCGCCCGGAGGACCGGGCAGGAGAACGGGAGGTATATACATGGGCAAGAATTGCTGTGGACAGGACGGCTGCGGCTGCAATGAGGAGGAGATTACCGTTGAATTGGAATTGGACAACGGCGAAAATGTGACCTGCGAGATCATCACCATACTGGAGGTGGATGGGCAGGAATATATCGCCCTGCTCCCCATGGATGAGAATGGGGAGAACGAGGATGGCGAGGTATGGCTGTACCGGTATACGGAAAATCCGGACAAGCCCGAGGAGGATCCTGAGCTGGCGCCCATCGAGGAAGATGCAGAATACGAAAAGGTGGCCGAGGCCTTTGACGAGTACCTGGACAGCGTGGAATTTGACGAGCTGGTAGAGGACGAGGAGGAGTAAGGCCGGAAGCCCTCCACAGAAAATCCCCCCGCAGCAGGCTTATGCGCCCTAGCTGCGGGGGGATTTGTATTCCTCCCTATTTCGCCAATTTCCACTGCTCCACCACCTGGACGCAGACCTCCTCCCAAGGCATGCTGCCCTTGGCGTAAGCCAGCAGGCTGGCTCCAAAATGGTCCTTAAAATGCTGGCTGGGAAAGGTGCGGAAAACCCAGGGCATAGAATCCACCTCTCCGGCCATATGACGGAACATCTCCTCAGACAGGGGATCCTGGGAGCGTTCCCCGGGACCAAAGGTGTCAAAGGGCGCCGCATTGCCCAGTCCCCCCTCATCCACAGATTTGTACATAAAGGCCTTTCCCTCCTGAGAGGTGATCAGCCACTCGGTAAAAGCCATGGTGGCCACAATGTCCTCCGGAGCGGCCTCCTTGTTCAGACACCAGTAATTCTCTGTTCCCATACAGAGGCCCTGGTTGGCATCATCAACGCCGAAGTATATGGGCAGCATCTTGATGTCCTGGGGCTGCACCACATTCCCGGCCACAGAGGATATCTGCCCCCAGGCCCAGTTGCCGTTTTGCACCATTGCGCATTTGCCCAGAGCAAACTCCATCATGGAGGCGGCCACATCCACATCCCCCAGAGTTTCCCGGGGCATCACGCCGTAGTCCAGATACAAGTCAAACACCCGGCGGAAATTCTCCTGGTAGGAAAACTCTATGTCCGGAAGATCCGCCACATTCTTATCCTTATACTCATAATAGATGGGCAGATTGGCCAGATGGGTGTGCCAGCGCCAATCCTCACCCAAACGCAGGGAAGTAGAGGCAAATACCCCCTCTATGCCCAGCTCCTGCTTGCGCGCATCCATATCCTTGGCCAAGGCCTCCAGGGCCTCCAGGCCGGATATCTCTTCCATATGGGTGAACAAGGCCCCCTCCAGGGCAAAATATTTATCCAATATGGCTTGATTGTACAGCAGGCCATAGGCCTCCACAGTATAAGGTATGGCATACACGCCGCCATCCTCCCCTTTTACGGCCATGGACTGGTCCACCAAATGGCGATACAAGGCGCTGTCCGTCAAATCCATGCAGTAAGCCTTCCACAAGTCATATCCCACCGGCCCATTGACCTGAAAGAGGGTAACACCCCCCTCTCCATGTATCTTGGTTTTTAGCTCCTGCTCATACTGACCCTCAGCGGCGGTTTCCACCACCACCTCCACGCCCGTCAGCTCCTGATACGCCTTTGCTATGGCCTGCCACTGGGCCTCCACCTCCGGCTTAAAATTCAGATAATACACTCGGCCCAGCCTGACCGCCTCCTCCGCCTGGCTGCTCTCTTGGCTGGCAGCAGAAGAGGAACTCTCCTCTATCACAGCGGCCTCCTCCCCTCCAGAGCAGCCCGCCAGGCACAAAACCACGGCCAGCGATACAGCAGCCTGCCATAGCCATTTTCTCAGTTTTCCAACCATACTCCCCAACTCCTTTCCTTTACAAAAATGCCCTTTCCATATATTAAACCATCTCTGCAATAGTTGACAAGCCAGGGCGGATATGATTTCTGATTTTGGGCAATTTGCACATAACTTTTGCATCATCATACATGGAAGGCTTCAACCCAGACCATCTCGCCCACACTGCCAGGCTAGGGCTTCCGCATCCAGACTATCTCCCCCTTGGAGAGATAGAGTCCCAGCTTCTCCTGCAAGGCCAGGGAGGCCGAATTGTCCGAAAAAATATGCGCATAGGGCAGATGTCCCTGCTCTAGCTCCCTGTTGACCATAAAGGCCTCCAGAGAGGCTGCCAGACCCTGACGGCGGTATGCCTCTGCCACATAGAGCATGCCCATGGCTCCGTCATCATGGCGCCCCACCATGCCCCCAAGACCCTCCGGGCCATACCAGCCGTATAGACAACCGGCCGCCAGCCTCCCCTCCAGATAGGATAGCTCCTCATGGGCATACCATCGGGCCGCCCGGGGCAGATCACCTCTCTCCAAGGGGCGTATGTCTTTATGCCGCACCCTCAGCGGCGTTTTCTGTGTATACAGGGCCTGTCTGCAACAGGACATAAACTCCAAACCCATGCCGGCGGCCAGAGTTTCTTGCAATTCCCCCATGGGCGCCACCACATAGCGCAGATCCTGAGGCATATGGGCCATCAGCGCCCATGCCTCCCCAGCATCCCCCTGTACCATAGCTATGCCCGCAGCCTCACTCCACACCAACAGCCCGCGGCCCTGATAGAGGATATCCCCCTCTCCCCGCCGCAGGCTTTCTATAATATGAATATTTTCCCTTTTTTCCTTCTCCAGACGGCGTATCTGCCTTTGGCGGTCCTGGTAGACGGCATACAAATCCGGCCTCCTGCTCTTGGTCCTCTCCTCGGCCTGCTGCCGCCGCCACTGCTCTACCTGCCTATGGTTGCCGCCCAAAAGGGATTCCGGCACAACCCTGCCCCTCCACACAGGCGGGCGGGTATATTGGGGATATTCCAACAAATCCAGGTGAAAACTCTCCCCCTTGGCAGATTCCCCATTGCCCAGCACCCCCGGCAGCAGCCGGCTGACGGCATCTGCGATGGCCATACAGGGCAATTCCCCGCCTGTCAGCACGAAATCCCCCATAGAGATACAGTCTGTGACTATCTCCTCTATCAGCCGCTCATCCACACCCTCATAATGCCCGCAGACAAAGACCAACTCCTCCGACCGGGCCAATTCCCTGGCCAATTTCTGGTCAAAGCGCCGTCCCTGGGGGGAGGCATAGATAACCCTCCTGTTCTGACCAGAGGGCAAGGAGGCATAAGCCGCATAAATGGGTTGTGCCTGCATCAACATGCCTGCCCCGCCGCCATAGGGATAATCGTCCACCTTGCCATGCTTATTGCCGGCAAAATCCCGTATCTGCACCGCTTCCGTCTCCAGGACTCCGGCCTCCCTGGCCCTGCCCAGTATGCTGTGGGCAAAGTATGGCTCCACCACCTGGGGAAAAAGGGTCAAAAACCACATTTTCATCTAATCCAACAAACCCTCCAGTATATGTATGCGCATAAACCCCTGCTCTATATGCACCTCTTTGACACATTGCTTGATGGCCGGCAGCAATAGGCTCCTGCCGTCATCCATGGCAATTTGATACACGTCATTGGCCGATGTGGTAATCACATCCTCTATACGGCCCAAGGGCTGGCCATCCTCGTCCTCCACCCTAAGACCTATCAAATCTGCCACAAAATACTCGTCCTCCCCCAAAGGAAGCGCATCCTTTCTGTCTATCCAAAGATTGCTCTGCCTGAGCCTTTCCACATCCTCCAGCCTGTCAAAACCCTCCAGACGCAGAATTGCCATATTTTTCACAAATTTAACGCCCTTTATGCGCACCCACTGCCGGGTTTTGGCATTTTCCAGCAAAACCTGCCGCAGACGGGTAAAACGCTCTGGCTCATCTGTAGTAGGGTAGACCCGCACCTCCCCCTGCAAACCGTGGGGAGCCGTAATAACGCCCACCTTGAGCATATTGCCCATATCTATATGCACTTCCATATGCGCCTCCAAAAAAAGGGAGGAGAGGCCAGGCCCCCCCTCTCCAGTATAAAATATATGTCATAGGATCTCTATGTCCACTTTCCTCTCATCCCGGAATGAGGCTGCTTTGACTAGGGAGCGGATGGCAAGCCATCCCCCTGCTAAAGGATCTCTATGTCCACTTTCCTCTCATCCCGGAACGAGGCTGCTTTGACTAGGGAGCGGATGGCAAGCCATCCCCTTGCTAGAGGATCTCTATATCCACTTTCCTCTCATCCCGGAATGAGGCTGCTTTGACTAGGGAACGGATGGCAAGCCATCCCCCTGCTAGAGGATCTCTATGTCCACTTTCCTCTCATCCCGGAACGAGGCCGCTTTGACTAGGGAGCGGATGGCAAGCCATCCCCCTGCTAAAGGATCTCTATGTCCACTTTCCTGTCATCCCGGAATGAGGCTGCTTTGACTAGGGAGCGGATGGCTTTTGCTACCCGCCCCTGCTTTCCTATCACCTTCCCCATATCCTGCTGGGCTACGGACAGCGTGTAGATCCAGCTGCCGTCCTTCTCCCTCTCCTCCACCTTGACTGCCTCCGGCGCATCCACCAAGGCCTTGGCTATTACTTCCACCAACTCTTTCATCTTACCCTCCTAACTACAGGCCCAGGCAGATTACTTTTCGATGCCGGCAATTTTGAGCAGCTTGCCCACCACTTCCGTGGGCTGGGCGCCGCAACCCAGCCACTTCTTGGCCTTCTCCGCATCGATCTTGATGGTGCTGGGTTCGGTCTTGGGATCGTAGGTGCCTATCTCTTCAATAAACCTGCCATCCCTGGGCGCGCGGGAATCCGCAACGATAATCCTGTAGAAAGGGGATTTCTTCTGGCCCATTCTCCTCAAACGAATCTTTACCATGTTCTTTTTCCTCCATAATGAGCCCCCGAAAGGGGGAAAATGTGATTTTTTCCTCAGCCTGATTGCCGGGAATATGCAGTGTCGGGCCCAAAGGCCCTATATGATAAACCAAAGCCCCGGCCCGGCCGAAACGCCTTTGGATCTATCCATTTTTCAAAACTGGTACCCTTCCTTATCAAAAAGGGAAACCGCCCCTCCTGGGAAAACCGCCGCCCTTAGGAAAACCAAAGGGCATACCGCCCCGGCCTCTGCCGCCGCCCAGCTGCTTCATCATTTTTTGGCTTTGCTCAAATTGCTTGACAAATCTATTGACCTGGGCCACATCCACACCCGCCCCCTTAGCTATACGGTGCTTGCGGCGGGGATTGAGCAGCTTGGGATCACAGCGCTCTTGGGGTGTCATGGATAGGACTATGGCCTCCATACGTGCCAGCTGCTTCTCATCCACCATAGACTCCAGCTGTGAGGCGTTCATGCCCATGCCCGGCAACATACCCAGTATGCTGGCCAAGCCGCCCATTTTTCGCATCTGCTTCATGCTCTCCAGATAATCTTCAAAATCGAACTGACCCTTTTTCATACGGCCGGCCATAGCCTTGCCCTTGTCCGGGTCTATGTCTACAGTCTGGCTGGCCTTTTCTATCAGCGACAGCACGTCCCCCATGCCCAAAATGCGGCTGGCCATGCGGTCCGGATAGAAAATATCCAGATCCTCCAGCTTCTCGCCCACGCCCACATAGAGGATGGGCCGGCCGGTGACAGCCTTGATGGACAGCGCCGCGCCGCCCCTGGCATCTCCGTCCAGCTTGGTCAAGACCACCCCGTCCACGCCTATGCGGGAGTCAAACTCCTTGGCCACATTCACGGCATCCTGACCGGTCATAGCATCTACCACCAGCAAACTCTGGTGTACCTCCACCGCCGCCTTGACGGCCTCCAGCTCCGCCATCATGGCCTCATCTATATGCAGACGGCCCGCTGTATCCAAGATAAGCGGATTGTATCCCTTCTCCTTGGCCAAGCGGACTGCCTCCCTGGCTATCTCCACCGGATCCTTGGAATCCTCCTTGGCAAAGACATCCACGCCCACCTTGGCGCCGTTGACCTTCAGCTGCTCTATGGCCGCCGGCCTGTACACGTCGCAGGCCGCCAACAGCGGCTTCTTGCCCTTGGTCTTTAGCTTTGCGGCGATCTTGGCCGTAGCCGTAGTCTTACCCGCGCCCTGGAGCCCCAGCATCATCACCACAGTCAGGGATTTGCCCGGCTGAAAGGCCAGCTCCGTCTGCTCTCCGCCCATCAGGCGTATCAGTTCCTCGTTCACGGCCTTGATCACGGTCTGGGCAGGATTTAGCCCCTCCAACACCTCCTGGCCTATGGTCCTCTCCTCCAGGGTCTTGACAAAGTCCTTGACCACCTTGAACTGCACATCGGCCTCCAGCAGGGCCATGCGCACCTCTTTCAGGGCCAGGCGGACATCCTCTTCCTTGAGCTTGCCCTTGCCCCGCAGACCACGAAAGATATTCTGCAATTTTTCGGATAAATTTTCAAATGCCATATATCCTCCCGGCCGCCCAGCGGCTGGCTGCTGCTTACAACTCCTCGCCTATCTCCCGGGCCAGCCGGAATATCTCCTCCCGAAGGCCCTCCGCGCCGGCCGGCCATGCCTCGGATTGGCACAGGGCCTCTATCTGTCTGGCCCTCTCCTGCAACAGGGAAAATCTCCGCACCAGACCCAATTTTTCCTCATAGGCCTCCAACTGCCTCTGACTCCTGCGCAGCAAATCATGCACGCCCTGGCGACTGATGCCCACCTCTTTGGCCAACTCCCCCAGGGACATATCCAGGCCTATGGCATCCCCATAAGCCCTGCGCTGACGCTCTGTCAACAGCTCTCCATAAAAATCCCACAAAAGCGTCTGCCTAAGCCAAGGATCCACCTGCGCCTCCTCCGGGCGCCAAGGCCCGACCTCTGCTATTGTAATGGGAAGCAGCCTAATTGTCAAGCTTTTTCCTTGACAAAACAAATGTTCATTGACAAAATTTTTCAATAAAAAAACCGGCTTTCCGCCTCCCCTGCCAATGTCCGACCGTAGGGAAGAGAAAAGCCGGCAGGAATACCTATTCTGCGGGCTAGATGCGCACATCCATATTGCCGCCCACATAAGGGCGTATGCTGCGTTCCATAGCAGCTGCATCAATCATATTGACCAGACCCTGACCCTGAGCCTCCATATTTTCCAAGCTCTTATCCAACAGGGCCACTCCCATCTCACCCAAGGCCTGGGTTCCGGTGGGTATCAATGCCGGGGACAGTGCGGAAATATTCATATCCCTGTTCTCCTTATTCTTCTCTCCCAGGCATCAGCCAAGGGCGGCTCCCTTTTACAGCTTCTTATTATTAAGAAATAAACTCCCCTTTACAACACCATGATAACATGGGCATAAAGATTATGCAAGCCCATTGACAAGCCGCTTTGGGACTTTGTAGAATACTGGAACAACGCCCAAAAGGAGATGCGCATGGATATCAGCCCCAGAATACAGACCTTGGATGCGCTGCGGGGCTTCGCCCTGCTGCATATGATGGCCTTTCACTTTTGCTTTGATTATTTCGTCCTCTTTGGCTCCTGGGGAGATTGGCATACCAGGCCTCTGACGCTGGCATGGCAGCAGGCCATCTGCTGCAGTTTTATCCTGTTGGCCGGATACTGCCACCGCCTATCCCGCCATCCCGGGAAAAAAGGCCTGATATTGAGTCTGGCCGGCCTGGCCATCACAGTTCTCACGGCCTGGGCCATTCCCTCCCAAACCGTCATATTCGGCATATTGAATCTGCTGGGCGCCTCTTCCCTGCTGGCATGGCCTTGGGGAAAGCCGGTCACCTCCCCGCCAGGCGCAGCTCCCTTACCGGCAGATGACCCTGAGGGCAAGTCAACCCCCGGACGGCTTTGGGCCGGAACAGGCCTGGCGGCCAGCCTTGGCCTCTTTCTATTATTTCACCAAATCCTCTGGTACAAACTGGACCTGGCCTGGCCCCTGGACCGGCTCCGCCGGCAGGCCGCGCTGCTGCCGGACTTTCTCACCATTCCTCTGGGATTTCCCCCGCCGGGATTTTCCTCCGGGGATTATTTTCCCCTGCTGCCCTGGTTTTTTCTCTATACGGCCGGCCTCTGCCTGCACCATCTTCGACCCCCGGCCGGACAGGGTTCTCTCAAACCAAATCAAGCTCCCGACAGCCCCTCGGAAGAGGCAGTTGGGAGCTTGAAAAGGCCCTTTTACCTGTATTGTGTCCAGACCCTTGCCCGGATGGGCCGGCACAGCCTGCTTATTTACCTATTGCACCAGCCGTTCCTCGCAGCCGCAGCTTGGCTGCTCCGCTGCCTGCCGGCCTAAAGAGCAGATATAGCATAAAGGCCACAACGGCAAATCCCAAAACCGTGCCAAAACCGAAAACGCCTCCAGTAATCCAGCTGCCTATCTGATACACAGCTATGCTGGACAGATAAGCCAATACAGTCTGATATCCCACAGCCGTCCAGAACCACTTGGCCGAATTCATTTCCCTCTTAATGGCTCCCATGGCTGCAAAGCAGGGCGCACAGAGCAGATTGAATACCAAAAAGCTGTAGGCAGCCACCGGGGTCATGGCCTGGGCAAGATTGTTCCAAATCTCCGCGCCGTCCTCAGCCACTTCCTCAAAGCCGTAGAGTATGCCAAAGGTGCTGACCACATTCTCTTTGGCCACCAATCCCAAAATAGCAGCCACGGCAGATTTCCAATCCCCAAATCCCAGGGGAATAAAGAGCCAGCTGAAGAGATTGCCTATGGCCGCCAGTATGGAGGAGTCCATCTCCAGAGGCTCCAGCATGCGGAACTGCCCTTCCACCACGCCAAAACTGGAGAAGAACCACACCACTATGCTGGAGAGCAGGATGATGGATCCGGCCTTCTTTATAAAGGACCAACCCCTCTCCCACATACTGCGCAGCACATTGCCCAGCGTGGGCATATGGTAAGCGGGCAGCTCCATGACAAAGGGAGCCACATCACCGGCGAACAGGGAAGTTTTTTTGAGGAATATGCCGGAGCAGATCACTGCAGCCACGCCTATAAAATACGTGCTGGGCGCCACCCACCAGGCCTCGCCAAAGAGGGCGCCGCTGATCAATGCGATCACCGGCAGCTTGGCTCCGCAGGGGATAAAGCTGGTGGTCATAATGGTCATCTTTCTATCCCTGTCGCTCTCTATGGTACGGGAGGCCATAATGGCCGGAACGGAACAGCCGCTGCCTATGAGCATGGGGATAAAGGATTTGCCGGAAAGGCCGAAGCGGCGGAATATCCTGTCCATAATAAAGGCCACCCTGGCCATATATCCGCAGCCCTCCAAAAAAGCCAAAAAGGCAAACAGCACCAACATCTGCGGAACAAAGCCCAGAACGGCGCCCACGCCGCCCACTATGCCGTCCAGCACCAGGCCGCTTACCGCCTCCGAGGCCCCTACGGCCTCCAGCCACCCGCCCACGACTACGGGCACGCCGGGTATGTCCATGCCAAAGAGGCTAAAACCCTCTCCGAATACGCCGTCATTGGCCCAGTCCGTCAGCCAGGTACCCACAGTGGTCACCGCCACATAGTAGACGGCCACCATGACAGCGGCAAAGATGGGCAGGGCCAGGAAACGGTTGGTCACGATCCGGTCTATCTTGTCAGACAGCGTCATGCTGTGCTTGCGGCTGCGGGAAATAGCCTTCTGAATCATTTTTGCAATGGCCTGGTAGCGGGCGTTGGCTATGATGCTCTCCACATCATCGTCCATCTCTTTCTCCAAGGCCTCCACCACAGGGCTGAGAGCCTTGGCATCTATAGAAGCGCCCTGTAATATCTTGGCATCCCCCTCCAAATACTTTATGGCCAGAAAACGCCCTATCTTTTTGGAAGAAGGATCCATCAAAGCCTCCACTTCCTGTATACGCTTCTCCAGAGGGGAATCCAAAACCATAGGACTGGGCGCCGCCTTTCTTCCCGCCTCCTCTATGGCCTTTTTGGCGGCATCCATTACGCCCCGGCCCTTTAGAGCCGAGATCTCCACCACGGGACATCCCAGAGCCTTGGACAATAGGCCTATATCCAGCTTGTCACCATTTTTCTCCACCAGATCCATCATATTCACCGCCAGCACCATGGGTATGCCCATGTCCAGCAGCTGGCTGGTCAGATAGAGGTTCCTCTCCAAATTGGTGCCGTCTACGATATTGAGTATGACGTCCACCTCTCCCAACAGCAAAAATTCCCGGGTAACTACCTCCTCCAGGGTATAAGGGGAGAGGGAATAAATGCCGGGCAGATCCACTACAACCACATCCTTGTGGCCCTTGAGCCTGCCCTCCTTTTTCTCCACGGTCACGCCCGGCCAGTTGCCCACGAATTGGTTGGAACCTGTCAAAGCGTTGAATAATGTGGTTTTTCCACTATTGGGGTTGCCTGCTAATGCAATATTCATCTCTGCTCCTCACTGGGGTATAAGCCCTATATCTATCTATGCGGCCCATGGCAAAAAGTCATGGCTAACCTTGCCAAAAAAAAATTTGCTTCCCGGAAAGCTCCTCCAAAGGCAATCCTAACCGCCTTGCAAAAAAAAGGATTTACTTGGGAGCCACCTCCACCATGGCGGCATCCTCCTTGCGCACGGACAATTCATATCCCCGCACTGTAACCTCTATGGGATCCCCCAGAGGCGCCACCTTGCGCACATAGACCTCTACACCCTTGGTCAAACCCATGTCCATCATACGCCGGCGCACCGGCCCCTCGCCGTGGAGTTTGACCACCTGCACCGTCCGGCCCACAGCCACTTTGTTCAACGTTTCCATGCTTCCTCCTTATGCCACAAAAATTTTTCCGGCCATATCCTTGCTAATAGCCACCCTGCCGTCCCGGATATGCACGATAAGATTGCCGTCCAGACTGGCCACGACACAAACCTTGGCATCCGGCACAAATCCCAGATTTTCAAGGAAATGCTTGACCTCCGGCTTTCCGCCTATGCGCATCACGGTCATGGTTTTGCCCGGCTCCACCATAGACAAAGGCATATTCCACCCCTTTCCACTTTACAGCATAAGTTAGTGTACTCTAACGTTTTTTCTTTGTCAAGGGGATTTTTAAGAACATACCACAAATAATTGCATCTTTTTTTATTATTTCTGCTACAATAGATTTTTCCAAGCCCATCAAGACTCTCCTCCCGACAGGCTGGCCTTGGAACGGAAGATGGAGAGGGCTGCTTTTTCAGTACAGTATGGGTCTAGTTGCCAAGGCCTTGGAACGGAAGATGGAGAGGGCTGCTTTTTCAGTGCAGTATGGGTCCAGTTGCCATGGCCTTGGAAGGGAGGATGGAGAGGGCTGCTTTTTCAGTGCAGTATGAATCCAGTTGCCAAGGCCTTGGAACGGAAGATGGAGGGGCTGCTTTTTCAGCGCAGTATGGGTCCAGTTGCCAAGGCCTTGGGGCAGGCAAGAGCGACGAAAAAAACCTCTTGGACATCTATCCAAGAGGCAGATTTCTTTGGATATCCTAGTGTTGCAGAGTGCCCGGACCAAAGCCCAGAGGCAGCATATCCCCCAGCCTGTGCTCGGACCACTGCTGCCCATCCCCAGACAGCAGGATCAAAAAATCCGGGGAGCAAAACTCCATCATCACCTGGCGGCACACACCGCAGGGAGGAGTTAGTCCCTGTATATGTCCCAGATGCCCTCCTACCACGCATATAGCCACAAATTCCCTCTCTCCCCGGCTAACCGCCTGGAAAAAGGCCGTGCGCTCAGCGCAGTTGCCTGGAGTATAGGCTGCATTTTCTATATTGCAGCCCATGTATATACTGCCGGAGGCAGCCAAAAGCGCAGCCCCCACCCAGAATTGGGAATAAGGTGCATACGCCATGGGCAGCTGTTCCTTGGCCAGGGCCAAAAGCTGCTTTGCCTGCTCCCTTGACAAGGCGGATCTACGCTCCATGGCCAGCCTCCCCGGCCAGACCCTTTGCCTGACGTATCTCCAGCCGCAACGCCTCTATGCCGGCGCGTATAGCCAAATCCGTATCGTGTACCAAGGGATTTTCCAAGCCCAGACGGGCCCTCTCCTGATTGGCCACCACCAAAAACACCGATGCTCCTCTAAGGCCCAGCGCTGCCCCTGCCACAAACAAAGCCGCAGACTCCATCTCCGAGGCCAGCACGCCCAGGCGTTTCCAAGCCTCCCACTTTGCCAGCAGCTCCCCAGACACCGGCATGCGCTCCGGACTGTGCTGCCCATAAAAGGAATCCTTGCACTGCACCACGCCCACATGGACCCGCACATTGGCCTGGGCGGCCAGCTTGGCAGCTCCCTGGGCCAGATGGCAGGTCAGCCCAAAATCCGCCGTGGCCGGATACTCCAGGGGGGCATATTCCCGGCTGGTACCCTCCATGCGCACGGCAGAGGAGGCTATGACCAAATCCCCACCCTGTACATGGGTCTGAATGCCTCCGCAGGTACCAACTCGAACAAATGTTTTTAATCCGCAGCGCGCCAGCTCCTCCAGGGCTATAGCCGCCGAAGGGCCGCCTATGCCGGTGGAGGTTACAGTCACCCTCTCCCCCTCCAGCAGGCCCGTATAACTGACATATTCCCTATTATGCCCCACCAGCCGGGGGGAGTCCAGATAGGCGGCTATGGCCTGGCAGCGGCCGGGATCTCCCGGCAGTATGCCATATGCGCCCACATCCTCCGGCCCCAACTGTATGTGGTATTCCTTGCCCGGCAACTGTGAATACTGCATATCCCCCTCCCCCGGCCTGCGCCATGGCCGGCATCAAGCCCGCAGCTGCAAGGCCAACTGTTCTCCCACGGCATCCAAGGCCCCAGGCACGCCCTGGGGATTCTTGCCCCCGGCCTGCGCCATGGCCGGCCGGCCTCCGCCTCCGCCGCCCACCAGCGGCGCCAGCGCCTTAATCAGATTGCCCGCATGGGCCCCCTTGGCCTGGGCCTCCTCCGAAGCCATGGCCACCATGGACACCTTGCCCTGCTGTATGCCAAACAATACGATCACGCCGCCGGCCAGCCTCTCCTTCATCTGATCCGCCAGCTCACGCAGCGCATTTCCCTCTACGCCCTCCACGGCCTTGGCTAGGTAAGGCACGCCAGCCACCTGGGATATCTGGGATTCCACATCTCCCAAGGCCTCCTTGGCCGCCTTGTTCTTCAAAGCCTCCAATTCAGATTGCAAACGTTTGTTCTCTTTCAGCAGGTTGGCCAGCTTGTCCGCAGCCTGTCCCAGCGGGGCTTTCAGCTGGGCGGCCATATTTTCCAGCAGAGCATCCCTGGAGGCATAATGCGCCAAAACACCCAGGCCGGTAACCGCCTCTATGCGGCGCACGCCGGCAGCCACACCGGACTCCTGCACAATCTTGCAGCAGCCTATCATGCCGGTGGAGGGCACATGGGTGCCTCCGCAAAGCTCCATGGAATACTCCCCCATGGACACCACTCGCACGCTCTGGCCGTACTTCTCCCCAAAGAGCGCAGTGGCGCCGGCTGCCTTGGCCTCCTCCAGCCCCATCTCTTTGGTGATGACAGGCCAGTTGGCGGCTATGGCCCTGTTGACGGCCAACTCCACCATATCCAATTCCTGGGGGCTCATGGCCCCAAAATGGCTAAAGTCAAAGCGCAGCCTGTCGGCATCTACCATGGATCCAGCCTGTTCCACATGGGAACCCAGGGTCTGCTTTAAGGCCTTATGCAGCAGGTGGGTGGCGCTGTGGTTCTTGGCTATATCCAGCCTCCTGTCCACATCCACAGACTGCTCCACCGCCTCTCCCCGGCAGAGCATGCCCTTGGTCACCCGTCCCACCAGGCCAATCTTGCCACCGCCAAGCTTGATGGTATCCTCTACGGCGAACTCTCCGCCCTTGGAACGCACCCGGCCCTTATCTGCGCACTGGCCGCCCATGGTGGGGTAGAAATGGCTTTTATCCACGATCAGCGTGCCGCCCTCCCCATCCACTAGAGCCTCTACCACCTGGCTCTCCGTGGTCAGAGCCAGTATATGGCCCTGGCCGGACATAGCTCCATATCCTACAAACTCCGATTGTAAGGAGGGATCCAGCTGCTCATAGACCGTAGCCTCCGCTCCCATATAATTGGTGGCCTTGCGGGCGCTGCGGGCCTGACGGCGCTGCTGCTCCATGGCGGCGGCAAAACCCTCCCCGTCTATACTAAGGCCCTTCTCCTCCAAAATCTCCGTGGTCAAATCCACAGGAAAGCCATAGGTGTCATAGAGCTTGAACACGGAATCCCCATCCAGCACCCGGCTGCCTGCGGCGGACAGTCCCTCCACCATCTCCTCCAATATGGCCAGTCCCTGGTCTATGGTCTTGGCGAATTTCTCCTCCTCCTGACCCAGCACCCGCAGGATAAAATCCCGTTTCTCCTCCAGCTCCGGATATCCGTCAGCAAATCCCTCTATCACCGTCTGCGCCAGATTGGCCAAAAATCCCTCCCGGGCTCCCAGCATACGGCCATGGCGCGCCGCCCTTCGTATCAGCCTGCGCAGCACATATCCCCGTCCTTCATTAGAGGGCAGTATGCCGTCGCTGACAAGGAAGGTAGCCGAGCGTATATGGTCGGTAATCAGACGTATGGAGATATCCGCCTTGGCATCCTTCCCGTAGAACGCCCCGCTAAGGCTGCATATCCTATCCCTGATGGCGCGCATGCTGTCTATGTCAAATACGCCGCCCACATCCTGCACGGCCACGGCCAGCCGCTCCAGACCCATGCCCGTGTCTATATTTTTCTGTTCCAGCTCCTCATAATGTCCCTGTCCATCCCCATTGTACTGGGTAAAGACATTATTCCAAACCTCCATATACCGGTCGCAGTCGCATCCCACCTTGCAGTCGGGCTTGTCGCAGCCATAGGCCTCCCCCCGGTCATAGTATATCTCAGAACAGGGACCGCAGGGGCCGGCGCCATGCTCCCAAAAATTGTCGCACTTGCCATTCTCATCCCTGTAAAAGCGGGTGATGCGCTCCGGAGCCACGCCTATGTCCTTGGTCCAGATCTCAAAGGCCTCCTCATCCTCAAAATAAATGGAGGGGTATAGGCGGGCGGGATCCATACCCAGATCCTGGGTCAAGAACTCCCAGCTCCAGGCTATGGCCTCTTTCTTAAAATAATCTCCAAAGGAAAAGTTCCCCAGCATCTCAAAAAAGGTCAGATGCCTGGCCGTCTTGCCCACATTCTCTATATCCCCTGTGCGCACGCACTTTTGACAGGTGGCCACCCTGCGCCTGGGAGGGATCTCCTGCCCGGTGAAATAGGGCTTAAGGGGCGCCATGCCGGAGTTGATCAACAGCAGGCTGTTATCATTATGCGGCACCAGAGAAAAGCTATTCATCACCAAATGCTCTTTTTGGGCAAAGAAGTCCAAAAAAAGGCGGCGAAGTTCATTTACACTCCTATATTGCATGGTTCACACCCCCTAAAAATCCAATTTTTCCCAGAAATAGGCCTCCAGCTCCTCTATGGCCACCCTCTCCTGCTCCATACTGTCACGGAAGCGTACAGTCACGCTGCCGTCCTGCGCAGAATCAAAGTCGTAGGTGATGCAAAAGGGCGTGCCTATCTCATCCTGCCGCCTATAGCGCTTACCTATATTGCCCCTGTCATCAAATTCACAGTTAAAACGCTTGGAGAGGCGGGCGTACACCTCCTCGGCAGCCGGGCTCAGCTTCTTGCTCAAAGGCAAAACGGCCACTTTTACCGGCGCCAGCGCAGGGTGGAAGCGCAGGACGGTGCGCATTTCGCCGCCCTCCAACTCCTCTTCGTCATAGGCTGCGCAGAGGAATGCCAGCACCACCCTGTCCGCGCCCAGAGAGGGTTCCACCACATAGGGTATGTACTTCTCCCTTTTCTCATCATCAAAATAGGACATATCCTCCCCAGACACCTGCTGGTGCTGGCTCAGATCGTAATCCGTCCTGTCTGCTATGCCCCAGAGTTCGCCCCAGCCAAAGGGGAAGAGGAATTCGATGTCTGTTGTGGCCTTGCTATAGAAGGACAGCTCCTCCGGGGAGTGGTCTCTCACCCGCAGTTCCTCCTCCTTGAGGCCCAGCTTCTTCAGCCAGTCTATGCAAAAGGCCCTCCAATAGGCGAACCACTCCAAATCCGTATCCGGGGCGCAGAAGAACTCCAGTTCCATCTGCTCGAATTCCCGGGTACGGAAAGTGAAATTGCCCGGGGTGATCTCATTGCGGAAAGACTTGCCTATCTGGCCTATGCCAAAGGGCACTTTCTTGCGGGAAGTCCTCTGCACATTTTTGAAGTTGACGAATATGCCCTGGGCCGTTTCCGGGCGCAGATACACCGTGTTCTTGGCATCCTCCGTCACACCCTGGAAAGTCTTGAACATCAGGTTGAATTGGCGTATATCCGTAAAGTTGCGCTTGCCGCAGCTGGGGCAGGCAATCTGCTTCTCATCCACAAAGGCTTTCATCTTCTCATGGCTCCAGGCATCTATGCCCTCCTCCGGACTCTGCCCCTGGCCGGCGAAATAATCCTCTATCAGCTTGTCCGCGCGGAAACGCTCATGACATTCCCGGCAGTCCATCAAAGGATCGGAAAAACCGCCCAGATGCCCGCTGGCCACCCAGGTCTGGGGATTCATCAAAATGGCGCAGTCCACGCCCACGTTGTAGGGATTTTCCGTGACAAATTTCTGCCACCAGGCTTTTTTCACATTATTCTTCAGCTCCACGCCCAAATTGCCATAATCCCAGGTGTTGGCCAGCCCCCCATAGATCTCCGATCCGGGGTAGACAAAGCCCCGGGATTTGGCCAAAGCGACGATTTTTTCCATGGTCTTTTCCATTGCTCTCTCCTTTTATAAAAATGTGATATTTTCACATTATTTTAATTATTTGCACACAATATATGTCATGCCCTCTACGGCTACATTGTCCACTGTATGCGCATCCAGAAGCTGGGCCTGGCTGCTGAGAAAGCGCACAGGCCGGGCGCTGATAATCTTCATCTTGTCCTCAACCATAATCAGCGTGCTCTGCCCATAGCCCAATATGGTCTGCACATCCACTGCGCCGCCCTCCTGGGCGGGATCCGCCATTTGGCCCTGTATAGATATACCCTGGGCTCCGGCCTGCGCCACCGGACCCACATACAGGCCCAGACCCGTATGCTCGGCATATGCTTTCCAATCGGCATATTCCAGCACCAGCATCAGATTTTTGGCATCCTCTGCCGCCTCTCCCACATGAAGAAAGCGAATGCGTTCCTGGCCGCCGACATTCCACTGCGCCAGCTCCTCCTCCACCATTGCGGTCAGATCCTCCACGCTATATAGTTCCTTGTCAAATTCCTCCACCATATAAATGCGGATCTCGCCTTTTTCGCCTATATACATAGTGGGCTCTGAAACCCTCTCCGGAGGGCCGCTTTTTGCGCAGCCGGCCAAAGCCAGCGCCAACAGCAGTGGAATAACAGCCCAGAGCCGCCGTCCGGCCTCCTCTCGTCTATATATGGACATCCTCTCTTACCAACCTTTCTACACTTTTGACCATAAACACCATTATACAAAAAGGCCTTGCCTGGCGCAAGAGCGCAAAGGCAGTGGCGCAGGCCGCCCATGCGTGGTATAATACTGTTTCGCCGCAGTTTTGCCGGGGGAAAGGAGAGAGCGTTGACAGCCAAGGACAGAGAGATATTGGAAACCATAAACAAATATGCCGAAGAGGTATTGGGGGATATAGACCCCCAGAAAGTGCCGGTATCCCAACAGTTGGAGGCGCTAAAGCCCATTATGGAGGAATTGGCCGGCAAACACCAAATGGAATTGGCGGATATGTTTATCCTCTATATGGATCTCCAAAGCGAGGCCGCGGCCAAGAGCCAGGCCAAATTGCAGGAGGATTTTGCCGATATCAATAGCGGGGACGGCCCGCCCCTCCTCTTCCGCTGAGAAATCCGGCCAGTCAAAAAGGCTTCCGGAGGCTGTATGCCCTGGAAGCCTTTTTTGCTGACAAATACGGCCTAACGTATGGCCCGCACCCGGAAAACCCCCTCTATGGCAGAGAGCTTGGCCAGCAGGTCCGCATCGGCCTTTTTCTCTATATCCAACAGTGTATATGCCACCTCTTTCTTGGACTTGTTGGTCATATCCGTGATATTGATGCCCTCTGCGCCTATACAGGTGGTGAACTGGGAGATCATCTGGGCGATATTTTTGTGGAATATGGCTATACGCCCCTCCTGCAAGGCGGGACCCATATCGCAATCGGGATAATTTACGCTGTTTTTGATATTGCCGTGCTCCAGATATTCCACCAGCTCCTTGACGGCCATCTTGGCGCAGTTGTCCTCGGACTCCTCGGTGCTGGCGCCCAAATGGGGTATGACTATGCAGCCCTTTTTTCCGGCGGTGGTGGGATTGGGGAAATCCGTCACATAGGCGCGCATACGCCCCCGGGCCAAAGCGGCCACCACGGCCTCCTCCTGCACCAGCAGATCCCGCGCAAAATTCAGCAGAACCACACCCTCTTTCATCTTGGATATGGCCTCTTCCCCTATCATGCCCCGGGTGGCATCCATCAGAGGCACATGGATAGTGATATAATCACAATCCCGGTAGATATCCTCCACCTGGAACACATGCCGCACATCCCGGCTCAAATTCCAAGCCGCATCCACGGACACATAAGGGTCGTAGCCATAGACCTCCATGCCCAGATTGCGGGCGGCGTTAGCCACCTGCACGCCTATGGCGCCCAGGCCTATAATACCCAGCTTCTTGCCGTCCAGCTCATAGCCTGCAAACTGCTTCTTCTCCTTTTCCGCAGCCTTGGCTATGTCCTGGCGGTCCTTGTTCTCCTCTACCCAGCGTATGCCGCCGGCTATATCCCGGGCGGCCAAAAACATGCCGGCCAACACCAGTTCCTTTACGCCATTGGCATTGGCGCCCGGCGTGTTGAACACCACCACGCCCTTGGCGGCCAGAGCCTCCAGGGGTATATTGTTCACGCCGGCGCCGGCCCTGGCCACGGCCAAAAGGCCCTGGGGCAGATCCATATCGTGCATGGAGGCGCTGCGGACCAGCAGGCCCTCGGCCTGGGATATATCCTCAGTCAGCTGATAGTTCTCAGGCAGCTTGGCCAGGCCTACGGGGGATATGGGATTTAGGCAGTGCAGTACCGGCATGTTATCTTCCCTCCTTAGCTTCAAAATCCCGCATAAAGGCCACCAACGCCTCCACGCCCTCTATGGGCATAGCGTTGTAAATACTGGCCCGCATGCCGCCCACGCTTCTATGCCCCTTTAGGTTGACCAGCCCGGCCTCCTTGGCGCCGCTGAGGAACTTTTTGTCCAGATCCTCGCTGCCGGTGACAAAGGGTATGTTCATCAAAGAGCGATGCTCCCCCTGGACAGTGGCGGAAAAAAGCCTGCTGTTGTCCAGGAAATCATATAACACCTTGGCTTTTTTCTGATTTCTCTCCTCCATAGCAGCCAATCCGCCCTGCTTCTCCACCCAGGAAAAAACTTTGCCGCAGAGGTAAATCCCGTAGGTGGGCGGCGTATTGTACATGGAGCCATTGTCTATATGGGTTTTGTACCGCAGCATGGTGGGAACATGGTCCAAGTCCTCACGCAGCAAATCCTCCCGCAATATGACTATAGTCACTCCGGCAGGACCCACATTCTTCTGGGCGCCGGCGTAGATCAGACCGTAGCGGCGCACATCCACGGGCTCGGAGAGTATGCAGCTGGACATATCCGCCACCAGAGGCAAACCCTGGGTATCCGGCAGCTTGGAGAAACGGGTGCCGTAGATGGTGTTGTTCGAACATATGTGCAGATAATCCCCATCCGTATGCAGGGGCAGATCCGTCAGATCCGGTATATAGGCATAATTGCCCTCCTCAGAGCCGGCCACCTTGTGGGCCTGGCCGAAGAGCTTGGCCTCCTGCCAGGCTTTCTTGGCCCATTGGCCGGTGATGATATAATCCGCCTGACCCCGGCGCATAAGGTTCATCGGCACCATGGCAAACTGCAGACTGGCCCCGCCCTGCAGGAACAAGACCTTATACTCCTGAGGTATGTCCATCAGCCGGCGCAGATCCGCCTCGGCCTTGTCCAGTATCTCCTCATAATCCTTGGACCTATGGCTCATCTCCATAACGCTCATGCCGCTTTTGCCATAGGCCTCCATCTCCTCCCCGGCCTCCCCCAGCACCTCCAGGGGCAGCATGGCCGGACCAGCCGAAAAATTCCACACTCTTTCCATTTTTTCACCTCTCTAATAAAACATCACCACCGGTGTTCCCACAGCCACCAAATCATACAGAGTACCCATAGTCTTGGGCGGCACATTGATACATCCATGGGAGCCGGCCGTCTTGTAGATCTCCCCGCCGAATTTGCTGCGCCAGGAGGCATCGTGTATGCCATAGTTGCCCTTGACCGGCATCCAGTATTTTACAAAGGAGGCGTAATCCGCGCCCCGCAGCACCCGGTTCTTCTGCTTCATATAGACATAATTCACACCCTGGGGCGTGCCGTGCCTGGCAGCCAGATTGCCCGTGACTATGTCCGTTTCGTACAGACAGATGCCCTCCTGGTAATAATACAGCTTTTGCAAGGACATATCCACCTCCACATAGGTCTTGCCTATGTCGTCCTTGCCCCGGACATCCGTTTTGTGTATATACTCCGGCACCCTGGTTTCCTCCCATCCCCGGGGTATGGCCTGGAGCAGATACTCCACCTCGGCCTTTTGGTTCAGCTGGGTGCCGTAGATGCCGCCCTTGAGCCGTATCACATCCCCTCGGGTGGAGAGAAACTCCCTCTCCTGGCCCAGAGTATCGTATAGGGCGGCCCAGTTCCGCACAAAGGCCTCCACAGCCTCCACATCCAGGGCCAACAGCCCGTCCTCACCCAAATAAGGCAGTCCGTCCTCCCCCTTATCCAGCATGGAAACGGCATCCCCTCCCTTGATGGGATACAAGCCATCCCCCATATCCCAGGCCAGCGCAGACTCCTGCAAAGCCTCCAGCCGCTTCCACATGGAAGCCACAGCGGCATCCCGGGGAGTCCAAGGCAGATCCCGGTAACAGTCCGCCTCCGCCAGGTCTATGCTGGATACGCCGGAGGCCAGGGCGGATTGCACTGCATCCAGCGCAGCCGCCAGATCCAGCCTGTGCTTATTTCCCTCATAAAGGCTGTAGCTGCCGTCCTCCTCCGGAATCAAAGAAAGGGCCGTGCTGCCGGCCAGCTCCCTTTTCACCAAAGGCAGCTCCGACCAGATCCCCAGAAATTTCGCCTCATTATACCTGATGGATGGTTGCAGGACCATATGCCTGTCCGCCCCCAGCCTCCATGGCCAGAGCAGGGAATCCTCCCCTGCATAGAGTTCTTCCAGGGCCGGGCCAAATTCCACATAAGCACCGGCCTCCTCCAGGCCAAACAGGGCCACCCGCCGCCCACCGTCCAACAACTCCACCTTGGGCAGGGGGGCGGCGGCCAACAAGGCCTCCTCCAATGTATCCTTATCCATGCCGGTGGCATATATGCCATTGACCCACAGTCCGGGGCCTGCCGTATTTTTGTAGTACCACACAAAAAAACCATAGGCGGCCAGGGCTGTAGCGGCCATCATGGCCAGCCATATCCACAGAAAACGCAAAAAACTTTTCAACTCCGCACCCCTACATCTAAACCCCCTGCTGCCTGGCCAACAGATCCTCCTCGTCAAAGACCTCCTGTATGGCCGCACCTGCCGGCACCATGGGAAAAACCTTATCATCCGGAGGCAGCATACATTCTATGACCACAGGGCCCTTGGCCCCCAGGGCCTTCTCCAGAGCCGGGGCAAAGTCCTCTCTGCGTTCCACCCGTATGGCCTCCGCCCCCAGGGCCTCGGCCACCTTGCAAAAGTCCACCTTATCCTCCAGTACGGTATGGGAATACCTCTGCTCATAGAACAGGGTCTGCCATTGCCGCACCATGCCCAATACTTTGTTGTTAAATACGATTTGGATAATGGGTATCTGGTAGCGGGAGGCTGTGGCCAGCTCATTCATATTCATGCGGAAGCATCCGTCACCGCCTATATTGATGCACACCTTGTCCGGCCGGCCCAGCTTGGCTCCTATACAGGCTCCCAGACCGTAGCCCATGGTGCCCAAACCTCCGGATGTCAGGAAGGTGCGGGGCTGGGTATAGCGGAAGAACTGCGCGGCCCACATCTGGTGCTGGCCCACATCTGTGCTGATAATGGCATCCCCGCCGGTAATGCGGTCTATCTCCTCCATGATATAAGGGCCGCTGAGCATATCCGGATTATAGCGCAGGGGGAAACGCCTGTTCAGCTCCTGCACCTCCTCCATCCAGATGCTGTGATCCTGCTGGGGAAGGGCCTGATTGAGGGTATCCAACACTGCGGCCAAATCCCCGGTCAGATATCCGTCCACCCGTATATTCTTATTGATTTCCGCCGCATCCATATCTATATGCAAAATCCTGGCGTTCTCGGCAAACTTCTTGGGATTGCCCACCACCCTGTCGGAAAATCTCGCTCCCAGGGCCACCAGCAAATCACAGCGGCTGACGCCCAGATTGGAGGCCTTGGTGCCGTGCATGCCTATCATGCCCATATACCTGGGATCCCGTCCGTCAAAGGCCCCCTTTGCCATCAGACTGTCGCACAGAGGCGCATCCAAACGCCTGGCAAATTCGGCCACCTGAGCCTGGGCATTGGAGAGTATGGCGCCTCCGCCCAGGTAAATAAAGGGCTTTTTGGCATTTTTGAGCAAATGCAGGGCCTGCTCCAGCTGGCCCTCCACAGGCTCCCAATGCCTGTCCACAGGCTCCGGTATCTCCGGCGCATACTCCCAGGGCGCGGCCGTCACATCCTTGGTAATATCCACCAGAACCGGCCCCGGCCGCCCGCTTTTGGCTATGCGGAAAGCCTTGCGTATGGTGGGCGCCAAATCCTTGACATCCTTTACGATAAATCCATGCTTTGTTATGGGCATAGTGATGCCGGCTATATCCACCTCCTGAAAGGAATCCTTGCCCAAAAGCGGCAGCACCACATTGCAGGTGATGGCCACCATAGGTATGGAATCCATATATGCCGTGGCTATACCGGTCACCAGATTGGTAGCTCCCGGACCGCTGGTGGCCATGCAAACGCCCACCTTGCCGGTGGCCCTGGCATAACCGTCCGCCGCATGGGAGGCTCCCTGCTCATGGGAGGTCAACACATGGAAAATCTCATCCCTATGCTGGTACAAAGCATCATAGACATGCAGGATACTGCCCCCGGGATATCCAAAAACCGTATCCACACCCTGCTCCTTCAAGCAGGCGATCAAAATATGCGCTCCTGTCATTTTCATAACCATTTCCTCCAATGGCTGTCCGACTATACAACCTGGCCGTCCAGGCCATTTTGGCCGGGATAAGGCCTTTCCCTCATGCCGGCCCTTATTACTCCCCCTTTATCTCTAAGACCGCACCCCTATTTGCGCTGGTCACCAGGGATCTGTACCTGGCCAGATATCCATGCACCGGGGGCCTATCCGGCATTTTCCACTCCGCCCTTCTCCGCTCCCACTCCTCCGGCGGCAAATCCACATCCAAACGCCCGGCCGGTATGTCTATGACTATGATATCCCCCTCCCGCACCAGGGCTATGGGGCCGCCCACTGCTGCCTCCGGGGATACATGGCCTATGGAGGCTCCCCTGGAAGCTCCGGAGAAACGGCCATCGGTGATCAGCGCCACGGACTCTCCAAGCCCCATGCCGGCTATGGCAGCCGTGGGGGAGAGCATCTCCCGCATGCCCGGCCCCCCCTTGGGACCCTCATAACGTATGACCACCACATCCCCGGAAAGTATGGCGCCCCCCTTGATGGCAGCCACAGCATCCTCTTCACAGTCGAATACCCTGGCAGGCCCCCGGTGGAGCAACATAGATTCCACTACTGCGGAACGCTTGACCACAGCCGTATCCGGCGCCAAATTGCCCCGCAAAACCGCTATGCCTCCCACAGGGGAGTAAGGGTTCTCATAGGGCCTAAGCACCTCCGTATCCAGATTCTGCGCTCCGGATATATTTTCTCCCAAGCTGTGGCCTGTCACCGTCAGGCAATCCAGGTGGAGCAGATTTCCCTTGGTCAATTCCGCCATGACGGCAGATACGCCGCCGGCCAAATCCAGATCCTCCATATAATGCCCCCCGGCCGGAGCCAGGTGGCAGAGATTTGGTGTCTTGGCAGACAGGTCGTTGATCTGCTCCAGATCCAGATCTACTCCGGCCTCCCTGGCTATAGCCGGGAGATGCAATATGGAATTGGTGGAGCATCCCAGGGCCATGTCCACGCAAAGCGCATTGGAAAAGGCTTTTGGGGTCATAATCTGTCGGGGCCTTATATCCCTACGCACCAATTCCATAATCTGCATACCCGCCTCCTTGGCCAGCCTTATGCGGGCCGAATAGACAGCGGGTATGGTGCCATTGCCTGCAAGCCCCATACCCAGGGCTTCTGTTAGACAATTCATGGAATTGGCAGTATACATTCCCGAGCAGGACCCGCAGGTGGGACAGGCCTTGTCCTCGTATTCCTGCAGTTCCTCCTCCGCCATATGCCCGGCGGCATGGGCGCCCACCGCCTCAAAAACCGAGGAGAGGGAGGTTTTTTTGCCCGACACCCGGCCGGCCAGCATAGGGCCGCCGGATACAAATATCGTGGGTATATTCACCCTGGCCGCCGCCATCAACAGGCCGGGCACATTCTTGTCGCAATTGGGTATGCAGACCAGGCCGTCAAAGCCATGGGCCAAGGCCATACACTCCGTGCTGTCGGCAATCAAATCCCTTGTGGCCAGGGAGTAGCGCATGCCCATATGCCCCATGGATATGCCGTCACAGACGGCTATGGCCGGAAATACCACCGGAGTGCCGCCTGCCATGGCCACGCCCAAACGGACGGCCTCGGTGATCTTGTCCAGGTGCACATGGCCGGGAACTATCTCATTATAGGAGTTGACTATGCCTATCAGCGGCCGCTTCTCCTCCTCCCTGGTATAGCCCAACGCCCTAAAAAGGCTTCTGTGGGGTGCTCTGGAAGCCCCCTGCCTTACCCTATTGCTCTCCATACCTTTCCCTCCAGCTCAAATACGCAAAAGTCCGGCCACCTTGGCCCCCATACCGCTGCAAGACAAAATGTTCTCCGGACGTGTATCCAGCCCAGCCAGATCCTTGGTACGCCAACCCTGTTCCAGTGCGGTTTCCACCGCCGCCTCTACCGCCAAAGCACCCTCTTCCCAGCCAAAACTGTGCCTTAGCAACATGGCCAGGCTGAGTATGGTGGCCAGAGGATTGGCCACGTCCAAACCGGCCAGCGCGGGCGCAGACCCATGGCTGGGCTCATACAGGCCAAAAGCATCCTCCCGCAGGCTGGCGCTGGGCAGCATGCCTATGGAGCCGGTCAGTACCGAGGCCTCATCCGACAAAATATCTCCGAACATATTTTCAGTCAAAATCACATCAAACTGCTGGGGATGCAGTATCAGCTGCATGGCGCAGTTGTCCACAAGCATATGCTCCAGCCTGACATCGGCATATTCGGCAGATACCTCCTCCACCACCTGCCTCCAAAGCCGGGAGCTGTCCAGGACATTGGCCTTGTCCACGCTGACCAGGGATTTTCTGCGCCCCCTGGCCGCCCGGAAGGCCACATGGGCCACCCGGCGAATCTCCTCCTCGCTGTAGGGCAGTGTATCCAGAGCCAGCCTCCTGCCGGCCTCCACTGTGGTACGCCTCTCTCCAAAATACAGTCCCCCGGTCAGCTCACGCACCAACAGCAAATCTATACCATCCCCCACCTCTTTCAGGGGGCAGGCGGAACGCAACTGGTTATACAGCTTGGCCGGACGAAGATTGGCAAAAAGGCCCAGACCCTTGCGCAAAGCCAGCAATCCCGCCTCCGGCCGCAGATGGGGCGGCAGCTTGTACCAGGGGGAGGTCAGAGTATCCCCGCCTATGGATCCCATCAGCACAGCATCACACTGCCCGGCCAGTATCAGATTCTCCCTGGTCAGCGGCTCTCCATAAAGATCTATGGAGGCTCCGCCCATGGCCACATCCACTGTATCAAACTCCCTGCCGGAAGCCCTCGAAAGGGCGTCCAACACCTCCAGAGCCGCTCCTACAATTTCCGGCCCTATGCCATCGCCATGAATACAAGCTATTTTTTTTGCCGAACCATCTCCAGACATACTCTATCCTCTTTTCTCCGTACCGGAGGGGGAAGAACCCTCTTTTCCGGCCTCCGGCCCATACACCGCGGTAAATCCCTGCCCAGGGCAAATTTTCCAGGAAAAGGCCTGTGGAAAAAAAGGACCATACCCTAGGGCACGGTCCCTACTCTCCTCTGGCTTAGGCCTTTTCGACCCGGGCTATGGCGGATTTTTCCATGGGAATACGGCAATGCTTGTTATTGCCAAATTCTACGATCACCGTATCGCCGGAAATATCGATGACCGTGCCTATAAATCCGGAGGTGGTCAATACGCAATCCCCGGTGGCCAGAGAGGCCAGCATGGCAGCCACCCGCTTTTGCTCCTGGTTCTTGGGGCGTATCAGAAAAAACCACATTCCGGCAAAAACAGCCGCATACAGGGCCAAGGTCACCAACATCCCTCCGGGGCCGGCAGCGGCAGCTTCTAAATATACCATGATATACTCCTTTCCATGCTCCATTTTTCAGTATAGGCACTATCATACACAAAAGACTATGCCGGGGCAAGTGTTTATTCGCAAATGACTGCTCCGACAAAGGAAAAACCGGCATAGTCATAGGCTATACCGGCCCCATACACCCTATTCCCTGCCCAAGGACATATCCCCATATCGTATCCAGTTGCGCCCACGCATCCACTCGGCTATGGCCAGGCTCAAAACAGCCGGCAGCAAAAAGTGCATAATGCCTATCAGCGCCAGGCTGAGGCCCAGACTCCTGCCCCCCTCCTGGAGGGAGGAAAGTGCGGCAATCTGCCCTACCAAGCCGGATGTACCCATGCCGGAACCTATGGGCGTGTTGGTCATGCGCAGCACGGCGGAGGAAACAGGTCCCAATATCGCGCTGGAGAGTATGGAGGGCAGCCAGATAAGGGGATTTTTGACTATATTGGGCATCTGCAGCATGGACGTACCCAGACCCTGGGCTATCAGGCCTCCCAACTTGTTCTCCCGGTAGCTGATCACGGCAAATCCCACCATATTGCAACAACAGCCCACTGTGGCCGCGCCTGCCGCCAGCCCGGATATGCCCATGGACAAGCCCAAGGCCGCCGAGCTGATGGGCAGGGTCAGAATAATACCCATCAAGACGGACACCACCGCGCCTCCGACTATGGGATAACGCTCCACATTGATATTGACCAGATTGCCCAGCCAAAGCATAATGGCGGAGATAGGCTCTCCTGCCGCCATGCCGGCTGCGCTGCCCCCCAATATGGCGGCCAAGGGGGTGAGCAGTATATCCAGACCGGTACGGCCCTCCACCAGTCGGCCTATCCAGACGGCGGCCAGTGCGGCCAGAAATGCGCCCAGAGGCTCACCCGGCCTGCCCAGCGCCATCGCCTCCATGGATAAAATAGAGGGAAAGGCCCCCACCATGCCGGCCACAGCCGCACATATGGAGGTCAAGGTCCTGGCCCTGAGTTTTTGCGCCACGCCCATGCCTATGCCGGCGCCAGTGATGGTTTTGGCAGCCAGGGAGGCAGACTGTACGTATCCATCCACCGGAGAGGGCAAAAATCCCGCCGCCTGGCCCAATATCGTGCCTATGATCAGAGTGGAAAATAGGCCTAGAGCCATGCCGCTCAGACCATCGATAAAAATTTCCCGAAAAAAAACTGCTACCAGGGAGGATTCCCGCCTCCTGCTTTGACCAGCCATCGGCTACCTCCGCCTCAATTCCCTATGACATCGCCCATGGTATACAAGCCCGGAGCCTGCTTTGCCAGGAAAATAGCCGCCTCTATAGCCCCCTTAGCGAATACGCTGCGGGAATACGCCGTGTGGGAAAAGGAAATCACCTCATCCTCCCCGGCGAAAAACACCTCATGCTCACCCACTATGGTTCCTCCGCGCATGGCCGCTATGCCAAGCTGCCCCACACCCCTCTTCTCCCGAACCCGGCTTCTGTCATAGACCAGCTCCAAGGGAGCAGGCAGGCCGCTATTGACAGCCGCCGCCAACGCCAGGGCCGTACCGCTGGGCGCATCCAGCTTCTGCCTGTGATGTTTCTCATATATCTCCACATCAAAACCGGCGCCATGCAGCAACGGGGCAGTCTGTCCCAGCAGTTTGCAGAGCAGATTGATCCCCAGGGACATATTGGCCGATTGCAGTATAGCTATGCTCCCGGCCGCCCTTTCCACCAGGGCCTGGTTTTCTGTATCCAAGCCCGTAGTGCAAAGCACGCAGGGAAGAGATTTTGCCATGCAGGCCTCCAGCAAAGGGGGTACGGCCTCCGCCCTGGAGAAATCAATGACACAATCCGCCTCCTGAACGCAGTCCTCCAGCCGGGCATACACCGGCAGGACCTGTCCCTGCCCGGCATCCGGCCTGTCTATTCCCGCCACCAAATCCACACGGTTATCTCCGGCGGCCAGCGCAGCCACCGCCTGACCCATACGGCCAAAATACCCATGCTGTATTATGCGTACTGCCATCCTATGCTCCTGTCTGAAACCCGCTTTTGGAGCGGCTTTCTTTAAAAATATTGCGCAAGCTCGAAAGCCGGACCGGACAGCCCGACCGGGCGCAGCTGCGACTAAGGGGAGATTTCTCATACATTCCGCTCTGGAAGCGGGTTTTGTTTTAATAGTTATTTCTGCAACAATCCATAGTTTTGCATTGCCTTGCGCAGTTTCTCCCTATTGGCAGGCTCTATTTCCTCTAAGGGCATGCGCAGATGCGCGCCGCCGTACCCCATCATGTCCAGGGCCGCCTTGACCGGTATGGGATTCACCTCGCAGAAGAGGACATTACACATTTCCATAGCCTCCAGCTGCAATTGGCAAGCCTCCTCCACATGGCCATCCATATACTTCTGGCACAGTTCATGCACCTGGCGGGGAGCCACATTGGACAGCACAGAAATCACACCGATGCCGCCCAAAGACAGCACCGGCAGTATATGGTCATCATTGCCGGAATAGATATCCATCTCTCCCTTGGAAAGTGCGGCCAAATGGGCGATCTGACTAATATTGCCCGAAGCCTCCTTAATGCCAACAATATTTTTTACATCCCGGCACAGCGCCATGGACGTTTCCGGAGTCATATTGCAGCCCGTGCGGCCGGGAATATTGTACAAAAGGATGGGCAGCTCCACAGAAGCAGCCACTGCGGCAAAATGATTGTACAAACCCTTCTGCGTGGCCTTGTTATAATAAGGCGTAACCACCAGCAGGGCATCTGCACCCCGCGCCTGGGCCTCTTGGGAGAGGTATATGGCCGTTTCCGTGCAGTTAGATCCGGTGCCGGCCACTACAGGTATGCGTTTTGCCACTTTTTTCACACAGTAATCTATAACCTCCAGATGCTCCTCATGGGTCAGCGTGGAAGCCTCGCCTGTGGTACCACAGACTATGATGGCATCCGTCCCCCCTGCAATCTGCATCTCTATCAATTCGCCAAAGGAATCATAATCCACGCTACCGTCAGCGAGCATGGGCGTCACTATGGCCACACCGGCCCCACGAAATACTGCCATATATCCATCCTTTCCCGAGTCCAAAACCAGTTGCCACATCGATTCATCATACCACTGCAAAAATTACTTTGTCAATTTCCGTCCACAGTCCAGCCTTGCCTGCCCCCGGAGTACATGCAAGGACGAGAAATAACTTACATACTCTTATCCCGCAGGATTTTTTTGACAACCTGCACAAATTCCTGGTTGTTTTGGCTTCTGGCAAAAATATCCAAAATCTTGTCCGCAGCCTCTTCAGCCCGCAGAGAGTGCAGGGATTTGCGCATCAGATCCATGGCCTCCCTCTCCTCCCTGGACAGGAGCAAATCCTCCCGCCTGGTGCCAGATTTTGCCAAATCTATGGCAGGGAAAACTCTCTTTTCTGATAATTTTCTGTCAAGCACCATTTCCATATTGCCGGTGCCCTTAAACTCCTCATAGATGACATCATCCATTTTGGAACCCGTATCCACCAGAGCCGTGGCCAGTATGGTCAGGCTGCCTCCCCCCCGTATGTTTCTGGCTGCGCCAAAGAAACGTTTGGGCATATGCAGGGCAGCGGGATCCAGACCGCCGGATAGGGTCCGCCCGCTGGGAGGCACAATCAGGTTGTAAGCCCTGGCCAGCCGGGTGATGCTATCCAGCAGAATAATGGCATCCTCCCCATGTTCCACCAGCCTCTTAGCCCTCTCTATGGCCATCTCCGACACCCGCCTATGGTGCTCCGGCAGCTGGTCAAAGGTGGAGTAAATCACTTGCACGTTGGGACCCATGATGGCTTCCTGTATATCCGTCACCTCCTCAGGCCTCTCGTCTATCAGCAGGATGATCATATGGGCCTTGGGCCGGCCGGCCAAAATAGCCTTGGCCACATCTTTCAGCAAGGTGGTTTTCCCCGCCTTGGGAGGGGATACGATCATGCCCCTCTGCCCCAAGCCCACTGGGGAAACCAAATCCATCACCCGCATGGCCAGACTGCAGCCGGGATGCTCCAGCCGTATGCGGGAGTCAGGGAATATAGGGGTCAGATCCTCGAAATTCTTGCGCCTCTCACACTCAGCAGGCGCATATCCATTGATACTCTTGACAAAAAGCAAGGCGCTGAACTTTTCCTGCTGGGTCTTAATACGGGTATTTCCGCAGAGTACATCGCCGGTTTTTAGACGGAATCGGCGAATCTGACTGGGGGATACATAGACATCCTGCTCCCCGGGCATGAAATTGGCGGACCGGATAAAACCATAACCATCCGGCATTACCTCCAATACTCCATTGGCCTCCTGGCCGCTGTCCATATCCTTAAAATAATCCCCCCGGCCCTCGCTGCCGGAGGATTTTCCCGGATTTTCCCCTCCCTTTGCCTCCACGGTTGCTGGCCGGACAGAGATTTCACCCGCCTGGAACTCCACAGAGGCCGTAAGGGGCGCCATATCCGCTCCTTTGCCATCCCCGGCAGCAGACCCTGTCGCCACAGCCAAACCTTTGCCATCCGCCATGCCTGTCCTGGAGCTTCTCTCCACTCCTCTGCCATCCAAAGCCTGGTCATCACCAGAGGCGCTATGGGCATATTCCTGCCTTGTCCTATCCCCTTCCCCCGGGCGCTGTTTGGACAAATTTCTACTCCGGCCGGCGGAAATGGTCTGGGCCGCTTTCTCCTTATCGCCTTTCGTCACCGCACCGGAGACATGGGGCCTGGAATCCACCACAGCCTTATCCCCCAGTTTCTTGCCCTCCGGCAAAGCCTTGGAGGCCGCCGCAGCCTCCTTGGCATCCTCCTCCAGCATGCGCTCCACCAACGCCTGCTTTTTGTACGAAGTAACCTGCTTGATGCCCCTCACCTTGGCCAATTCACGCAATTGCAACAAGGGCAGGGATTCATATTTTGCACGCATAACATACCTCTATGGAATTCATTTGGATAAGATAACAGGAAAAAAAGGAATGAACAGATGGTCAAATTCGTTATGGATTCCTTAAATTACTTTCAGTATACAACATTCTGCAGCCATAATTCAAGAAGCAGAACACATTTTTGCCATTTTTCTCTATCTCTTTCCCATCCACCGGGCCGCACCCTCCGGGGAGAGAAAAAAGTATCCGGGGGCCGCTTCCTTGGCCACGCCCTCCACACAGGCGGCCAACAAAGCTGCGCGGAGGCATCCGTCCACTCCCATCCCCGCCTCCTCCAGCCTGCGGCTGATTTCCTCTACAGACTGCGGTGTCCAGTCCAAAACCGACAACCAGGCCTGGGCTTGATGCCCCCTGCCCTCCGAATCTGCATGCTCGATTGTTTTGACAAAATCTCTAAAAATTTTCTCCCCAGCTGTTCTCTCTCCAGTTGTTCTCTCTCCAGTTGTTCTCTCTCCGGTTGTTCTCTCTCCGGTTGTTCTCTCTCCGGTTGTTCTCTCTCCGGTTGTTCTCTCTCCAGTTGTTCTCTCTCCAGCTGTTCTCTCTCCATCTGTTCTCTCTCCAGTTGTTCTCTCTCCAGTTGTTCTCTCTCCAGTTGTTCTCTCTCCAGTTGTTCTCTCTCCAATTGTTCTCTC
>JBGYPP010000055.1:0-12453 GCA_041838515.1 Acetatifactor sp. | reverse complement strand
GTGTTCTGTTTTTCCTTTCCCACGGGTCTGGGCCTATACTGGATAGCCGGCTCTGTGGTGCGCAGCGTGCAACAGGTGCTGATCAATAAGCACATAGACAAGATGGATTTTGATGCATTGCTGGAAAAGAATGCGGATAAGAGCGCCAAGAAAATAGAGAAAATCCGGGAAAAGCAGGCCAAGTTAAATGCCTATGCCGCTATGAAAACCAAGAATATACAGGTTTCTGGAGATAGGCAGGACCAGGATACAGAGGCGTATAAGGATGCGCCGGCCGGCAGCCTGCGGGATAGAGCCAATATGGTCAAGAAATACAATGAGAAAAATACCAAAAAGTAAGGGGGTTTCGGTATGGAATATATAGAGGTGTCGGCAAAAAGCGTCAACGACTGCATTACAGAAGCTTGCCGCAAGCTGGGCATACCCAGCTCTAAGCTGCACTATGAGGTATTGGATCAGGGGAAGAGCGGATTTTTTGGCATAGGCGCCAAGGTGGCCAGGATACGTGCCGCCAAGAAAGAGGAGGGCAGGGAGGAGATGCCCGCTGTCAACCTGCGGGAACATTTGGATCAAAAGGCGCGGGAAGATAGGCAGCCAGCTTCCGGTGAGGAGAAAAGGCCTATATATGAAAATAAGACTTCCCGGGAGGAAAAGCCCGCTGCTGATAAAAAGCCTGGGGAAGTGAAAAATCCGGCCATGGCTGGGGCATCCATGAGCAAGGATGTGTCCCAAACCAGCAAGAATATGATGGCTGAGGAGGAGAAAGAAGAAACCTACTGGAAAGAAAAGAAATTTAAGAAAGAGGAGAATGTCCGCAAGGGGGATTTCGCAAAAAAAGGGGAGAAGAGTGGGGGAAAAAAAGGGGATTACTCCAAGCAGAGGCCTGGTGGCAGAGAGCATGCTGAGGAGTCCAGATCCCATATTATCCCCTCTAATGCGGACAAGCAAGTGATAGAGGCCAGGGCAAAGGAATTTTTGGATCAGGTCTTTGGCGCCATGGAATTGGAGGTGGATGCAAAATTGCAGTTCCGTCCTGAGAGAAGCCATTTGGACGTGGAATTGTCAGGCGAGCAGATGGGCCTGCTGATAGGCAAGAGGGGTCAGACCCTGGACTCCCTGCAATATCTGCTCTCCTTGGTGGTCAATAAGGGCGAGGAGGTATACATACGGGTCAAGCTGGATGCTGAGGATTATCGCAAACGCAGAAAGGCCACTTTGGAAAATCTGGCCAAGAATATGGCGTATAAGGCAAAAAAGACCAGGCAGATACAGGTCTTGGAAGCCATGAATCCCTATGAGAGGCGCATCATACATTCCATATTGCAGCATGATAAATATGTATTTACCCGCAGCGAGGGAGATGAGCCTTTCCGCAAGGTGATTATAGAACCCAAATAAGGAATAGAAAAAGGAGGAGCTTTCCTCCTTTTTTTCTAAGCAAAAGAGGAAATGGGAGAGGAAATGGAGAGAGATACCATAGCTGCCATAGCCACGGGATTGGCCCAGGGAGGCATAGGCATAGTGCGGATCAGCGGGGAAGAGGCCCTATCCATAGGCAGAAAGCTATATAGATCCCCACAGGGGGGGCCACTGCCGGGATATCCCCAGAGCCACAGAATGTATTATGGGAAAATTGTATATAATAATCAGATTATAGATTCGGCACTTTTGGTGTATATGAAAGGCCCCCACAGTTATACCGGAGAGGATGTGGTGGAGTTGCATTGCCATGGAGGTTTGTTTCTCTGTCAAAAGGTATTGTCCTCCATACTGGAGTTGGGGTGCAGACTGGCCATGCCAGGAGAATTTAGCAAGAGGGCATTTTTGCATGGACGTATGGATCTCTCCCAGGCCGAGGCGGTGATGGATGTGATATCTGCGGACGGGCAGAGGGCCTTGGATGCCTCTCTGCAGCTGTTGGAGGGGGAGTTGGGCCGGCGGATGGAGGAAATGCGGGCAGCCATTATGGGACAGACGGCTTTTTTGGAGAGTGCGCTGGATGATCCGGAGAATTATGGGTTGGAGAATTTTTCCGGGGAATTATTCGAAAAAGCGCAAAAATGGCTGGAGGAATTGAGGGCCTTGTCCGATACTTATACCAAGGGGCGTATGGAAAGGGAGGGCATACGGGCTGTGCTGCTGGGCAGGCCCAATAGCGGCAAATCTTCCTTGCTCAATACGCTCTGCCGCAAGGACAGAGTCATAGTCAGTCCTATAGCCGGTACCACCCGGGATGCTGTTGAAGAGGAAATATGGCTGGGGGGCATCAAGCTGCGCATGATGGATACGGCTGGACTTAGACAGAGCAGGGATGCTCTGGAGAATATGGGTGTGGAGAAATCCCTGCAACTGGCTGCAGAGGCGGATTTGCTGCTCTATGTATTGGACGGCAGTCTCCCCTTGGAGCAGGCAGATCTGCAAAATATGGTTCTGCTGGATGGAAAAAATGCCATGATACTTATCAATAAAAATGATCTGCCCCAGGTCTTGGACCGGGATACGCTGGGGCGGGAGCTGGGGGGCATATCCTGTCCTATACTCTCTCTCAGCGCCAGGGAGGGCAGAGGCTTGGAGGCCCTGGAGCAGGCTCTGCAGCAGATGTTTTTTGGAGGCAGGGATTTTGGCGGTCTGGCGGACGATGGGGAGATGCGCATCAGCCATTTAAGGCACAAACAGGCCATAGATGCAGCCTGTGAAAGCCTATCCAATGTGCTGGCCTCTATAGAGGCCGGGGTGCCGGAGGATTTTTACACCGTGGATTTGTTGGAGGCTTATACCCATCTGGGCCATATCAGCGGCAGAGAAGTGTCAGAGGCTTTGGTAGAGGAGATTTTTTCCAAATTTTGTCTGGGAAAATAGAGGAGATCACATGGAGAAAAGGAATATGCCGGCCATAGCCGGCGGTGAGAGGGCCAGCAGTAAAAACCTGAGCTATGGCAGGCAGTATATAGACCAAGAGGATATAGACAGCGTGGAGGCTGTTTTGAGAGGGGATTACCTTACTTGCGGCCCCAAGGTCTTAGAGCTGGAAGAGCGCCTCTGCCAGATTACAGGGGCGAAATATGCCGTGGCGGTCAGCAATGGAACGGCGGCCTTGCACCTGGCCGCTCTGGCCTGCGGATTTGGCCCTGGGGATGAGGTCATAGTCAGCAGCATTACTTTTGCCGCCTCGGCCAACTGCCTGCTCTATTGCGGTGCCAAGCCGGTCTTTGCTGATATTCGTCAGGATACCTATAATATAGACCCCCAGAGCATAGAGGCGCTGATCACGCCCAGGACCAAGGGGGTGATAGCCGTAGACTTTACCGGCCAGGCTGTGGAGATAGAGGCCATACGGAATATATGTCAGAGGCATGGGCTGTATTTTATAGAGGATGCCGCCCATAGTTTGGGTACGCTTTACAAGGGCAGGCCGGTGGGATCCTGGGCGGATATCACCACATTTAGCTTCCATCCTGTTAAAACAGCCACTTGCGGCGAGGGAGGTGCCATCACCACCAATGATGAGGAATTGTATAAAAAATTGCGATTATTGCATACACATGGCATAACCCGACAGAGGGAGGAGATGTGCCACCCTACAGATGACCCTTGGTATAATGAGCAGGTAATGTTGGGATATAATTACCGTCTGACAGATATACAGTCTGCGCTGCTGATCAGCCAGTTGAACAAGCTTTCCCTGTTTCAACAGCGCCGCAGGGAGATAGTGGCCGCCTATGACCGTGCCTTTGCCTTCCGGCCTCAGTTGCAGATCCAAAGAGAGATAGAGGAGAGCCAGACCACCAGGCATCTGTATATACTAAGACTTAGGCTGGAGCAGCTGAGGTGCAGCCGCAGGCAGTTCTTTGATGCGCTGGCGGCAGAGGGCATAGGCTGTCAGGTGCATTATCTGCCCGTATACTGGCATGCCTATTATGAGAAACTGGGATATGCCAAGGGAATATGCCCTCAGGCAGAGGCTTTTTACGCCTCAGCCATCAGCCTGCCGCTGTACTACAGCCTGGATCAGGAGGATGTGGAGGCAGTGATATTTGGAGTGGAGAAGTTGCTGGCTTATTACGCAAAATAGGCTTTCTTGTGATAAATTTTAAAGCGTGGTAAAATGGATGGGCAGGGTTTTAGCTATCAAAGGGGGTGGGATATGCCTATGGTAATTACAATCAGCCGACGTTATGGCACGGGTGCCAGCCGCATTGCGCAGTATCTCTCGGAGCAACTGCAACTGCCTGTCTATGACCGCACCTTTGTGGAGCATGAGGCTAAGGCCCATGATTTTGCCGCTGAGAGTGAGCTGCTGCGGGAGCTGGCCAGGGAGCCGGGCATATTCCTGGGCCGCTGCGCCGGGGAGATACTCAAGGATGTGCCGGATGCCCTGCATATCTTTGTCAGCGCCACTAAGGAGGACAGGATAAGCCGCATCATGGAGAAGGAGCAAATCAGCCTGGAAGAGGCCAAGAAAGCCATAGAGGAGAATGACAAGGCAAGGGCTGAGTACTTCTTTCAGAACACGGGCAAGGTCTGGGGGGATGTGGCCAATTACCATATGATACTGGATACCAGCCAACTGGGCATAGAGGCCTGTGGTCCTATACTGATGCGGTATTTTGAAAAAATGGAATATATTTGAGGAAACAACCCCATAGGGTATATCCCTTTGGGGATTACTTGTATTTAGGAGAAAGGATGGGAAATATGGGAGAGTGGAATAAGAAAAAAATAGAGGGTAAGATAGAAAAATTAGAAAAAATACAGAGAAAAATTCGGGAAAAACTGGAAAAATACAGGAAAAAAATAGAAAAAATCAGTGATACTACAGAGAAAAAATCAAACAAAAAAATAGAAAAAAAATCTAAAGAAAAAGGGAAATCTTCGGAGGATAATCGGGAAAATAAGAAAGGAAAAAAGTTTAAGTCCGAGGATAAGAAGAGAGAGTTCAGGGGGGAGCATAGGCAAGAAAAAGGAATAGAAAAGAAGAAAAAAAAAGAGAAAAAAAAGGGGAAAAAGGTAAAAATTTGTCCTGCCTGTAGCGCCTTTTCCAAGAGGGAACTGGAGGATGCAAAGAATATAGAGGGCATGGATGTGCAGATAGGCTGTATGGGTTATTGTAAGAAAAAATATCCCAAGCTGGAGAAAAAATACCATGGTCTAGTAGAAAAAAAACACATATGCACAGATGCGCATGAGGATTTTTGGAGGAAGGCCCAGACGGAGTATAGGCCGGAGAAAAAGATAAGAAAGAATATCATTCGCCAGGAGAAAGCTGGGCAGGAGAATCAAAGGCCGGAAGTCCAAAATGGCGAGTCTGATGATAAGGGATCAAAATCCTAGAGAGGTAATGCATGTTAAAGAAGCTGGCAGGTCAGATAAAGCAGTACAAGTTCGTATCTATTATCACTCCCTGTATGATAGCGCTGGAGGTGGTGATGGAGCTGTTGATACCCATGATTATCGCCAAGATACTGGACGAGGGCATCAAACAGGGCAATATGCAAAATGTGTACAGTTATGGTTTGCAGATGCTGGGGCTGGCAGCGCTGAGCCTGATTGTGGCTATAGCCGCAGCCAGGACGGCGGCTGTGGCCTCGGCCGGATTTGCGGCCAATCTGCGGCAAAGCCTGTTCGAGAAGATCCAGTCCTTTTCCTTTGGCAATATAGACAAATTCAGCACGGCAGGGCTGATCACCCGGCTGACGACGGATGTGGCTAATGTGCAAAACGCCTTTCAAATGCTCTTGCGCATAGCCGTGCGCGCTCCCATGATGCTTGTGGTCAGCGTGGTCATGTCCTTTGTTATCGATGTGGAACTAAGTATGATTTTTATGGGCATATTGCTATTTCTTGCCCTAGTTCTGGCCTATATCATTTACAAGGCCATGCCTCTTTTTGAGGAGGTTTTCAGCAAATATGACAATCTAAATTCCAGCGTACAGGAGAATATTACGGCTATAAGAGTGGTGAAATCCTTTGTTCGTGAGGACTTTGAAAAGAAGAAATTTGGCAAGGCGGCATACCATATTTATCAGCTGTTCATCAAGGCAGAGGCCCTGGTGGTCTATAATCAGCCGGCTATGTTTTTCTCTATATTTACGGCCATATTGCTCATATCCTGGCTGGCTTCCCATAGGATAGTCCTAGGGGACATGACCACCGGCAATCTGGCCAGTCTGTTCAGCTATATACTCAGCGCCATGATGGCTCTAATGATGCTTTCCTTTGTCTTTGTCATGATAGCCATCAGCGTGGCCAGCGCCAAGAGGATAGGCGAGGTACTGGAGGAGGAGCCGGAGATACAGGCGCCGGAGAATCCTGTTATGGAGGCTCCCCACGGCGGCATAGAGTTCTCCCATGTCTGCTTTGCCTACAAGAACGGTACGGGGGATGATACACTAAAGGACATAGATTTCTCTATAGAATCTGGAGCTACCATAGGCATACTGGGGGGGACCGGCAGCGGAAAAAGCTCCCTGGCTTCGCTGATCTGCCGCTTATATGATGTAAAGGAAGGCAGCGTTTCCCTGGGCGGCATAGATGTTCGCAAATATGATTTGGAGGCGTTGAGGGATCAGGTGGCGTTGGTTCTGCAGAAGAATGTTTTATTTTCCGGCACTGTGCTGGAAAACTTGCGTTGGGGCAATGCCCAGGCCAGCCTGGAAGAATGTGTAAAGGCATGCAAAATGGCGGATGCCCATGAGTTTGTGGAGAAGCTGCCCCAGGGGTATGAGAGCAAACTGGAGAGAGGAGGGTCTAATCTTTCCGGCGGCCAGAGGCAGAGGCTTTGCATAGCCAGGGCATTGCTGAAAAAGCCAAAAGTACTGATACTGGATGATTCTACCTCGGCTGTGGACACGGCCACGGATGCGAATATACGCAAAAATCTGCGGGATATACTGCCCGGAGTCACCAAGATCATCATAGCCCAGAGGATCAATTCCGTAAAAGAGGCGGATAAGATACTGGTGCTGGACGAGGGACGCATACATGGATATGGCAGCCATGAGGAATTGTCCAGGAGCAATGCCATTTATAAGGAGATAGTGGAAGTGCAAATGTCCATGGGCGGCGATTTTGACCCTGTGGGTTAGCCGGAAAGCCTAGGCTGGGAGCGAGGGCAGATGAAAAAGAGAGAAAAAATCAATAAGAACGGATGGAAAACCCTGTTAAGGATATTATCCTACATATGGAAAGGATATAAATGGCAGTGCCTGGCCGTATTGGCCTGTATACTGCTGTCCAATTACGCCATAGTCCGCTGCGTGTGGTTTATGCGTGATTTGGTGGATGTGTATATACTGCCCATGCTGGAGTCGGGCAGCAGGGATTTTGCGCCTCTGGCATTGGCCATAGTCCAGATAGCCCTTGTAGGTGCTGCCGGCACCGGGGCGGCGTATATCCATACCCGGCTGATGGTGGACATATGCCAGGGAGTGATGGAGGAAATACGCAATACGCTTTTTGCCCATATGCAGGATCTGCCCATAGGCTACTTTGACAGCCACGCCCATGGGGATATAATGTCTGTGTATACAAATGACGTGGACACGCTGCGGCATATGATAGACCAGAGTCTGCCACAGATGGTCAATTCCCTGGTCAGCGTGCTTATGGCCTTTACAGGCCTGCTGATGCTGGATGGCTGGCTGACTCTGCTCTGTGTGGGAATGGTGGTTCTTATGATGCTGATTACCACGGGTTTGGGGGCCATGTCCGGCAGGTTCTTTGCTCAGGCCCAGGGCAGCCTGGGGGAGGCCAATGGGTATATAGAGGAGGTGCTGGAGGGGCAGAAAGTGGTCAAGGTATTTTGTCGGGAGCAACCCTCAATCCAGGCTTTTGAGGAGATCAATGAAAGGCTGAGGGTCAGCGCCACCAAGGCCAACAGCATAGTCAATTCTCTGATGCCCATCAATGGAAACCTGTCCAATCTCACCTATGTGCTCTGCGCCATAGCCGGAGGTCTGCTGGCTCTGCAGCCCGGCTACGGTCTGACCTTGGGTTCTCTGGTGGCTTTTCTGACCATGAGCCGCAATTTTACCCAGCCGGTCATGCAGGTCAGCCAGCAGCTGAACAGTCTGATTATGGCTATAGCCGGGGGGGAGCGTATTTTCCTCCTGATGGATGAGGCCAAGGAGGCAGATCAGGGATATGTGGAGCTAGTCCATGTCCGGGAGGAGGCAGACGGCAGTCTGGCGGAGTGCCGGGAGAGGTGTAATCGTTGGGCTTGGAAGCATTACCACAAGGACAGCCAGAGCACCACGCTGGTTCCGCTGGAGGGAGGCATAGTCATGGATGGCGTTGACTTCGGTTATACGGAGGAGAAGCAGGTGCTATACGGCATACGCCTGGAAGCCATGCCCGGGCAGAAAATCGCCTTTGTGGGCGGCACCGGCGCAGGCAAAACCACCATTACCAATTTGATCAACCGCTTCTATGACATACAGGACGGAAAGATACGTTATGACGGCATCAATATCAATAAAATAAAAAAGAACCACCTGCGCAGAAGCCTGGGCATGGTATTGCAGGATACCCACCTCTTTACCGGCACTGTTATGGAGAATATACGCTATGGCAGGCTGGAGGCCACGGACGAGGAGTGCATACAGGCGGCCAAGATGGCCAACGCCCATGGATTTATACGCCGTCTGCCGGATGGGTACCAGACCCAGCTGGTGGGCGCGGGGGCTAATTTTAGCCAGGGGGAGAGGCAGTTGTTGGCCATAGCCAGGGCGGCTGTGGCAGATCCGCCGGTGCTGATACTGGATGAGGCCACTTCCTCCATAGACACCCGGACGGAGAAGCTGGTACAGCAGGGTATGGATGCGCTAATGAAGGGACGTACTACCTTTGTTATAGCCCATAGGCTTTCCACCGTCCGCAATGCGGATTGCATCATGGTACTGGATCAGGGCAGGATCATAGAGAGGGGAACCCATGCCCAGCTATTGGAGAAAAAGGGCAAGTACTACCAATTGTACACAGGATCCCTCCATACGGCAGCTCCCGCAGTCTAGTCCGGCATTGCATGGGCAGGCAAAATTTGGTAGGCTTGTAAAGAAAAGAATTGGCAATGGCTAACTTCTGGGGAGAAGGACAAAATAGGGAGGGAGAGGCATGGACAGAGGCAAAAAGGAATCCATGGAGAATTACTTGGAAACCATATTGATGCTGAAGCAAAAGCAGGGCATGGTCCGCTCCATAGACATAGTCAATGAGCTGGCCTTTAGCAAGCCCAGCGTCAGCGTGGCCATGAAGAAGCTGAGGGAGGCCGGACTGGTGGAGATGGATGAGGAGGGATACCTCACGCTGACCAAGGAGGGGCAGGAAAAGGCCGAGGGCGTGTATGAAAAGCATACGGTGATCATGGAGGCGCTGGAGATCTTAGGCGTAGACAGCCAGGTGGCCTGGGCGGATGCCTGCCGTATAGAGCATGTCATACATGAGGAAACCTTTGAAAAAATCAAGGAATTTGTCAAAACCAATCACATGGTTATGGAAGTGCTGTAAGGCGGCATGATGGAAGAGGGAAGAAAGGCCGGTAGAATCGTGCCCCTGCGGTTGAGGGGAATGGTGGTCCACGGCAGAGCGCTGGGCAAGGGCCTGGGTTTTCCCACGGCCAATGTGGAGCTGGATATGCCCCCGGCTCTGGAATGGGGAGTATACGGCGGCAGTGCCTTGGTCGGAGAAAGTATGTATAAAGCCCTGGTCCATATTGGCAAGAGGCCAACAGTGGATGGGGATGTGGCCGTGGAGGCCCATTTGCTGGACTTTGACGGGGATCTCTACGGCCGGGAATTGGAGCTGCTGCTGGAGTTCTATCTCCGGGGCATAGAAAAATTTGCCGATTTGGAGGCGTTAAAAGCGCAGATGGAGAGGGATAAGCAGAGCTTTATATCCATGGAGGCTTCCCTTGGGCATAGAAGTTCTCATCGCTTTTTTGCCAACAGGCATTGTCAATATTATCCCTGCCATAGTATGGCAGAGGAGATCAATTGTCTATTTTGCTACTGTCCCTTTTATAGCTGGCAGTCCTGTCCCGGCAGTCCGGAGTACAGGGATAAGCAGGGGCGCAGGGTAAAGAATTGCTCTGGATGTGTTTTTCCTCACAGGGCGGAGCATTATCCCCTGGTGGTGGAAAGGCTGCGGCAAGGGGAGAATGTTGACAGTCCATCTATATAAGCTTATACTAACCATGTAGGAAACAGGGGGGCAACCCGGGGCAGGCTCAAGTCTGTCCGGGAATTTTACTGAAGAAGGAGGCTTGTATGTCGTTGATCAACAAGGAAGTAGGCGATTTTACCGTACAGTGCTATAGGGATGACAGTTTTGAAACCGTGAGCAAAGAAGATATACTGGGCAGTTGGAGCATATTCTTCTTTTATCCGGCGGATTTTACCTTTGTGTGCCCTACGGAGCTGCAGGATCTGGCCAACAAATATGAGGAGTTCAAGGAGGCCGGTTGTGAGGTGTATGCTGTATCCTGCGATACCCATTTCGTGCACAAGGCCTGGCATGACAGCTCGGATACCATCAAGCAGATACAGTATCCCATGCTGGCAGACCCCACCCATGTATTGGCCAAGGATTTCCAGGTGTATATAGAGGAGAACGGCCTGGCGGAGAGGGGCAGCTTTATCGTCAATCCCGAGGGAAGGATCGTGGCCTACGAGGTAACGGCGGGCAATGTGGGCCGCAATGCAGAGGAGTTGCTGCGGCGTTTGCAGGCCAGCCAGTTCGTATACCAATATGGCAATGAGGTTTGCCCGGCAGGTTGGAGGCCCGGCGGCGCCACCTTGAAGCCCAGCATAGATTTGGTGGGCAAGATCTAAATAGAATGTGGGAAAATGGTAGATTTATGCAAAAAATCTGCCAAATACTTACAAAAAACCAGATAAAGTACATTAAACAGGGCGTCTTGGCGGGCGTCCTGTTTGTATGTTGCCAATCAAACCGTGGGAAAAACTTGATATCCTAGGGCAGAAGTGCTAATATGATTAAGGTGGTTTCAAAGAATGTGCAGCTGAGAACCACAGGGAGAAACAGGATGTATATAGCAAGACAGCCCATTTTTGATAAGACCCAAAAGGTCTATGGATATGAATTGCTGTTCCGCAATAGCATGAAGGCATCCAGCTACCAGGGTGCCAGCGCGGAGTCCTCCACGGCTGTGGTCTTGGGGGGCCTGTTTGAGTTGGGCTTGGATAGGATAGTGGGAGGCAAGAGGGCCTTTGTAAATTTTGACTACCATTTTCTGATGTCCAAATCTATAGAATTGATAGATCCCTCCTCCCTGGTGATAGAAACACTGGAGAATATACAGGTGGATCAGCCCCTGCTGGACAGGATAGCGGAGCTGCGCGCAAAGGGATATAGAATAGCGCTGGATGATTTTGCGGAAAATCTCAAGGATTATCCCATAGTGCCTTTGGCGGATATAATCAAATATGACATACTGCTCACGCCATTGGAGAAGATAGAGGAGGAGGTCAAATATGCCCTCTCCCACAAAAAGGTGTTGCTGGCAGAGAAGATAGAAACGGAAAAGGAGTTTGAGCTGGCCAAGAAGATGGGTTTTCATCTCTTCCAGGGATACTTCTTTAGCAAGCCTGCCATAGTAGGCGGCCTTAAGGGACGCAAGAGCGATGTGGGCGTGTACCAGAGGCTGGTTTCCGAGCTAAAGCAGGAATACCCCTCTTTCCAAAAATTGACAGAGATTATAGAAACCGATGTCAATCTGGCCTACCGTATGATGAAAGCTGTTCACGGCAAGAATATGGAGGACTCGGAAAAGACCATCAAAAATGCTTTGACCAATATGGGGCTGCTGGAACTGGAGCGCTGGATTCATGTGCTGATGCTGCAGGATCTCTCTACCAAGAAGCCCCAGGAGCTGACCCGCCTCTCGCTGGTGCGGGCCAAGTTCGGCGAGTATGTGGCGTCGGAGAGCAAGGAGTTTCGCAACCGCAAGTTTGAGATCTCTCTGATGTGTATGTTCAGTGTATTGGATGCTATGCTGGATATGCCCATGGAAACGGCGCTGGAGGATGTGGCCGTCAGCCGTGATGTGAAAGAGGCGCTGGTCCATAGGCGGGGCAAGCTGGAACCTTTTTTGGCGCTGATAGAGTGCTATGACAGGGCGGACTGGGAAAAGCTGCGTTTGCTGGGCCAGGAGATACATATCAATACGGAGCGTATGCTGATAGGGTATCTGGAGGCCATCAGCTGGGCGGAGCGCATAGTGAACAGCCAGCAATAAGGGAAGATATTGGCTGATTGCAAGAGCTTGGTAAAAAGAAGGGGCTACCGCACTAACAAAGTTATGATATGTACCCTCTTTACTGGACAACCAGTAAGGAGGGTATTTTTTTATGCGTTATAGTTACAAGTACAAGCGGAAATGCGTCGAACTATACAGGGAAGGGAAGTGGCCAGAAACTCCGGATGGGATAAAGAATC
>JBGYPP010000054.1:0-6887 GCA_041838515.1 Acetatifactor sp. | reverse complement strand
TTTCTGGCCACTTCCCTTCCCTGTATAGTTCGACGCATTTCCGCTTGTACTTGTAACTATAACGCATAAAAAAATACCCTCCTTACTGGTTGTCCAGTAAAGAGGGTACATATCAGTTAGCGCGATGCCCTTTTTCTTTACACAAAGTTAAGGGGGTGTTGCAGTAACGATTTTTCATCATTACTGCAACACCCCCCTCTATCCTCTATCCTCTATCCTCCAGCCCCGGCATATCAGGCCTTGGACTGGAAAAAACCTGTTATTCTTTGGCTTACATCATGCCGCCCATGCCGCCGCCGGCAGGCATGGCGGGAGCGGGCTCCTTGATGGAGGCCACTACAGACTCGGTGGTCAGCAGGGTGCTGGCCACGCTGGTGGCATTTTGCAGAGCGCTGCGGGTCACCTTGGTGGGATCCAGTATGCCGGCCTTTACCATGTCCACATACTCCTCCTTCAAGGCGTCAAATCCCTGACCCACGGCAGACTCGCGCACCTTGTTGATAACCACGCCGCTCTCCAGACCGGCATTGGCCACAATATGGTACAGAGGAGCCTCCAGGGCCTTGAGCACGATCTCGGCTCCGGTCTTTTCGTCGCCCTCCAGTGCGGCTGCCATCTTTGCCACATCCTTGGCGGCATGGATGTATGCGGAACCGCCGCCGCAGATGATGCCCTCCTCTACAGCTGCGCGGGTAGCTGCCAGAGCATCCTCCAAACGCAGCTTGGCCTCTTTCATCTCGGTTTCGGTGGCTGCGCCCACACGGATAACGGCTACGCCGCCAGCCAGCTTGGCCAGCCTCTCCTGCAGCTTCTCCCGGTCATATTCCGAAGTGGTTTCCTCTATCTGATTGCGGATCTGGGCAATACGGGCATCGATGGCAGCCTTCTCGCCCTCGCCGTCAACGATGATGGTGTTCTCCTTTTGCACCTTGACGGACTTGGCCCTGCCCAGCATATCCAGCGTGGTGTCCTTGAGCTCATAACCCAGCTCGGAGCTGATCACCGTGCCGCCGGTCAGCACGGCGATATCCTCCAGCATGGCCTTGCGGCGGTCGCCATAGCCGGGAGCCTTAACGGCCACCACGCTGAACATACCGCGAAGCTTGTTGACAATCAGCGTGGTCAGGGCCTCGCCCTCCACATCCTCGGCCACGATCAGCAGCTTGGCGCCGGACTGCACCACCTGCTCCAGCAGAGGCAGCACTTCCTGGATATTGGAAATCTTCTTGTCAGTGATAAGCACATAGGGATTGTCCAGAACGGCCTCCATCTTGTCCATATCCGTGGCCATGTATGCGGAGATATATCCCCTGTCAAACTGCATACCCTCTACCAGATCCAGCTCGGTCTGCATGGTCTTGGACTCTTCTATGGTGATCACGCCGTTGTTGGACACCTTTTCCATGGCATCGGCCACCAGCTGGCCTACCACCTCATCTCCTGCGGATATGGCGGCCACCCTGGCGATATGGTTCTTGCCATCCACCTTGGCGCTCATCTTGGCTATGGACTCCACAGCCGCTTCCGTTGCTTTCTTCATGCCCTTGCGCAGTATGATGGGATTGGCTCCTGCGGCCAGGTTCTTCATGCCTGCGCTGATCATAGCCTGGGCCAGAACAGTGGCGGTGGTGGTGCCGTCGCCGGCCACATCATTGGTCTTGGTTGCCACTTCCTTTACCAGCTGGGCGCCCATATTCTCAAATGCATCCTCCAGCTCTATCTCCTTGGCTATGGTTACGCCGTCATTGGTGATCAGGGGCGCTCCAAAGGACTTGTCCAATACCACATTGCGGCCCTTGGGTCCCAGGGTTACCCGAACAGTATTGGCCAACTGGTTTACGCCGCTCTCCAAGGCCGCGCGGGCCTCTGCTCCATATTTGATCTCTTTTGCCATGTTTTCCTCCTTGATCTGCTATATGCCCCCAAAACTCCGGAGCCTGCGCTGTCCGCTATCTGCACTCCTGCCTCAGGCCCTTACTGCGCAATAATGGCCAAAATGTCGCTCTGGCGCACCAGTATGTACTCCTGGTCATCCAGCTTTACCTCGGTGCCGGCATATTTGGAGAATATGACCTGGTCGCCCACCTTGACCTCCATCTTGATCTCCTTGCCGTCCACCATGCCACCCGGACCTACGGCCAGGACTTCTGCCTGCTGGGGCTTCTCCTTATTTTGCCCGGGCAATATAATGCCGGACTTGGTGGTTTCCTCTGCCACCAACTGCTTTAATACCACACGATCCTGCAAAGGAACTAGTTTCATATGCTCTCCTCCTTGTCTGCTTCTTTTGAGTTTGTTAGCACTCTTTGATATTGAGTGCTAAGACTATGTTCATCTTAATCAGCCATCCATCAGTTGGCAAGCCCGGACTTGAAGAAATACATCATTATTTCTATATGTTTTCTCTTTTTTTCTCCGTTTTTCTCCTGTTTTCCCATGTATTTTCCTCTGAAAGAATTTTAGATTTCCTTTAGATTTTGCGAAAACAAGGGTGGTAAATGATTTTACGAAAAAAACAGGCCTCCAGCAGACGGATCTTTCCTCCCTGCCTGGAGGCCTGCCCGGCCATCAAGAGAAAACTATGGGCTGGTATTTATAATACTGTCTGGCCTTTTCCCACTGGCTGCGCAGCATACGCACATGCAGCAGCGGATGCGCCACGCCATTTTTGACCACTTCCCTTGGCTCCTTCTCCAGGATTTCCGCGCCCAGCATCTCGTGCAGCCGCACCACTGCCCAATTCTCCCGAAAGACCGGGCCGTACAGCTCCTCAAAACCCAGCTCGCCAAAGACATAGGCATACAGGCTGGCCTCCAGGGAGATGGCCAACTTCATGGAACGCAGGTTCAACTCGCCTATATAATATCCCCAGGAGCTTCGCTTGGCGGCAAAATCCATATCCGCTAGATTAAGCACCCCGGCAGGCTGCCCGTCTACCTCCACCAGCCAGTACCGCACAAGGGGGTTCTGCCTGATGGACTCCAGCCACCGCCTCTGTCCCTCCAGTGTCAGCACCGGATCCGTGTTCATAAAGCAGCTTACCTCCGGCGACATCCGCCAGACCATGATCCGCTCCAAATCCCCATCCTCTATGGGACGCGCCGTATATGTCATATCTGCCTCCTCAATATACCTCCACCTGCCAGATTTCCCTGCCCTTGCGGCTGTGGCCGGCCAATCTGCCCAGGCGGCATTTTCCATATCCCCGCAGGGTCAGCGCCGCTCCCTCACCCAGAGCCTTGGCCCCATTGGCGCAAATTCTGCCGTCCACAAACACCCTCTGGGCAGCCAGCAGCTGGGCGGCCTGGCCCCGGGAGATATTCCACACCTTAGCCAAAACGGCATCCACCCGGGGAGAGGCGAGCTGTATCTGCCTCTCCACCGGCGCTTTGGAGGTCATATCCGCAGGCGGCCACCCTGCCGCTACCTCCACCGGCGCCCTCCCCACCCTCTCCAGGGCAGAGCATATATGCCCCTCCACCCGCCTATGGCAAAATACATAGGCCCGGCCGGGAGAGAGCAGTATATCTCCCAAGACGGCTCTCTCCAAGCCTGTGGCCAGCAGGGAACCCAGCACATCTCTATGGCCAAAATCCCCTCCGAATTGACGGTTCTTGGCTGTGATAGAGATACAGGCAAGCGGGAAAACTTCTTTGAACCGGCTTTCTCCGGGCGGGTTTTCTTTGCATGGAGTTCTCTTAGAGAATTTTTCGCCGGGAGAGGCTTTCCCGGATAAATCCTCACCGGGAATGGCTCCCCTGGATACATCCTCACCGGGGATGGTTCCCCCGGATATATCCTCACCGGGAATGGCTCCCCCAGATACATCCCGGAGATTTCCCTGGGGAAACTCCCAGGGTTCATTGCAGCCGGAATCTTGGGAGAATGCATGAGAAGCGATCTGGGAATACTCCGCAAGCCCAAAGCCCAACATACATCTCTCTGCGCCCGCATACCCTCCCCATATCTGTGGCTTCGGCTCCGGCCGGGTGGCCAGAAAGGCAGCTGCCACCTCCGGAGATACAAAATCCGAAAAAACCGGCACGCCCCGCATATATGCCCGGCGGGCCATTTCCCCCAATCTCTTTTCCATCAACAGCTTCTCATCCATATGTTACGCTCTTTCTATATATGCGATTCCGAAAGGCCGGCTCTGCCGCCAGCGAAGATATTTCCGGGCCAAGATCGCCAAAGCACTATGCTGCCGGAAGCAAAACCGCCCCCACGGCCATGCGCCTTACCCTTTGGTATTTCCGATTGGTATTTCCGATTGGTATTTCCTAATTCCCTATAGCCAAACCCGTGGCCAAAACGTCAAACATCCCCAGTTCCAACCCCGCCAGCCATGCTATACAATGGTTTGTTTCCCAAGCCCTGGCAGGTCAAACTTTCAAATGTACGTTCTAAAACAAAACCAATTCCTGGGCCGGCCTCTCCACCGGCTCGGCCTCCAAAAGCTCCAACACCGGCGCCTCCATGGACATTCCCGGCAGCCTTTCCATTTGGACACGACAGCATAGCTGTAACCACTGTCCTGGCTCCCACACAGCCCCCTGGCCATACCGGCAGGGATAGGCCATCCATACCATGTCCTCTGCACAGCAAGTCATGGCCATGCGGCCGGGCAGCATATACCCCACCGGCAGGCCGGCAGGCCGGGCCACTCTGGCCACAAAACGCACACTGCGGCCGGCGTAAGCCTCCCCCCTCTCCAGGCAATCCAGATACCAGGCGCCATAATCCTCCAAATCCACCTCTATGGGTTCCTGGTCCATATCAAAGGGCAGGTCGTCCTGAAAGCGTATGTCCATCTCCCCCTGGGCATTTTCAAATACAATCTGGGCTTGGCCGTTGGCCGCCCTCAGACTGCGGCGTATCTTGGCCAGTTCCTGGTCCAGGCCGTCACATCGGTTGACGATGATCAAGTGGGAATTTCTGACCATCTCCCCCAGCAGGGAGCGGAAGTTGGCATATTGCAGGGCAAAGCTCCCGCCGTCCAGCAGGGTGATCTGCTGCTCCAGCTGCCAGTGCCGGGGCCAGGTCCGACCCTTTAGGGGCCACATGCCGTTATACTCCATAACTATGCGGTCCGGCCCATAACGCCTTTCCAGGGAGCGCAGAAATCCCGACTCCAGCTGTTCCTCGGATTCCAGCACAGCCACATCCACCCTGTGTTTTTCCAATAGGGCCGGGGCAAATTCCACCTCCCCCTCCTCACAAAGCAGGAGCAGGGTGCGGCCCGAAATCTGAAAATAGGGCTGTGAAAGCGTATATTGCAGAAAATCCGACTTGCCCCCGTCCAAAAAACCGTTGATCAAATAAAAGGCTTTCATGCCTCCCCCTGTATGCCCAACCAGGCCTTCTCCAAGGCCTGCTTGTCCAAATCCTTACCCAAGACACAGAGCGCGCCTATGGCCCGGGCCTTGCCCTCCCACAGACGGCTATCACCCGGCACATGATCAAAATACCACCACTGCCCCTGGCCGGCCACCATACCCTTGGCTCGCAACACCAGGCCAAAACTGCCTCCGTCCAGCGCGGCCAAAAAGGCCTCCAGCGCCTCCCTGTCGTAGAGGCGGGGCGTTTCCAGACCCCAGCTGTCAAATACCTGGCTGGCGGTATGGCTGCCGTGATGGTGTCCATGGGCGCATTCCCCATGACCCCCGCCGTGGGATCCATGGCCATGGCCGCAGCAGTCATGGACATGGTGGTCATGCACTTGGACACATTCCCCATGTCCCCCGCCGTGGGATCCATGGCCAGAGCCGCAGCAGTCATGGCCATGATGGTCATGCCCTTGGGCGCAGCCCTCCGCCTGCAACTCCTGCCGCAGATCCTGCCACCCCCCTCCCCGCTCCAGAAATTGCATCAAGTCCTTACCATCCAAGTCATCCCAGGGCGTGGTCAGAAATCGCCCCGCCAGATTATGGCTGCGCAGCAGGGCCAACACCTCCTCCACCTGGACCTCCGAGGCCAGCTGGCTGCGGCTCAAGACCACCGTCTGGGCATGGGCGATTTGGTCTGCAAAAAATTCTCCAAAATTCCGCAGATACCTCTTTCCCCTCTGCACATCCACAACTGTCGCCACAAAACCCAGCTCCAAATCCGGATTTTTCTCACAGACCTTTTCCACGGCTCCCAGCACATCCGACAGCTTGCCCACGCCGGAGGGTTCTATCCATATACGGTCCGGCGCATACTGGCTGATGACCTCCGTCAGGGCCTTTTGGAAATCCCCCACCAGGGAACAGCAAATACAGCCGGAGTTCATCTCCCGCAGCTCTATGCCGTATTCCTCCAAAAAACCTCCGTCTATGCCTATCTCTCCGAACTCATTTTCTATCATCACGATCTTCTGGCCGGCCACTGCTTCACGCAGCAGCTTGCGCGCCAGAGTGGTCTTGCCTGCGCCCAAAAAACCGGAAATAATGTCCACCCGCATATCCATGCCTCCTCCCCATATCCGTTAGTATATACGATATGCATTTTCTTTGGCAAATTCTTCCTTTCCACATCCCCATCCCCCTTTCTTCATCCTCTATTCCATCAAAACACCCGGACGGGATATCTTTCTCAAGAAGCTGATTTTTTCTTCCTATGTCAGATTGAAAAAAGCTCTGTGATTAAGAAAAGTCGCCGCTGATATATAGTCATAGACTAATAGTACTTTGCTGCCCGTCCTACAATGCAAAATTGCCGACATCACTCTTTACCCAATACATGACATTGAGCGAAAAGCCTTTCTGTACTGTGTTTATCACTTCGTCCCGCTGTTTGTCTTTATCATCACTTATAGTTACAATGGTGCTAGAATATAAATAGCACAAGTTAAACATGAACTATTCTTAACATAGATGTATAATGATGAACATATGGAGGAATGGATC
>JBGYPP010000053.1:0-5653 GCA_041838515.1 Acetatifactor sp. | reverse complement strand
CTATGGAGAAAAATGCTGTGTCTACCGGGCCGGGGCAGACACAGCATAGGCCTATGCCCTTAGGTGCCAGTTCCCGGGCTAGCGCCTGGGAAAAATGAAGCACATATGCCTTGGTGGCGGCATAGATAGCAAAACCCGGCTGTGGCAGAAAGGCCGCTGCCGAGGCCAGCTGCAGTATGCGGCTTCCCCGCCCCATATAGGGCAGGCACAGGCCGCTCATATGACTTAAAGCCTCGCAATTGGTGCGTATCTGGCCCAACTGTTCCGACAAATCCACCTGGGAAAAGCGGCCCATGCGGCCATAGCCGGCGGCGTTGACCAGCAGGACTATGCGGGGGTTTTCGCTGTGCAATTGCCGGGAAAAAGCCTGCATGTCCTCGTCTTTTTGCATATCTATGGGGAAGATGCGGCAGCGGTGTTTCAGGCCGGAGGCTGTTTCCTCCAGTCTTTCCTTATTTCTTCCCAGCAGCCAAAATTCAATAGTGTCGGGCAGTATGTCATCCCATTGACGGGCAAATTCCCTGCCCAGTCCGGAGGAAGCTCCGGTGAATATGGATATGCGCCTGGCCTGGCTTTTTCTCATTTTGCCCCCTTTTTCTTGTGTATATTGCGTATGGTTTTCTTCTTTTTTGCAGGCTTATCTGCCATTCCTCTACCAATTGGGGTTTGGGGAGAGGCTTTATTATCCCTTCTTTCCGCAGTGGGTGGGCCTGGAATATTTGTCCTGCCGCCGGGTGGACGGATAAGGCATTTGGGCCCGTATCCTATTAAATCCTCCCTGCCCGCCTTTTGCAAAGCCTCTCGCACCAGGGCATAATTTTTTGGGATTTTGTATTGGATCAGCGCTCTTTGCATGGCCTTCTCATGGGGATTTTTGCAGACATATACGCTCTCCATGGTGCGCGGATCCAGGCCGGTGTAATACATCACCGTGGACATGGTAGAGGGTGTGGGGTAAAAATCCTGGACCTGCTGGGGCGTATAGCCTATATCCCGAAGATATTCCGCCAGCGCTATGGCCTCGGACAAACCGCTGCCCGGATGGGAGGACATCAAATAGGGAACTAAAAACTGTTTCTTTCCTAGTTTTTCGTTTATTTTTTTATATTTTTGGCAAAATCTATCGTATACTGCGCGGCTGGGCTTGCCCATTTTCTCCAGCACGGTATCAGAGATATGTTCTGGAGCCACTTTCAATTGTCCGCTGATATGATGCTCCACCAAATCGTTAAAAAAAGCCGTATTTTTGTCCTCCAACAGGTAATCATAACGTATGCCGGAACGTATAAACACCTTTTTGACTCCGGGCAGGCGGCGCATTTTGCTCAATAACTGCCTGTAGTCCTCGTGATCCACCTCGAGATTGCCGCAGGGCTTGGGGTGCAGGCATTGCTTCTTTGGGCATACGCCATGCTCCAGTTGCCGTCTGCAAGAGGGTTTGCGGAAGTTGGCTGTGGGTCCGCCCACATCGTGTATATATCCTTTGAAATCCCTATCCCGTGTGAGCAGGACGGCCTCCTCCAGCAATGAGTCATGACTGCGGCTCTGTATGGTGCGGCCTTGGTGAAAGGTTAGAGCGCAGAAATTACAGGCGCCAAAACAGCCCCTGTTGCTGATTAGGGAGAATTGTATTTCCGCCGTGGCCGGCACCGGCCCTATGGCCTCCTGAGCCGGATGCAAGCGGCGGGTAAAGGGCAGCCTGTATATGGCATCCATCTCTTGTGTGCTCAGAGGGGGCGGCGGAGGCATGACCACTACGAAACGCCCATCCGGATATTCCTCTGCCAGAGGCCGGCCGAGGATGGGGTTCATCTGTTCCTGTTGCTGTAAAAAACTCTGGGCGTAGAGCCTCTTATCCCTTTGCATTTGCGCGTAGCCGGGCAACAGCAGCGGGCGGTCTATGGAGGAAAGATCCCGGGTGGCGAATACCGTGCCGGCCAGGAATTGTATATGCTGGATGTCCAGGCCGGAGTCCAGGGCCTGGGCTATTTCCACTATGGTCTTTTCCCCCATGCCATAGGATATCATATCCAAACTGCCCTCTATCAGCAGGGAGGGAAGGAAGCGGTCCGACCAGTAGTCGTAATGCGCCAGGCGCCGCAGGCTGGCCTCTATGCCGCCGGCGATGATAACGGCATCCGGGCAGGCCCTGCGTATCCACTGGCCGTAGGCCTTAATGGCGTAATCCGGCCTGCGGCCTATGGCGCCTCCCGGAGTATACGCATCTGCCTCCCGTCGTTTTTTGGACACATAATAGTGGTTGACCATGCTGTCCATATTGCCGGAGGACAGCAAAAAAGCCAGCCGGGGCCTCCCCAGGGCAAGAGCCTGTGCGGGATCATGCCAATCCGGCTGGGAGATGATGCCTACGGTGTATCCCTGGGCCTCCAGGCTGCGGCTGATGATGGCCGGCCCAAAGGAGGGATGGTCCACATAGGCATCGCCTATGACATAGACAAAATCCAGTTGCTCTATATGGCGCTCTCGCATATCCTCCCTGGATACGGGCAAAAAATCCACAGCTGTCCTCCTTGCCTTTGCATGCCTCGTCAAACAAACAATTCCCTGTAATCCTCTATCCAGTAATCTGACAGCTGTTTTTTTTCTTCCCAGGCGGCTGCGGAAAAGGGATCTGCCACAGCGCAAACCCTCATCCGGGCGGCCCTGGCCGCCTCTATGCCCTGCATGATATCCTCAAAGACCAGACAGTCAGCGGGTTCTGCACCCAAGGCCTGCGCACAGGCCAGATATACATCCGGCGCAGGCTTGCCGGCTTTGACATCACAGCTGGTGATCAGAGCGCCAAAATAGGACTCCAGGCCATGGGCCTCCAATACTGCCATGCTCAGCTCCCGGGAATTGCTGGTGCCTATGGCCATGGGCAGACCCTGGCCCTTGGCCCAGTCCAGAAAGACGCGGCAGCCCGGCTTCAGCGGGACCTGGCTCCGGTATTTCTCCATGGCCATGCGGTTCCAGCTGTCCTGTATCTCCCTCAAACTGTCCGGGATATCAAACTTTTGTTTGAAATAGACGGCGGTTTCCGTAAAGCTCATGCCGCTGATTTCCTCCTGCAGCGTATCCGGCAGGCTGTGTCCGAATTGGGCCAGGTATTCCTGATCTATATCCTTCCACATCCACATGGAATCCACCAGCGTGCCGTCCAAATCAAACAACAGGGCTTTTCTGCCCTTGAGCATAGGGTGCATTTCTCACTCCTCTCCCAGTCCCACCGCCTCCATCAAGGCGGCCAACTCCTCTGTTCTTAGGCATCTGTATGCCCCCGGCTCCAGATCCTCATCCAATACCAGAGGGCCATAAGCCCTGCGGTGCAAGCCCAGACATTCCTGTCCCACAGAACGCAGCATGCGCTTTACCTGGTGGAATTGCCCCTCCCTTATGGACAATTCCAACAAGCCCCGGCGGATCTCCCTGGTTCGGGCCGGCAGAGTGGGCTTCTCCTCCCCTATGTCCACGCCCGCCTCCAGAGCCTGCAGCTGTTCCAAAGTCCAGTCCTGTCCGGTTTTGGCCTCATAGGTTTTCCACACATGGTATTTGGGGGATAAGAGCCTGTGGATCAAAACCCCATGGTTAAGTATCAGCAAGAGGCCGGTGCTGTCCTTGTCCAAACGGCCGGCTATGGAGTAGGATGCCGGCAGTTTTGGGGGCAGAAGATCGAATACAGCGGGATGTTCCCTGTCCTTACGCGCGGAAACATATCCGGCTGGCTTGTGCAGCATATATCCTCCGGGAGCTTGCATCCAGGAAACCGGTTCGCCCCCGCAGAGTATGGAGTCCTCCCCCGGCCGGATATGGGTGGAGGGATCCAGGCAGGGCCGGCCATTGACACGCAGGCGGCCCTTGCGCGCCCACTCTCGGATTTGGCTGCGGCTGCCCATATTGGCCTCAGACAGATATTTATCCAAACGCATTTGGCCTCCCATCACAACTTGAGGCCGCACGGAGTGCGGCCCCAGATTTTATGCGCCTATCCAAGGGGGCATAACCCCATCAGCCCTCCTGCCTTTCCGCCGCAGGATCGGCGGGTTTTAATTGCAGACGGTCGGCCTTTATTTTTTCGTGATAATGCTGCCAGGCTTTCAAATTATTCTCATATTGAGAGGTGATGCTCTTTATGCACTCGGAGGTCAAATTTTCCATATAAGCCATCAAATTGTCCGTATAATTCACAGAGGCCTGGCGCATCTGGTTGGCCTCTATCACAGCCTCGTCCAGAGTATCCTTGCCTTTTTTTACGGCCATGGAGATGATTTGCTCCGCCTCGGAATGGGCGTGCTGCATAATGGAATGCTCGTTGATCAGCTCGTTGGTCTGGGCGGAGGCGGACTCCACTATGGATTGGGCGCGCTTCTGAGCCTCTTCCAGTATATTGGCTCTTTGTTCCAGCAGCTTGCGGTACTCTGTTATCTCACTGGGGATGACTTTGAGCAACTGATCCAAGAACTCAAAAATCTCCTCCTTATCTACGGATATCAAGCGTTTGGAAAAGGGCACATTGGGGCATCTTTCCAGATAATCCCTCAGTTCCTCCAATCCCAGTTCGATTTTTGTACTCATAGGCAAATTCTCCTCTGCAGCTCTAGGATAAGCCGTATTTTTTGTAAAGCATATCTGCCACAAAATCCGGCACACAGCGGCGTATATCCCCACCGAAGCTGGCTATTTCTTTTACAGCCGTGGAACTGAGATAGGCAAATTCCAGATTGGTATTCAAAAAAATCGTGTCCAAACCGCCGCCGGACAGCATCCAATTGGTCTGGGACAATTGCAGCTCAAAATCAAAATCAGAAATGGCGCGCAAACCCCGAACAGCCACATGGATGTCATGGGCCTTTGCATAATCAATAAGCAGGCCCCGGAAGCTGTCCACATGGACATTGGGCAAATCCTCCACAGCCTGTTTTAATATTTTAACACGTTCTTCTACCAAAAACAACGGAGTTTTGCTTTGGTTGTCCAATACGCTTACATGCAGCACATCGAAAATATCCGCCGCCCTGCGAATAATATCCAAATGGCCCAGCGTCATAGGGTCAAAACTGCCCGGATATACGGCTTTCTTCATAGAGTCCTCCACCTCGCTGCGAGATTAGGCCTTGCGTAAAAACAAATGTTTGGATTTCTTGTACAGTTTCTCCCTGTAGACGGTATATCCCAGGGATTCCACATAGGAGAGGTCGTCCTTTATGCCGGCCTCTATGACCAATATGCTCTCGCCGTCTATGGCATTGGAGCCGGCCAGAGCCTCTAATGCCCGCCGCTCCAGCCCCTGCCCATAGGGAGGGTCCAGGAATACGATGTCTATATGCTCGGGGGGCAGGGAATAAACTGCCGCTCCGGCATCCTGACGGAAGATTCTGGCCCGGCCGTCCATTTTGGTAAAACGCAGATTGGCCTCTATACACTGGCAGGCCGCCGGGGCTGAGTCCACAAAAAAGGCCAGCTTGGCCCCCCGGCTGAGAGACTCTATGCCCAGGGCGCCGCTGCCGGCAAAGAGATCCAGAACCACTGCCCCGGGAATTTGATTTTGCAGTATATTAAACAGGGTTTCCTTAATTCTGTCCGAGGTGGGCCTGGTATCCAGCCCCGCCGGCGCCTTTAACGGCATGCTTCTGGCTATGCCCGCTATCACACG
>JBGYPP010000052.1:0-22519 GCA_041838515.1 Acetatifactor sp. | reverse complement strand
TTTCTTAAATTCCTCTGTGTACTGTGCTGCCATGATCCATTCCTCCATATGTTCATCATTATACATCTATGTTAAGAATAGTTCATGTTTAACTTGTGCTATTTATATTCTAGCACCATTTCTGGCCACTTCCCTTCCCTGTATAGTTCGACGCATTTCCGCTTGTACTTGTAACTATAACGCATAAAAAAATACCCTCCTTACTGGTTGTCCAGTAAAGAGGGTACATATCATAATGCGACAGCCCCTTTTTTGTGGGGATGCCTATAGCCGGGCCGGCATTTCCTTGCATATGCCAGCTGTCAAATCCCTGCCTAAACTCCGGCCTGCACCAATTCCCTATACAGCCCCTCCTCAACCACCAGATCCTCATGACGGCCCTGCTGTACCACCCGCCCCTTATCCATCACCAATATCCAGTCGCTGGAGCGTATGGTGGCCAGGCGATGGGCCACCACAAAGCTGGTTCTTCCCTGCATCATATCCCCAAAGGCCCTCTGCACCAAGAGCTCCGTGTGGCTGTCTATGGAGGAGGTGGCCTCGTCCAGAATAAGCATGGGCGGCAGGGCCAGCATGGCGCGGGATATGCATAGCAATTGCTTCTGCCCCCCGGATAGGCTGACTCCCCCCTCCCCCAGCAGGCTGTCATATCCCTGGGGCAGGGAACTGGCAAATCCATGGACCCGGGACGCCTTGGCAGCTGCTATGACCTGTTCCCTGTTAAAATCCCGCCCCAGCCGAATATTCTCCAGCAGGCTGTCCGTACATATCCAGCTATCCTGTAATACCATTCCATAGGAACGCCGCAGAGCCTGCTTGTCCAACAGTGCCACATCCTCCCCGTCCAACAGGATACGGCCTGCCAAGGGGGAGTAAAAAGCCATCAGCAGATTCATCAGTGTGGACTTGCCGCTGCCGGTAGGCCCTACTATAGCCACACGGCTGCCCGGAGCTATGCGCAGATCCAGCCCCCGTATCAGCTCCTGCCCCGGAGCATAAGAAAAATCTACGCCGCAAAATTCCACACCGCCTGCCAGAGGCCGGGGAAGATCCCTGCCCCCCCTCTCCTCCACGGCGGGCAGATCCAAGATTTCCTGTATTCTCCCGGCACAGACCAGGGCATTCTGCCACTCTGTGGCCACGGCGGAGATCTCATTAAAAGGCTTGGTGTATTGCTGGGCATAACTGAGAAAAATGGTCAAAAGTCCCAGGCTTAGCTCCCCCCTGCCCACCAGATACAGGCCCCATACGGCCACACAGGCGTACACCAAATTGTTGACCAGCCTGGTCAAGGGATTGGCCAGGGAGGAAACAAAAATGGCCCTTAAAGATGTACCGCCCAGAGCGGCGTTGGACTTGGCAAAGGCCTCCTCCATGGCATGCTCACGCCCATAGGCCTTTACTGTCCTCTGATTGGTAAAGCACTCTTCCACAAATGCGGTCTGTGCGGAAGACGCCACCCTCTGTTCCTGAAAATGCCTGTGGCTTTTGCGGGCTATCAGCGCCGCTGCGGCTATGGACAGCGGACTTAAAACAAGGACCAGCAATGCCATGGGCGCATAACTGCGAAAGAGAAACCCCAGTGTGATGGCTATGGTCAGCACGCCGCCTACCATCTGGCTGCCGGCCATCCAAACCCCCTCGGCCACCACCTCTACATCCCCCAGCAGGCGGCTGGCCAGCTCCCCTTTTTTCCAGGTATCCAATACGGACAGGGGCAGGCGTCCCAGGTGTTCCAATATTCTATGGCGCAGGTTGCGGCCCAGGCTGTAGGTCAGACGGCTGTGTACAAAGCCAAAGGCCGCCGAGGCCGCAGCGCCCAGGGCGATGACCCAGACCATCTCCCGGGCCAGGTCGCCCAAGACGGCAAAATCCACCTGCCCCGGCCCCAAAAGCGCATCCACCCCCCTGCCCAGCAATATGGGTATATACAGGCTCTGCCAGGCGGCGGCAAGGGAGCAGAGTCCGGATAAGAGCAACCAGCCTGCCATGGGTCTAAGCCAGGCTGCCAGTGGATTTTTTTTCCAATTTTTTCTAGACATTCCCCACCTCTATGCCCTGGCTGAGGCATATCTCCCTGTAAAGGGCGCAGTGGGCCAGCAAATGCGCATGATTGCCATACCCCACGGCCGCCCCCTCCTCCAACACCAAGATAGCATCCAGCTCCCTGAGAGAACGTACCCTCTGGGAGATCACAACTCTGGCCATACCTTCTTTGGCCGCCAAGGCGCTGCGCAGCCTGGACTCTGTCAGGCTGTCAAGGGCACTGGCCACATCGTCCATGATCAACACATCCGGATCCATGGCCAAGGCCCGGGCCAGATGTATCCTCTGCCTCTGGCCCCCGGAAAAATTCCTCCCCCCCGGCTCCACCGGCTGCTCCAGCCCCAGGGGAGATTTTTCCAATATATCTCCGCACTGTGCCAGAGATAGAGCCTCCAATAGCACCTCCCGGGAGGCATCCTCCCGGCCAAAGCCCAGGTTGTAGGCCAGCGTTCCGGCAAACAGCTGGCTGTGCTGGGAGGCCAGCGCCAGCTCCACCCCCCTCCCCCGTATCACCTGCCCGGCTCCGGGCTTGAGCAAACCCATGCAAATATGGGCCAATGTGGTTTTTCCGCTGCCTGTGGCGCCCAATATGCCCAAGCTCTCTCCCCTGCCCAGGGAAAAATGTATATCCCGCAGCACCGGCCGGGATCTGCCCGGATAGGCAAAGTCCACATGGCGCAGCTCCAGGGCGGGGTCTTGTTTCTGGATTGGGGCTTGCTCCTGGGTTGGGGCTTGTTTCTGCTCCAGGGTATTCTCCCGGTCTGGGGCTTGCTCCGACTCCAGGGCATTCTCTAGCCCCAGCGCATTTTCCCGCCCCATCGCTTTCTCTATACCTAGAGCTTGCTCCAACTCTATAGGGTTCTCCCGTATCAGCGCTTTCTCCCGCCCCAGGGCTGGCTCCGCTTTTTGGCCGTTTTCCACCGCCCGGCGCTCTCCATCACCCTCCTCTATAGCCAAAATATCCTCCAACCTGCTCGCCCCGGCCAGAGATTTGGACAGAAGCAGCACCAGATAAGCCAGCTTGACCAGCTCCGCAAAGATCTGGGACATATAGGAGAGCAGCGCCACCGCCTCCCCCCTGGCCAGCCAAGCCCTGTCCACTGCGGACCCGGCCCATTGCAGTATAATCAGGCTGGCTCCATAGACTATGGTCAGGCTGATGGGATTGAGCAGGGAGGAGATCCATGCCCCCCTCCTCTGCAATCCATAGATTTTCCAAACCTGCTCCCCCTCCCGGCGCTGCCAGTCCTCTTCTACGGCAAAGGCGCGCAACACACGCAGTCCCTCCATATGCTCTCTGGCCATGCGCAGCAGCACATCCAGCCCAGACTGCACCCGGGACTGGAACCGTATGCCCAGATACATCAGCGCTCCCACTGTCAGCCCCAACAGGCATATGGCCCAGACAAAGACCGGCGCCATGGCCGGATGTATATAGATGGCCATCGCCCCAGCACCAAAGACCACCAGCGGAGAACGGGTCAAAAGCCTTAGACTCAGATTTAAGCCGGATTGCACATTGGCCGTATCCTGGGCCATGGCCGTAATCCACCGGCTGGGCGCGCTCTGCTCCAACCGCCCAAAGCTAAGGCTCTGTACCTTGGAAAAAACAGCCTGCCTCAGCCTCTGGCCAAAATCCACAGCCGCCCTGGCGGCAAAATACTGTCCCAGAACAGACAGGCCAAATCCCAGGAAGCAAAAGACGAACAGAAGCCAACCTCCACCCAAAAAACCCTGCCAGCCCTTTCCATAACGCCCATCCACCCAATGGGATATGACCAAAGGAACGCCCAATTCCAAGGCCGCCTCCAGACCCTTGCACAGGGGAGCCAGCGCCATGCTGACCCCACTGCCCTTACTGCAAGCCCATACTCTCTTCACCAGCGATCTCCCCTCCATGGCCCAAATACGCTAAAGCGCCCCATATGCCCAAATCCGGTGACTGCGGCCTCGCCCATATGTCCGCACAGCCCACAAGGCCGGAGCCTCCCTCCTTTGGCCAGACAAAGGCTTCCAATCCCCGGTCACCCATAACCAGCAGGCCGGAATCCATACCCCGGGGGGAGGAATGCATGGCCGCAGAAATAGAAGCCAATGCCAAGGAACCGGAATCTTTGGCCGGGAAACCGGATCTCATGGCCAGAGAACTGCTCTCCTTGGCCAAGCCGCTACAGTCCAAAGCCAAGATACCGGAATCTCTGGCCATAGGGGCAGCGTTCATCTGCCCCAACAGTTGGGCCATCCCCCCGCCCCGTACCTTGGCCAAGGCCTCCAGCGCTACCCAATTCCGCCAAAAAAAAGCCTCCAGCGCCCCTATTCCCCCTCTGTCCAAGGCCACCTGGCCGGATTCGGCCAAATCCCTGTGCACCCTGGCCAGCACAGCCAGCATCCTCCCGGCCTCCATAGGCCTTGGCCTCTCTATGTCCAAGCCCAGCGGCTTATCCCCCATGGCTATGGCCAGCACATGGCCGCTGTGGCTGCGGCTCCAGCAGGGTGGAGGGCTTCCCTGACCCCAGGGCCCCTCCAGGCCAAAGGCCGGCTTGCCGGCCGGCCCATATACCAGCGACGCCTCCCCGCCTCCAGGGCAGCCTAAAGCCCGCCAGTCCATCAAATTCTCCGCATCCACCGTGTACAGGCCCAGACTTTGCCCTTCCCTCAGGTACAGCCGGAGGGCCGGCTCCAAGGGCCAACCTCCATATCTATGCGCCAGCATACGCTTCAGCAGCGTTTCTCCTATTATCCTCTCCTTGTGCCTATGCAGGGCCGGCCCATGGGAAAAGGGCGGCAGTCCGCCCCAGTAGACGTTACTGCCGCCCTCCGGGCCGCTTATAGCTTCCCAGTCACAGATCCAAATTTCCCAGTTCAAGACCTTACTCCTCAGCCGCCAGGCATATATGCAGTTCCTGCAATTGAGCCTCTTCCACTGCGCCCGGAGCCTGGGTCATCAGACAGGAGGCATCCTTTACCTTGGGGAATGCTATGACCTCCCGAATATTCTCCGCTCCCGCCAGCAGCATAACAAAACGATCCAGACCTATGGCCAATCCCCCGTGAGGCGGCACGCCATACTGAAAGGCGGAGAGCAGGAAGCCAAATTTCTCCCGAGCCTCCTCCTGTGAGAAACCCAGAACCGAAAACATACGTTCTTGCAGTTCCTTTTGATGTATTCTTATGCTGCCGCCGCCCAACTCTACGCCGTTTAATACGATATCATAAGCGCGGGCGCGTACCTGGGCCGGCCGGCTCTCCAGCAGAGGAATATCCTCCTCCACCGGCATGGTAAAGGGATGATGCTTGGCCACATAACGCCCGGCCTCCTCATCCCACTCCAGCAAGGGAAAATCCGTGATCCAGAGGAAGTCGAAGCGCTGTCCGTCTATCAGACCCAGCTCCTGCGCCAGTTGGCAGCGCAGAGCGCCCAGGACATTCCACACCAGCGCATGGGGTCCAGCGGCCAAAAAGACCATATCCCCCTCCTGCGCGCCCACAGCCCCGGCCATCTCCTCCATCCATTCCGGAGATACGAATTTCCCAAAGGAGGATTTCCAGGCGCCGTCCCCCTCCCAGCCGGCATAAGCCAGGCCCTTGGCTCCATATCCCTTGGCAAATTCCACCCAGGCATCTATCTTCTTTCGGGGCATGGAGGCCTGTCCCTTGGCCACTATGGCGCGCACGCTGCCCCCCTCCTCTACAGCCTGGGCGAATACGCCGAAGCCGCAGCCGGCTGCTAGGGAGGATATGTCTGTCAGCTCCATGCCAAAGCGGGTGTCCGGCTTGTCAGAGCCAAAGCGGTCCATGGCCTCCTGCCAGGACATACGGGGCAGAGGCAGGCTGATCTCCCTGCCCAGAGCCTTGCCGCATACCTCAGCCACCATGCCCTCTGTCACTGCCATGACATCCGCCTCCTCCACGAAGGACATCTCCAGATCCACCTGGGTAAATTCCGGCTGCCTGTCGGCCCGGAGATCCTCGTCGCGGAAACAGCGGGCTATCTGCACATAGCGGTCATATCCGGCGCACATCAGCAGCTGCTTGAAAAGCTGAGGGGATTGGGGAAGGGCATAGAAGCTGCCGGGATGCACCCGGCTGGGCACCAGATAATCCCTGGCGCCCTCCGGCGTAGCCTTGTTCAGTATGGGCGTTTCTATCTCCACAAAGCCCTCTTGGGCCAGATAGGCCCGTATCTGGCCGGACACCTGGCTGCGCAGCAGCAGATTCCTCTGCAAATCCGGCCGCCGCAGATCCAAATATCTGTATTGCAGACGCAGCTCCTCCTTTGTGCGGGATTCCGCCTCTATGGGAAAGGGAGGCGTGGCCGCTTGGGAGAGTATGCGCAGGCTCTGAGCCCGCAGCTCCACCTCTCCGGTGGCCAGCTGGGTGTTCACGGCGCCGCCCCGCTTCTCCAGCCTGCCTCCTACGGCTATGACAAACTCCGCGCGCAGCTCAGCCGCCTTGGCAAAGACCTCCGCGCCACAATCCTTCTCCTCAAAGAGAATTTGCAGCAGGCCCTGCCTGTCCCGCAGATCCACAAAAATCAAACCGCCCTTATTCCTGGCCTTTTGTACCCAGCCGGTGACAAACACCTCCTGCCCCGCCTGCTCCAAACCCAGATCCCCGCAATAATGGCTCCTCTTAAATCCCCGCATGCTCTCCGCCATATACGCCTCCCTTTCTCTATGCCTCCAGGGGATGCTCATAAAACTCCGCCACATCCGTATATCCCCAGTCCGCCAACTGCTCCTTTTGGAATTTCTTATTCTTGTTCATCCTGGCCACCAGCACGGCCATACCCCGGCTGCGCTCCTCTGCCGCCCGGGCCATGATCTGCGCCAGCCTTTCTCCCTCTATGCCCTTTTCTATCAGATATGCCCGCCGGGGCCTCTGACCGGGTATGACAAAGCCCCGCTCCTGCATCAGGAGGATGATTCGCTCAAAGCCTATGGAAAAACCGCAGGCCGGCACATCCTGGCCGGTAAACCTGCCCACCATCCTGTCATACCGGCCGCCTCCGCCTACGCTGCCGCCGAAGTCCTCCATGGAGATTTCAAAGATGGGACCGGTGTAATAAGACATGCCCCGCACCAGGCTAGGGTCAAAGCGCAGGCCGAAATCCCCGCCGGCCCCGGCGCGCACGCCCTCCATAATAGAGAAGAGTCCGTCTGACACGGACATATCCAGACAGCCCTCCAGCTGTGCCGCCAGCGCCGCCAAAGAATCCCCGCCGCCCTCCAGGGAGTCAAACAAAGCCATATACCTCTCCACGCCGGAGGCCTCCAGCCCCAGGGCCAGCAGATCCTCCTCTACGCCCTCACGGCCTATTTTGTCCCATTTGTCCAGAGCAATAAACACAGACTCCTGCTGCTCCGGGGCAAAGCCGCAATAGGAGGCCATGGCCTGCAATATGCGCCTGTCATTGATACGCACCTGGAAGCCGGTAAATCCCAATTTGCACAGGGCCTCGGAGGTGGCGCTGATGAGGTCTATCTCCGCCAATCCCCCGGCCTCTCCCAAAATATCTATGTCGCACTGCATAAACTGCCTATACCTGCCCCTCTGGGGGCGGTCTGCCCTCCAGACATAGCCCATCTGCATGGCTCTAAAGGGAGAGGGCAGCTGCGCATGATTGGCCGCATAATACCTGGCAAGAGGCAGGGTCAGGTCATAGCGCAGGCCCAGATCCGCCAAATCCGCCTCCTCCCTGGCCTCCTCCAGCCGCAGCTTCTCCCCCCTCTTTAGGATCTTGAAGAGCAGCTTCTCATTCTCTCCTCCCTGGCGGCCTGTCAAATTGGACAAATGCTCCACACAGGGGGTTTCCATGCCCACAAAACCATAGCTTTGATAAGTATCCCGCAATACGCCGGACACATACTCCCTAAGCTCCATCTCCCCGGGCAATATATCCTTCATGCCGGTCACCGGCTTTTTTAGCATCTTGGCCATCCTCGTCCTCCCTAAGCAGCCACTGCGCCCCAGCCTCGGCCAGGCGGGCCGCCTGCTCCAAATACAGCTCCACATCCTTGGGGTTTTCCCTGCGCTCTATGCGCCCCCGCCCCACTCTCTTGGAGATGGCCCCCACGCCCAGCGCAGCTATGCTCTGCCTCTCCTCCATAATCAAAACATTGTACAGACATTCCCGCCCCGGCTTGGCAAAACCGGTATTTTCCATATTGCCCACGGTATTCTTTTGGCGGTAGAGATAATACGGCTCCATGCCCATGCCCCCTGCGGCGGCATAAGCCATATCCAGCATCTCCTCCCAATAATCCGGATCCTCCTGCGCCCGCCTGTCCGCCATATATCCCTCCCTAATGGCTCCGGCCATATGGGAGGCCCTTTTGACAGCCAGGCTGTGTACGGTCAGGGACTCCGGCCCCAGACGGCGGATCTCCTCCAGCGTATGGGCCAGCTCCTTTTGCCCCTCTCCGGGCAGGCCTAGAATGATATCCATATTGATATTGTCAAATCCCTTTTCCCTGGCCAGCCAAAAGGCCTGCCGGGTCTGCTCCACGCTGTGCCGGCGGCCTATACGATCCAAGGTGGCATCATGCATGGTCTGGGGATTGATGGATATGCGGCCTCCTCCGTACTGCCGGAGTATGTCCAATTTCCTCCCATCCAGACTGTCCGGCCTCCCGGCCTCCACAGTCCACTCCCCCAGAGCTTCCAGAGGGAAATATCCGTTAATGACGGACAAAAGTCTTTCCAGGGAGGACGGGTCCAGCGCTGTGGGCGTTCCTCCGCCCACATAGAGCGTATCCGGCGCCCGCCCCTCAAAAACCCTGTACACAGCCTCTAGCTCTGCGGACAGCGCATCCACATAAGCTGGCATCCGGACCTGGAAACGGCTGGCGCTGTAGGAGGGAAAGGAGCAGTACAGGCAGGTGGTGGGGCAGAAAGGTATGCCTATATAAAGGCTGTAGCCCTGGGGCTTGGCCCTGCCCAGCAGCTCCCTCTCCCGCCGGGCTATGGCCACGGCCAGGCCGGACTTGGAGGGACGGAGAAAATACTCCCCCTCCAGCTTTTCCCTGACCGCTCCCTCCTCCAGCCCCTGCTCCAATAGGGACATGGCCATCTTGGCCGGCCTGATGCCTGTCAGCGAACCCCAGGCCAGGCTGCGGCCTGTATGGGAGGCCAGACTGCGGTAAAGAAAGGATTTGACTGCCGCCTTGACGGCCGCCTTGTCCCCGCCATAACAACAGAGGTCCAGGACATAGGCGACGCCCTCTAATTCCAGCAAGGCCCTTTCCCCATCAAAATCCAAGCTGCCCCGCACAAAGGGCCGCCAGAGCGCAGCCTTGTCCTCCCCTACCAGATCCGTCCAGATTTTTACCTCGTACTGTGGGAAAAACCCCCGCAACAGGGCATTGGCATCATACTCCAGACCCGGCTGGGAGAGCCGCAGCACCCACAGGGGCTTAGTCATATCCCCTGCACAGGAGATTGTGTTGCTTTTCATGTCCGACAAAACTCTCCTCCCCATGGCCGGCAAAAATCTTTGTGTCCTCCGGCAGCGGCCATATCTTCTCCCTGATGGAACGCAATAGCTGCGCCCCATCTCCGGTGGGAAAATCCGTCCTGCCCACAGAGCCGGCAAACAGCGTATCCCCGGTGATCAGCGCCTTCTTCTCCTCCACATAGTAACAGCAGCTGCCCGCCGTATGCCCCGGAGTGGCAATGACCTCTATATCCATATCCGCCAGCCTCAGCCTCTGTCCATCCTCCAACTCCTCATCCGGAGCCAGAGAACAGGGACGGCCAGCCATCTGGGAGAGATTGAGCTTTGGATTGGCCAGCAGCTCCTTCTCCCCTGCCAACGCATAGACCGGCGCGCGCCGCCCCTCCCTTTCCTCCAATTTCTGCTGCACGCCCTCTATGCCCCAGATATGGTCGAAATGCCCATGGGTCAGCAGTATAGCCTTGATATCCAGCTGATGCTCAGCCAGCGCCTCATAGATCTCTTCCCCCCTGTCCGGCGGATCTATCAATACAGCCTCCCGAAACCCCTCTCTATAAAGAAAGTAGGAATTGGTCTGGCACATGCCCACCTCCATAGTTCCTATGCGTACTACTCCCATATATACCTCTCCAATATTATACTATATATTTAGTTATACAAAATATTTAGTTCCTCTAATATAGAAAAAACGGCCAACTAACCCGCCGTCCTCTCTACATCCAATATGCCGTCCAAGGAGCGCAGCTTGTCCAAAATCCGTATCAGCTCCTCCCGGCCGCCTATCTCAAAGGAGATATGCATGGTAGCCTCCTGCTTTTTGTTGGGATTGGCGCTAATGGACAAGATATTGATATTGTTGTCGCTAAGGAAGCGGCTTACATCGGCCAGCAGGCCCTTGTGGTTCTTGGCAAACACCTGTATGGAGGCCACATACCTGCCATCTCCGGCTGCCGTATCCCCCTGCCATTCAGCCTCTAAAATGCGCCCCCTCTCCTCCTCCGGCAATATCATCATATTTACGCAATCACTGCGGTGTATGGACACCCCCCGGCCCCGGGTCACAAAGCCTACGATCTCATCTCCCGGGACAGGAGAGCAGCATTTGGAAAAGCGCACGGACAGATCGGACATACCCCTTACCACTATGCCGGCGCCGCTGCTGGAGGGTTTTTTCCTGCTCTGGGCCTGCTGCTTGATGGCCAGCGCCTCCAATACCTCCTCATCCGTAGGCGACTTTTTGTTATCCCTGTCCCACAGCTCCTGCAGCCTGTTGACCACCTGCCCCTCTTTGAAGCCCCCATGGCCTATGGCCGCCAGCATGGCATCCCAATCCCGGAAGCCGTACTTGCGCAAGAGGGAGCTGACATAATCCGGCTTGGCCAGCTCTGTCAGATTTACACCCTTTAGCTTGCAATAGGCCTGCAACAGATCCCGGCCCCTTTGTATGTTCTCTTCCTTGTACTCACTGCGAAACCACTGATTGATCTTGTTGCGCGCCTGGGTGCTTTTGACTATATTGAGCCAATCCCGGCTGGGACCCTTGGAATTTTGGGAGGTAAGTATTTCCAGCCTGTCGCCATTTTGTATGACGTAGTTGATGGTGACCAGCCGTCCATTGGCCCTGGCCCCCACCATCTTATTGCCCACCGCCGAGTGTATGCTGTAGGCAAAGTCTATGGGCGTAGAGCCGGCAGGCAGGCTCTTTACCTCACCCTGAGGCGTAAGGCAGTAAACATTTTCAGACAATAAATCAAATGCCTCTTTTATTGTGCCGACAAATTCTGTATTGTCTGAAATATTCTTCTGCCACTCCAGAACCTCCCGGAGCCACTGCATTTTCTGCTCTTCCTTCTCCTGGCCCTTTTTGCCGTTTTGGGCATCCTTGTACTTCCAGTGGGCGGCTATGCCATATTCCGCCGCCTTGTGCATCTCATAGGTGCGTATCTGTATCTCAAAGAGCTGACCGTTCTTGCCTATGAGGGTGGTGTGCAGGGATTGGTACATATTGGACTTGGGCACGCTGATGTAATCCTTAAAGCGGCCTGGCAAATTCTTGTATATGCCATGGATCAGCCCCAGCACGGTATAGCATTCCAAGCGGGTGTTGACCAGTATGCGCACGGCGAAGAGATCGTAGATCTGGTCCAAGGATTTTTGCTTGTTCTTCATCTTCTTGTATATGCTGAAGAAATGCTTTACCCGGCCAGAAATCTTCGCCTCTATGCCCATGCCGTGTATATGGGCGCTGACCTCCTCTACTATGCTCTCTATGTAGGCCTCTCTGTCGTTTTTGCGTATGGCTATCTTGTCCACCAGATCATAGTAGACCTCCGGCTCCAGATACTTCAGGGAGAGATCGTCCAATTCCACCTTGATCTTGCTGATGCCCAGCCTGTGGGCTATGGGCGAATATATGTCCAAGGTTTCCTTTGCTATGCGCTGCTGGCTCTCGGGGCTCTTGTACTGCAGGGTTCGCATATTGTGCAGGCGGTCGGCCAATTTGATCAAAACCACCCTTATGTCCTCGGCCATGGCCAGGAACATCTTCCGCAGGTTTTCCGCCTGCATCTCCAGCTTGGTATCCCCCAGCTGGGCGCCGCTGAGGGGCAGTTTCTCCAATTTTGTGACACCGTCCACCAGCCTGGCCACATCTGGTCCAAACTCCTTGGCCAGCTCCTCCCCCTGCATATAGCTGTCCTCCACCACATCGTGGAGCAGGCCGGCCGCCAGTGTTTCCTTGTCCAATTCCAGTTCCGCCAGTATCAGCGCCACATGCAGAGGATGGATAATATACGGCTCTCCCGATTTGCGGTACTGGCCCGAATGGCAGTGGCAGGCCGTATCATAAGCCTTTTTGATCAGGCTCATATCCCCGCTGGGATGATAGGACTGCACCTTGGATACGACTTTTTGGTATATCTCCTCAGGATTGAGGACGGGGGCGGACTCCTCTTGTACGCGTATATGGTCAAACAATAATTTGGTTTTTTGGGATGATTCCATAGACAGCCCTCCCCAGCGGCAGCTTACTTGCCCTCGTAGCGCACGGCGGACTCCAAACGGTACCCGCCCAGCTTGCTCCGGCCCTCCAGCCCTGCCAATTCTATCAATACCACTATGCCCACCACTTGGCCGCCCAATTGCTCGATCAGACGGATCATCGCCTGGGTGGTACCGCCTGTAGCCAGCAGATCGTCCACTATCAGTACCTTTTGGCCGGGGCGAATGCTGTCCTTATGCATCTCTATACGCGCCTGGCCATATTCCAGATCATAATTGATGCCCACGGTTTCACAGGGCAGCTTGCCCGCCTTGCGTATCAGCACAAAGGGCTTTTTATTGATATATGCCAAAGGAGTGCCGAAGATAAAGCCCCTGGACTCGGGGCCGGCCACCACATCAAAATCCAAATCTGACACCAAGGACTGCATGGTGTCTATGGCCAATTGCAAACCCTCCCCATCCTGCAAAACGCTGGTCACATCCCGGAAGATAATGCCCTCCTCCGGAAAGTCCGGTATGCTGCGTATATACTCCTCCAACCTTTTTCCCATATATTTTCTCCTCGGAAAAGAACTACGGCCACTGGCCGCATTTGGATTTTACCCTTTATTTTACACCATTTTTGGCCTATTTGCCAAGTATGAAATCCTCTCCTCCCATCTGTGCGGCTGGGCGGAAGGAAATTCCGACGGCCGCATGTCCGTCGCCGGGCCTCCTCTCCTCAGTCCTCCACAGTCCTGGATATCCTCCCATCCGTAAAAAAGGGGAGGCACGGCTCCAAAACGGACATGGCCGCCTTATTGCCGCACTCCCCCTGTATATTTGTTATAAGTTTGTCAATCCCAGCCTCTGATCCTCTTTTCCATCTCCTTTTCCACCTCCCCCTCTAATCCTCTTGCAGCGCCTGCCGGTTCTTCCACAGATAATCTCCCAGGGAAATCAGCGTCAGCGCCAGGGATATCCATACCATGGCCTGGGTCAGCAGGGATAGTGCCGGTATATTGGCCAGCAGCAGGCAGACTGCCGCCATCTGGCTGATGGTCTTTAGCTTGCCCCAGGCGCTGGCGGCTATGACCACGCCCTTCTCAACGGCCACCTGGCGGAAGCCGCTGATAACGAACTCACGGCTTACTATACATATGGCTATCCAGGCCGGCAGACGGCCCAATTCCACCAGGCAGAGCAGGGCCGCCGTCACCAGCAGCTTGTCTGCCAATGGGTCCATCAGCTTGCCAAAATTGGTAATCAGCTGATATTTGCGGGCTATATACCCATCGGCAGCATCCGTCAGAGATGCCAGGAGAAATATGCCCAGCGCCAGCCAGTCCTTGCATTGGGGCCAGAGAGCCTCCCCCCATAGCAGGGCCAGCACAAAGGGAATAATCAGTATCATGCGAAATACGGTCAACTTATTCGGCAGGTTCATACGCTTCCTCCACCAGACGGCCCTCCAGGTCATATTCCCTGGAGGCCATGATTTCCACCTCTACAAACTCCCCGCTTTCCAAGGGCCGGTTGCTGTATACAAAGACCCAGCCGTCTATGCCCGGCGCATCCATATAACTGCGCCCCACATAGACCTCCTCTTCGGCCAGATACCCCTCTATGGACACCTCCAGCCGCCGGCCGGCCATGGCCTCCCCCTTTTCAAAGGCTATGGCCTGCTGCAATTCCATCAGCTCCGCCCTCCTCTCCTCCCGGATGCCCGGCGGAATCTGGTCCTCCCTTCGGCCGGCCGGAGTGTTCTCCTCCTGGGAATAGGCAAAGACCCCCAGCCGGTCAAATTCCATGCGATTGACAAAGCGGTACAGCTCCTCATAATCCTCCTGGCTCTCCCCGGGAAAACCGCTGATCAAGGTGGTCCTGATGCAGATATCCGGCATGGCCTGCCGCAGCGCCTCCACCACCGCCTCTATGTCCGCCTGGCTGGTTCTGCGGCCCATCTGGGCCAATATGCTGTCGCTGGCGTGCTGTATGGGCATGTCAATATAATGCAGCACCTTGGGCAGGCCAGCCATGGCCTCTATCAAATCCCTGTCTATCTCCTCGGGATAGGCATACAAAAGCCGTATCCACCGTATGCCCTCCAAGGCGTTCAGCCGCTCCAGCAGCAGGGGCAGGCTCTTTTTCCCATACAAATCCAGGCCATATCTTGTGGTTTCCTGGGCCACCAAAATCAGCTCCTTCACTCCCTGGGCCGCCAACAGGGAAGCCTCTTCCTCCAGAGCCTCCAAGGGCAGGGAACGAAATCTCCCCCGCAGAGAGGGAATAATGCAATAGGTGCAATGCTTGTCGCAGCCCTCAGCGATCTTGAGATAAGCGTAATGGCCCCCCGTGGTCAATACCCGCCTGGGCAGCAGTGGCTGGGGCGCATGTATGTCGGGATAGCAATTCTCCGCCCTGCCGGCCAATACCCTCTCTATGGCCGGAGCCACCTCCTCCAAGGCCGTAGACCCCAGTATGGCATCCACCTCCGGTATCTCCCTCTGTATCTCTTCCTGATACCGCTGGGCAAGGCAGCCCATCACCAGCAGAGCCTGCAATCTCCCCTCCCTCCGGGGGCCGGCCAGCTCCAGCAAGGCCTCTATGCTCTCCTCCTTGGCATCATGGATAAAACAGCAGGTATTGACTATGGCTATGTCCGCCTGCTCCACATCATCTGTAAAACCATAACCCAAGGGGGCCAGCAGACCCAACACCTTTTCCGTATCCACCAGATTTTTGTCGCAGCCCAGGGATACAAAATGCACTTTCAAGCCTTTGTCCATTCCAACTCCCAAAAATCCAAACGCCAAGCCGGGCAATACGCCCAGCCTGGCGCAAACCATACATCTATTGATTACGCAGAAAAACCTGCATATGCCCAAACCCATCTCCCGCCGATAGACACGGAGCGCCGGACCTCCGATCTTGTCATGCCGCTTATTCCTCAGAGGGTGGGAACTCCTCCGCCTCCCCAGCCGTGACAAAATCCTCCTCCAGGAGCACATTGTCCTGCTCCGGAACCTCCTCCGGATATGCCTCCTCGGGAATGGCTGCCTCGGTCAGAATACGCACATGGCCGCCGCCTATCTCATCTACGGCCACAGACAGGGGCTTTCTATCCTTGGCAAAAACCATGGGCTTGGAACCGGCCACCAGCTGCCTGGCGCGCTTGGCTGTAGCCATAACTATAGAATACCGGCTGTTGACCACAGGCTCCTCCCCCGGCTCCACATCGGCATTCACCGCTTTCATCAGATCGCTGTATGAGGGATGCAACATAGAAATCTCCTTTCCAAAAATCCACTATCTAATCATTTTAGCATATTTCCCAGGGTTTGTGTAAACAAAATCCGACAGAATCACATTTTTGCTGCTAAAAAAACACTGCGGCGCCCCATCCCGGCCGGCCTTTTTTCAGCCAGGGCACTGGGCAAAATCAAGGCGCTTTCGCTTCTCGAACCCCATGGGTTTCCGGCCCGCCCCTTTCCTCCCCCGGGGCTGTGGGATGCTCCCCCGGGGCTGTGGGATGCTCCTCCGGCGCCCTGCATGCTCCGCCCCAGACCCAGGCCTTGAAATCCTCCATGCGCATGGAGTAATCCAACTCACGGCCCGCCAGCAGTCTATCCAAATCCCTCTTCCGGTGATAGCTGCCCCTGCCCTCCTGGACTCTGGGCGTATACAAACCCTCCAGCAGGTTTTCCCAATTCTCCAGCAACAGGTCTGCCAACTCTTGATTTAGGCGTCTATAGGACGAGGCCAGGCTCTCCCCAGAACCAAAATAGATCTCCTTTTGCCACAGTATAGGGCCGGTATCCAAGCCCTTTTCCATCTGATGTATGCTGACTCCCTTGGGCGTATCCTCCAAGATGCTCCACAGATTGGGGGAGGCTCCCCTATTCCAGGGCAGCAGCGAACTGTGCAGGTTCAATATCCGACCCTGCCGCGCGCATATGACCTCCTCTGGAACTATATAGGGATAATTATGGCTGATCACCCAGTCCGGATCTATGGCCTCCAAGACCTCCACAGTAAGAGGACTGTGATAAGGGCATACCTCAGCCCCCTTATTCTCCAGCCCCTGCTGCAAGCCATAGGCATCCTCCGATTTGCACAATAACAGCACTCTTGTCACAGCCATCCCCCTTTGCCATTCCGGCCCGCCGCCAGCCTATTGCACAGGACAGGCCTGGGCGAATTGCGACAAATCCCTGCGCAGCTCCTCCAGAAATCCCATCTGCCGCAAGGGAGAGGCCTTGGCGCTCTGGATCAGATGGTGCAGATCCTCCACACAAGCGGCCAAATCGTCATTCACCAGCACGGCATCATAAGACTCCATGCCCCGGGCCTCCTCAACAGCCCGGGCCAGCCTGCCGCAAACCACCTCCCGGCTCTCAGTCCCCCGTCCCTCCAGTCGGCGGCGCAGCTCCTCCCCATTAGGAGGAGTCACAAACACCAGCAGGGCCTGGGGCAGCATATTCTTAATCTGCCACCCGCCCTGTATCTCTATCTCCAGCAAAACATCCCTGCCCTGCTCCAGCGCCTCCTCCACAAAGGCCTTGGGCGTGCCGTAGTAATTTCCGCAGTAGGAGGCGTACTCCAACAGCCCCCCCTCCTCTATGCTCTTTTCAAATTCCTCCTTGGAACGGAAGAAGTACTCCCTGCCCTCCTGCTCCCCCGGCCTGGGCTGCCTGGTGGTCATGGACGTGGACAGGGTATATGTATCATATTTTGCCAACAGCTCCCTGACCAGGGTTCCCTTTCCCGCCCCGGAAAAACCGGACAAAACCACCAATATACCCTTTTTTTTCACCTTATCCTCTTTCTATTCCTCTCTCCGGCCCTATGCCCTGCCCAAGCCCTGCCCAGCCTCCTCAGGCTCCTCTCCGGCTCCGCTCATGGCCCGCCTCTGTATGGTTTCCGGCAGCAGGGCGGAGAGTACCAGCTGATTGTTCTCCATCATCAATACGGCCTTGGTTTTGCGGCCCTGGGTGGCGTCTATGGCCGATCCCTCCGCCTTGGCCCTGTGCACCAGCCGCTTAATGGGCGCAGAATCCGGCGACACTATGGCCACGATTTTTGCCGTATTGACTATATTTCCAAAGCCTATATGGATCAATTCCCCCATGACGGCCCCCTATTCCAGGTTTTGCACCTGCTCCCGTATCTGCTCAATACGGCTCTTCAGCTCTATGCCCAGGGCGGATATCCTTGCCTCACCCGCCTTTGAGAGTATGGTATTGGCCTCCCGGTGCATCTCCTGCGCCAGAAAATCCAACTGCCGGCCCACTGCGCCTCCCTTGGCCAACTGGACCCGCATGCCCTCTATATGGCTGGCCAAGCGCACACATTCCTCATCTATACAAGCCTTCTCTGCCAACAGGGCTGCCTCGGCCGCTATGCGTTCCTCCAGCCAATCCCCCTTGGACAAAAATTCCTCCATGCGCTCCCGCAGGCGGTTTTGGTACAGGGCATGGGCCTGGGGCCAAAGCCCATTGACCTGCTCCAGACAGGCCTCCAGTCCGAGCAATTTCTCCTCCAAATCCCTCTGCAAAAATGCGCCCTCGGCGGAACGGGCCTTGGAAAAACCCTCCATGGCCAGATCCATGGCCTCCCGCAACAGGGACTCCAGATCCCCCTCCTCCTCCCGGGACTCACCCAGATCCAGCACACCCGGCAGGCCGCAGATATGGGATAAGGCCAGATCATCCCGCAGACCCAGCTCCTCCCCCAGGCTGCGCAGGGAACGGAGCCACACCGCTGCCAACTCCTTCTGACAGAGGCTGCTTCCCGGCCCACAGACCGTATGCTCCATATGGACAAAGACATCCACCTTGCCCCGTCCTATGGACTTCTTGCAATACTGCCGCAGGCCGCCCTCCAAGCCCAGAAGAGGCTTGGGCATTTTCATATTCAAATCCAAATACCTATGGTTGACCGAACGCAATTCCACCCGTATCCGGCCCCAGTGCCTGGCCGCTTCACCCCGGCCATATCCCGTCATGCTAAAAACCACAAAACCTCCTTATGCCCCGCTAGTCCTGCTTTCTCACGCTGGCCGGCAATATATGTTCTATGCCCTCGCAAATGCGCCTGGCCACCACCGGATTGTTCATGGTATACAGATGTATTCCATCTACCTCCACTGCCAGCAGGTCTATGATCTGCGCCAGCGCATAAGCCATGCCGGCGTCAAAAAGGGCCTCCTTGTCAAATTCAAATCTGTCCATAATACGGCGGAAGCGCTCAGGCACTGAAGCCCCGCAGAGGCTGACTATGCGCTGTATCTGGGCCTTGTTGATCACTGGCATAATACCTGCCAAAATGGGCGCCTGTATGCCGGCTATACGCGCATCCTCGACAAAGTCCATAAACAGCGCATTCTCAAAGAACAGCTGGCTGATCAAAAAATCCGCCCCCCTGTCCACCTTCTCCCGCAGCCTGTGTATATCCCGGATGCGGTCCGGAGACTCCGGATGCTTTTCCGGATAACAGGCCCCGCCCACGCAAAAATCCCCTTGGGCGCGCAGATAAGCCGTCAAATCCTGGGCATATCCAAAATCCTGCCGGGGCGGCAAGTCCGGATGGGCATCCCCCCGCAAGGCCAGCACGTTCTGCAATCCCTGCTTGTCCAGAGCCTCCACCAGCCTGTCTATTTCCTCACGGCCATATCCCAGACAGGTCATATGCACCAAAGGCTCAATATCGTACTGGTGTTTGATTTTTGCGGCTAGTTCTATAGTTCTGTTGCGCGCGCCCTCTCCGCCGGCGCCAAAGGTGACAGAGATAAAATCCGGCCGCAGCTTGGCCAAAATCTCCAGCGTGGCATCTATATTTTGCAGCGCCGCATCCTTTTTGGGCGGAAATATCTCAAAGGAGAGTATGGGGCGATGCCCGTCAAACAGGGAAGAAATCTTCATTTTGCCTCCAATCCGGCATCAGCCGGGGCTACTTTGCCTCCGGCTCCTGCTGGGGCAGCTCGGATGTGCAGTGAGGACAGCGGCTGGCCTTGACAGATATGCTGCTCTGGCAGAAAGGGCAGGTCTTTACGGCAGGAGCCGCCGGCTCCTTGGGCAGTATCCTGGCATGCAGGCCATTAATGGACTTGACCAGCAAAAAGATGACAAAGGCTGTGATCAGGAAGTTCACCACGGCTGTCAGGAAATTGCCGTAGGCAAGCACGGGCGCTCCCTCTCCACTGCCCAAAACCAGCTTGTAGCTGCTAAAATCCATGCCGCCAAATATGCCCAGCAGGGGGCTTATGATATCCGCATTAAGGGAGCTGACTATGCCGGTAAAGGCGCCGCCTATAATCACACCCACGGCCATATCCAGCACATTCCCCCGCAGAACAAACTTTTGAAACTCCTTTAACCAACCATTGGCCTTGTTCATATTCCTCCTATCCTATGCCTGCGACAGGCATACCTGACATACATTTGGGGCGGGATCTGCACATTGGCCCTGCCCCTGCCGGAAACTATTCTCCTTTGCCCTCTACAGCTACGGCAGAAGGTAGCGCTCCTTGTATGCGTTTACCTTGCCCTGGAACTCACTGTTTTCCTCATTCTTTAATTTCTTGAGGTAGGCATGGGTATCGTACTCATCCTCAGACACCTCCAATAGACAGACGCCTATATTGGAGCAGTGATCCGAGGCCCTCTCCAGATTGGTTGTAATATCCGAGAGTATAAATCCCAGTTCTATGGTGCACTTGCCCTTGCGCAGGCGCTTTACATGCCTTTGCTTCATCTCCTGGATGATGACATCTATGACTTCCTCCAGAGGCTCTATCTTCCTGGCTACCATCATGTCCTCCCGCTGAAAGGCATCCTCCGTCAGCTGCAGTATGTCCTGTATGGCCCGGAAGAGGATCAGCAGCTCCTTTTGCGCTTTGTCGGAAAAATGCAGCTTCTTCTCATGCATCTCCTTTGCCGCCTCAGCTATGTTGCGCGCATGATCGCTTATGCGCTCAAAATCCCCTATGCTGTGCAGGATGACGGACAGCTGGCGGCTATCCTTTTCCGAGAGATTGCGGCTGGAGAGGCGCACCAGGTACGTGCCCAGCTGATCCTCAAAGTAATCCACCTCTCTCTCCAGCTGTGTCACCCTGTTGGCGTCCTCCTCCTTATATGCGCCCTCACGCAGCAGGGAGGTGGCCATTTCCATGGCATCCCTGGACATCCTGCACATGGCCTTGGCCACTATGCGGCTCTGCTCCACGGCATAGGCGGGCGTATCCAGGAAACGCGCATCCAGCAGAGAAAGCACTTTCCTGTCCGGATTTTCCTCCTGGGCAGCGGTGCCCTCCTGAATGGACATCTCAGCCAGCTTTACCAGCCACTTGGAAAATGGCATCAGCACTATGGTGGCAGAAATATTGAACACGCTGTGCACCACGGCTATGCCCATGGCGCTGGCGGAATCATCCAGAAAGTCAAAAGGACGTACAGAGTGTATGGCGTAAAATATGACCATAAAAAGAATAGTGCCTATCAGATTGAAGTACAGATGGATCAGCGCTGCCCTCTTGGCATTCTTGCTGGCGCCTATGCTGGAGAGCAGGGCGGTGACGCAGGTGCCAATATTTTGGCCCATAATTATGGGTATGGCCGCGCCAAAGCTGACGGCTCCGGTGACACATAAGGCCTGCAATATGCCCACGGAGGCAGAGGAGGACTGGATAACGGCCGTCAAAACCAAGCCGGCCAGCATGCCCAGCAGGGGGTGGGAGAATTGCAGCAGGATATTGGTAAACTCCGGCACATCCGCCAAGGGCGCCACAGAATCCGACATGGTTTCCATGCCAAAAATCAGAACGGCAAATCCTATCAGTATGGAGGAAACAAACTTCTGCTGGTCCTTCTTGGCCACCATCATCATAATCACGCCCACCATGGCCAATATGGGCGTAAAGGAAGAGGGCTTGAGCAGCTGGATAAACAGGCTGCTGCTCTGTATACCGGAAAGGCTGAGTATCCATGAGGTAACGGTAGTGCCCACATTGGCGCCCATGATAATACCCACGGCCTGCTGCAAATTCATAATGCCGCTGTTGACAAAGCCCACAACCATCACAGTGGTGGCAGAGGAGGATTGAATGATTGCCGTTACTGCTGTGCCTATCAGTACTGCCTTCAAAGGGCTGCTGGTCAATTTCTCCAGAATGATCTCCAGCCGGCCACCGGAGGCCTTGGACAGGCCATCCCCCATCAGGCTCATGCCGTATAAGAATAAGGCCAAGCCGCCCACCATGGTCAGTAAGTCAAAAAAACTCATGCCGCTCCTCTCTTTCCCCTGCTCCAAGTACAGTTTTACGCAAAAAAAAAGGCTTTACGCCAAGACTGGAAGAAAGGCTCTTCCCTGCCCAAAATCCCCGGCGCAGATGGCGCTATCATTTCTATTGTAGAAAAAAAATCGAAAAAAAGCAAGAAGTTTTCATAACTCCTGGGATTGTATGACTGAGGAAATAAGGAAACAGAAAGGTGATTTGTCTAAGGCAAAAACTTCCCTGCAAGAAAAAACAAATGAGGTTTTTTTCAGTGAGAAAAACCCGTAAAGATTTTCTTGCCTTCCAAAAAAACCGCCTGGATCTTATCCGGAACAAACCCATACACAACGCCCTTTTGTGGGCAAAAAAAACACAAAGCGCAAGCGCTCTGTGCCTAACTGCCTCATCCTTATGTTTTCCCATCAAGCCCTCAAAACCGAACCAGGACACAACACCACCCCCCTGGGGGGGAAACGAGATCTGCCGAGACGCCAAAACATATCGTGTTCCGGCCTTTGGTCAAGCCCCCGACCGTTAGTGGGCGTCGGCTCCGCGCATTGCTGCGCTTCCACCCCGCCCCTATCTTCCTCGTGTTCTCCAAGGGGTCTTGGGGGAACTGCGTCCCCGCGGATGCCTCTCTTGGGGCGGGCTTCGCGCTTAGATGCCTTCAGCGCTTATCCCTACCGGGCTCGGCTACCCTGCCGTGGGCCTGGAGGCCCAGCAGGCGCACCGGCGGCCCGTCCGCCCCGGTCCTCTCGTAC
>JBGYPP010000051.1:0-8597 GCA_041838515.1 Acetatifactor sp. | reverse complement strand
TATGCCGAGGATATACCTAGATATACAAAAGAACGGCCTGGGTATGCTAATGAGCGGGGCGGGTATGCAAAGGAACGGCAAGGATATGCAGAGGAAAAGCCTGGCTATACTAAAGGCCGGCAAGGATATGCCGAGGATATACCTAGATATACAAAAGAACAGCCCGGGTATGCTAATGAGCGGGGCGGGTATACAAAAGAACGGCTTAGATATGCAGAAGAGGGGGCCGGATTTGTAAAAGACCAATCTGGTCATTCGAAGAACAATACTGAATATTCAAAGAAAAATTCTGGATATTCCAAGAATAAACCTAAATTATCTGGAGAAAAAGCTGGTTTGGGTGGGAGAAAGGCAGAATTTGGAGGGGAAAGGAATGGATGGGGGGGGAAGCGGCCTTACCGTCCCGGGGATGGCCACAGTCACGACGGAGGCGGGTACCCCCATCGTCCTCACCCCGCCGGCGGATCCGGCCGGGACACCCATCTCTCCCGCCACAGAGCTGCTCCGGCCCTTGCACCTGAGGAGAAGCGTATGCAATTTGTGCCTCTGGTGGACAGGGAGGCCTTGGAGAGGCGTCAGCGGCAGCTGCGGGAGGATAGGCAGCGCAGCCAGGCACGGGAGGGGCAGGACGGCATAAGGCTGAACAAATACCTCTCCCAGATGGGTGTGGCCTCCCGCCGGGAGGCGGATGCCTGGATAAGCCAGGGTCTGGTCATGGTCAACGGCCAGCCGGCACGGGAGGGGCAGAGGGTGCTGCCCACAGACCAGGTGATGGTCAAGGGGGTGGAGATCTGGGGGCAGGTCAAAAAATCCGTTTTGGCTTTTTACAAGCCCCAGGGCGTGGTCTGCTCCCGCCATTCTGAGACCGGAGAGCCTCTGGTGGGGGATTTTATCGATTTTCCCACGCCACTGACCTATGCGGGCCGCCTGGACAAGGACTCGGAGGGCCTGTTGCTGATGACCAATGACGGCGATCTGATTGATGCCATGATGCGGGGGGCGCAGGCCCACGAGAAAGAGTACATAGTGGATGTGAACAAGGCCCTGGAGGCGGATTTTCTCCGCCGCCTTTCCCAGGGCGTATATCTGGAGGAGCTGGGCCAGACTACCCGGCCCTGCCAGGTGGAGGCCATAGGCCAGCGCCGTATGCGCATAGTGCTGACCCAGGGATTGAACCGGCAGATCCGCCGTATGTGCAAGGCGCTGGGATACAGGGTGGAGCAGCTGCGCCGCATCCGGGTGATGAATGTGCATTTGGGCAATATGCTGCCTGGTCATTGGCGCAAGGTGGAGAAAGAGGAGCTGGCCCAATTGTATGCGCTGGCCGGCTTGGATAGAAAGGAGTAGGCGCATGGAGGGGCGTGAAGCCAAGCTGCAGCGACTGGAAAGCCTAAGCCTCCGGTTGTCTGAGGCCTCTCGGGCGTATTACGGCCGGGATGTGGAGTTGATGGACAACAGGCAGTATGACGCCTTGTATGAGGAACTGCAGGCGCTGGAGGCGGAGCTGGGTCTGATACTGCCCGGTTCACCCAGCCTGCAAGTGGGAGCGGCGCCGGAAGAGGGGGAGGAGTACGCCGTCTGGAGTCTGTTGCCCAAGGAGGCCCATGGCAAGCCCATGCTGTCCCTGGATAAGACCAAGGACAGGCAGGCGCTGGCCGCCTGGCTGGGCGGGCAAAAGGGCCAGCTCTCTTGGAAGCTGGACGGCCTGACCATGGTATTGCATTATAGGGAGGGAAAGCTGGAAAAGGCTTTGACCCGGGGGGATGGACAAGTGGGGGAAGTGGTCACCCACAATGCCCAGGTCTTTGTCAATCTGCCCAGGGAGATTTCTTTCAAGGGCAGACTGGTGCTGCGGGGGGAGGCGGTCATTTCCTATGAGGATTTTGCTGCCGTCAATGCTGCGCTGGACCAGACCCAGGCGCTGTACAAAAATCCCCGCAATCTTTGCAGCGGCTCTGTCCGCCAACTGGACAGCCGCGTGACCGCCGGCCGCCGGGTGGCTTTTTATGCTTTTGGCCTGGTGGAACCCCAGGATCTGCCCTGCTATGGATCCAAAGGAGAGCAGTTGGCCTTTTTGGCCTCCCAGGGTTTTGCTGTGGTGGAATCCGTGGCTGTGGACGGGGAGAATCTGCTGGCGGCAGTGGAAGATTTCTCCGCCCGGGTGGAGTCCTATTCCCTGCCCACAGACGGGCTGGTGCTGGCCCTGGAGGATGTGGCCTACGGGGAGAGTCTGGGCAGGACGGCCAAATTTCCCCGTGATTCCATAGCCTTTAAGTGGCAGGATGAGGCTGTAGAAACCACGCTGCTGGAGGTGGAGTGGAGCTGCAGCCGCACAGGCCTGCTCAATCCAGTGGCTGTTTTCGATCCGGTGGATTTGGACGGTTCCCGGGTATCCCGGGCCTCCCTGCACAATCTCAGCCAGGCGCAGGCGCTGGAACTGGGAATAGGGGATAGGATACTGGTGTATAAGGCCAACAAGATCATACCCCAGGTATCCGATAATCTGACCCGATCCGGGGGATTGGAGCCGCCGGCCCTCTGCCCGGTCTGCCGGACTGCCGTGGTGGAGGAGAGGGATAGGGATGTGGCCCTGCTGCGCTGCCCAAACAAGGCCTGTCCGGCCAAGGGTCTGGGCGCCTTTGTCCTCTTTGCCGGCCGTTCCGGCCTGGGTATAGAGGGTTTGTCCGAGGCCACGCTGGAGAAGTGGATACAGGCGGGGTTTTTGAGGGATTTGCCGGATCTGTTCTCCCTGGAGGCCCACAGGGAGGCCATAGTGGCCATGGAGGGTTTCGGTGAGAGATCTTACGAAAATATACACAACGCCCTGGAAAAAGCCAGGGATTGCAGTATGCAGAAATTGGTGTCCGCCCTGGGCCTGCCCGGCATAGGACCGGCGCTGGCCGGAGAGCTGGCGGCATATTTTGGCGGGGATATGCTGGCCTTTGCCCGCGCCGGAGAGGAGGAGCTGTTGCAGATAGAGGGCATAGGCGGCGTGCTGGCCGGGGGCATAGCGCGGTACTGGCGAGAGGAGGCCAATGTCCTGCGGCTGGAGGCCCTGCTGGCCCATCTGCGCATACCCAGGCAGGAGGCGGGGGAGCGGCCCCTGGCCGGACTGACCTTTGTCATCACCGGATCCATCACTATGGAGGGGGGGCGCGCAGGCTTAAAGGCCCGGATAGAGGCCTTGGGAGGCAAGGTGGCCGGCTCCGTCAGTCAAAAAACCTCAGCGCTGATCAACAACGATGCCGCCTCCGCCTCGGCCAAAAATAAAAAGGCGCTGGCTCTGGGCGTGCCTGTGCTGGATGAGGAGGCCTTTGCTGCGGCATATTTGCCCTGAATATGCGCTGTTTTTTGAGAATCATGCCAGGGCGGGACTTGTCTTTGCCAAAAATTTGGCATATTATGGAAGTAATACCCATGGGCCGGGTGGTTTGGGGAAAGCCCGGCGGACAAGAGGCGGTGGGGGATAAGAGGGGTGACATATGCGTTGGCAAAACTGTGGCAGGGAGCTGGAGTCCGTTTACAGCCATATTAAGAAAATACGCAAGATATACCTTTTCGGCGTAGGCCGGGAGGGCGCTATGGTGCGGCATATTTTGGAGCAGAGGCATGGGGATCTGGAGGTGGCCGGTTTTGTGGCGCAGGAGGAGTCTTTGTGGGGCGGCACTTACATGGGCTTGCCGGTCTGCGCGCCGGACCAGATACCGGGCGAACCCCGGACTGCCGTGGTCATCAGCTATGTGTCCGGATTTACCAAGCCCATAGACAGCAAGCTCGCACAGCTGGGCTGGCGCAAGAATGTGAATTTCTTCCATTACGAGCTGTTTTTGCCCCTTCTGGAGGCCTATAGGCATGGGGCCTGGCTGTTGACCTCCTTGTGTCTGCTGCCCACCCTCCGTTGCAATCTCTCCTGCCGCTCCTGCCAAAGCTTTACGCCCAGAGTGGAGCAACACAGGGATCTGCCCCTGGAATCCCTGTTGGAGCAGGTCGACCTGCTTTTTTCCAAGGCGGATTATCTGGGCCGCCTGCGCATCCGGGGAGGGGAGCCTCTTCTCTACCCCGGCCTGGCCGACCTTTTGCGCCATTTGGACGCGCATTATCGTGAGCAATATTACCTGGTGGAGTTGGTCAGCAACGGCTGCCTGCGGCCGGAGGAGGAGCTGCTGTCGGCTATGGCTGGGGGCAAGACCGTGGTTTTGGTGGAAGATTACCGGGACACTTTGCCCCAGCTGGCGGAGGAAATCACGGCCAATATAGGCCGCTGGAGGGAAGCGCTGAGGGAGGAGCGTGTGGTGGTGCGCAAGTGGGAACAGTGGTTTGACCTCTACCCCCATCCCCAGCCCGATTTGGACGCCGCCCTGCTGGAGCGCAAATTTGACGCCTGCCATGTGCCTTGGCAGGAATACAGGGATGGCAAGATACACGCCTGCCACTTTGCGGCCAACGCCGCCCGGGCAGGTATACTGCGGGGGGAGCCGGAGGGGGAGGCATACCCGCTCAAGGGCCATGGGCCGGAGGATCTCTTCAAGGCCGTAGAATTCTGCCTGGGCTACAATAGCAAGGGCTATGTGGATTTTTGCCGCCATTGCTCCGGATATGCGGCCATCAACCCCTTCCGGGTGCGGCCGGGCGTGCAACAGCCCTAGTTTTCCCGCAGGGGTTAGGGGATAGATTCGACAAAAAAACCTTGAAAAACTTTATTTCATAGTATAAACTTAGTTAGAATTGCAAAGACTATGGTTTAGGAGGAACAAATATGGTTTCAGCAGGGGATTTCCGCAACGGCATCACCATTGAGTTGGACAACGGCATATTCCAGATCATCGAGTTTCAGCATGTAAAACCGGGCAAGGGCGCGGCCTTTGTGCGTACCAAGCTGAAAAATATCAAGAGCGGCGGCGTGGTGGAAAAGACTTTCCGTCCCACGGAGAAATTCCCTCCGGCCCGTATAGACCGCAAGGATATGCAGTATCTCTACAGCGACGGGGATCTGTTCCACTTTATGGATCTGGAGAATTATGAGCAGATTGCCATTGGCCCGGATCTGGTGGGCAACGCCCTGAAATTTGTCAAGGAAAATGATATGTGCAAGGTCTGCTCCCACAATGGCAATGTATTTGCCATAGAGCCTCCGCTGTTTGTGGAATTGGAGATCACCGAAACCGAGCCCGGATTTAAGGGGGATACGGCCACCGGAGCCTCCAAGCCCGCCACCGTGGAAACCGGAGCCCAGGTGCAGGTGCCTCTGTTCGTAGACCAGGGGGATAGGATCAAGATAGACACCAGGACCGGCGAGTATCTTTCCAGAGTGTAATTTCACCGCCCGCCGCCCCGGCCTGGGGCTGCGGGTTTTATTTTGCCAAATTTTTTCAAAAAAAACTGGACAAGCCTGTGCAAATATGCTATGCTGTCCAAGTGTTGTAATAATTCCGTAATATTTGCAGGCGGAATACGCATCCGTAGTCTAATGGATAGAACGAAGGCCTCCGACGCCTTTAATGCAGGTTCGACTCCTGCCGGATGCATGGCAGATAGGGGGAGGGGAGTAAGGCTTAAATCCTCTGCCCCTTTTTCGTTGAAAAAATATCTCTGTCCTGCGGCCCGGCCGGGAGCCGCAGGGCGGTTTTGGGAGGCGCGGCGAATGGCTTTTCGTGATAAAAGAGATGGATTTTGGAGCAAAATAAGGCTGTTTTTGGTTGGAGTCAAGGACTGGCTGTGGGGGCATCCCAAGGCGCTTTTGCCCCTGGCGGTGATGGTGGCTGCCGCCCTGGTTTTTGCGCTGGTTTTCCGCTGGGTCAAGGCCAGCAAGCAGGGGGAGAGCCTGGCCGAAACGGCCCAGGCCGCCAATGTGGCCCAGGAGAGCCAGCCCCTGACGGTGCCGGGGGTGGCTCTGGCGGCCAATGAGGACGGGGAGCTGTATACGCTGATCGCCACTTACTACAATGCGCTGGCCACCGGGGATATCCAAACCCTCAAAACCATCAGCAATTTTGTTTCTGAAACGGAAGAGATACGCATGGCCCAGATGCAGCATTATATAGAGCTGTATCCGGAGCTGGAGATTTTTACCAAGCCCGGGCCGGAGGCGGATTCCCATCTGGTCTATGTGTATTCCAAGGTGAAATTTTATGGTTTTGAGGAGCATGTGCCCGGTTTGCAGGCTTTTTATGTCTGCAAAAATGACCAGGGGGCCTATTACCTCAACGAGGGGGATGTATCCCAGGAGGTGCTGGATTATATTGTCAGCGTCAACCTGCAAGAGGATGTGGTGGAATTAAACAACAAGGTCAATGTGGAGTGCAATGAGATCTATCTGGCCAATCCCAAGCTCTTTGCCTTTATCCAGGAGCTGGAGGTGGCTGTGGGCCGCGCCACCGGCGAGGCCCTGGCGGCTAAGGCGGCCGGGGAGACGACTGCTGCAGAAACACCTGCTGTGGAAACGCCTGCGCCGGAAACGGCCTCAGCGGATCCGGCAGCGGCAGATCCGGCGGCAGCCCAGCCGCTGACGGCCAAGACTACGACCACCGTCAATATGCGGGTTTCGGACAGCGAGCTGGCAGACCGCCTGGGCAAGGTGCCGGGCGGCAGCCAGGTGCAGGTGCTGGAGCATCAGGCCAACGGCTGGTCCAAGGTCATCTATGACGGCAAAGAGGGATATATCAAATCCGAGTATCTGGCGGATGCCTCCCAGGCGGGCCAGGCCATAGAGGGAGGCGCGGAGGCCACCACCAATGTCAATATACGCTCCACCCCCTCGGAGAGCGGGGAGAAGCTGGGCACGCTGGTGGGCGGCGCCACGGCGGAGGTGCTGGGTACCGAGGGCCTCTGGACAAAAATTCGGTATAATGGCATAGAAGGATACGTAAAAACAGAGTTTTTGCGTTAAGAGGGCAGGGCCGGCGTGTGCGGGGGCATACGCCGGCCCCATGTTTTTTTGGCCGTACACCCTTGACTGCCACTGGCCCGGGGTGGTATAGTATATCAAAATCTACCAAGTTACTAGGAATTAAATTCCAGCCGGGTTTTTCTCCGGAGAATGGGGTTTTTTGCAGCCGCTGCCGGGGGCTTGGTGAAATTTTCTTGATTTTTGGGCATTTTCCCCTTGCGCACAGGGGAGAAATAGGGAAGAATATCCATAGATCGGAGGCTTGCATCTGCACAGGTGCTTTGGATGGGCTTCCATTTCCTACAGTATTATAGGATTTGAACAGGAGGAGCTTATGCTATATTTGGACAATGCGGCCACCACATCCGTACATCCCCAGGTTTTGGAGGCCATGCTGCCCTATCTCCAGGGTGAGTATGGCAACCCCAGCTCCGTGCATGCTCTGGGCGCCAGGAGCCGGGAGGCGGTAGAGGCCGCCAGGGAACGGGTGGCGTCCAGTCTGGGCGTATCGCCCAAGGAGATCTATTTTACCTCCGGCGGTACGGAGGCCAACAACTGGGCCATACGGGGCATAGCCCGGGCTTATGCCGGCAAGGGCAGGCACATCATCACCTCCAAGGTGGAGCATCACGCCGTCCTGCACGTCTGTGAAGAGCTGGCCAAGGAGGGTTATGAGATCAGCTTCTTGGATGTGGATGGGGATGGATTGGTGCGGCCGGAGGACTTTGCCGCCGCCATACGTCCGGATACCATATTGGCCAGCATTATGTTTGCCAACAATGAGATCGGCGCCATACAGCCTATAGGGGAGCTTGCCCGCATCGCCAGGGAGAGGGGCGTGCTCTTCCACACCGATGCCGTGCAGGCCTATGGCCATATGCCCATAGATGCGCCGGCCCTGGGCTTGGATCTGCTCAGCGCCAGCGGCCACAAATTCCGGGGGCCTAAGGGCGTGGGCTTTCTCTATATACGAGGCGGGCTGCGGCTGCCGGCTCTGCTGCAGGGCGGCGGCCAGGAAAGGGGTCGGCGGGCCGGAACGGAGAATGTGCCCGCCATAGCCGGCTTGGACAAGGCCGTGGAGCTGGCCCTGGGCAGTATGGGGCAGAGGGCGGAGGCGGAGGCAAAACTCAGGGATTATCTCATATCCGCCATAGAGGCCCGCATACCCCACAGCCGCCTCAATGGCCCCAGACAGCAGAGGCTGCCCAATAATGTAAACTTCTCTTTTTCCTTTATTGAGGGGGAGTCCATGCTGATCCTGCTGGACAGAAAGGGCATATGCGCCTCCAGCGGTTCGGCCTGCACCTCCGGCTCTTTGGATCCCTCCCATGTGCTGCTGGCCATAGGCCTGCCCCATGAGGAGGCCCACGGCTCTCTGCGGCTTAGCCTTTCTGCGGAGAATACCCGGGAGGAGATGGATTTTGTAGTGGGGCAATTGTCGGCCATAGTGGAGAGATTGCGGGGCATGTCCCCATTGTATGAGGATTTCTTGGCGAAGTCCAAGGCATAGAGGAGGTAATATGAACAGATATTCGGAAAAGGTGATGGATCATTTCGAGAATCCCCGCAATATGGGCACGCTGGAAAATCCCAGCGGCGTGGGCACGGTGGGCAATGCCAAATGTGGCGATATCATGCGCATTTTCCTGGACGTGGACGATGCCGGCATTATACAGGATGTCAAGTTTAAGACCTTTGGCTGCGGCGCGGC
>JBGYPP010000050.1:0-13203 GCA_041838515.1 Acetatifactor sp. | reverse complement strand
GCCATGCAAAAAGCCGGGATGCCCGAAGGCTCCCGGCAACTGCATCATTCTGATGCCAAATGACTAAATTGACCGCCTGAGATGATGAAATGGATCACCTTACAAAAAGCGAATTTTGTGTCAAATAATAAACATCCCATCTCCAAAGCTAAAAAATCTATACCTCTGCTCCACCGCCTCCCTATAGGCATCCAGCACCCGCTCCCGGCCGGCCAGGGCGCTGACCAGCATCAGCAGAGTGGACTCCGGCAGGTGGAAATTGGTGATCAGCCCATCCACTATGCGAAAGCGGTAGCCCGGGTAGATAAATATGCCCGTTTCCCCTCTCTCTATGGGGGATATACGGCCATCCTCACCTGCCCGGCTCTCCAACGCTCTGCAGGAGGTAGTGCCTACGCAGATAATGCGGCCTCCTCCCGCCCTGGCGGCATTGATGGTATCCGCCGCCTCTGGGGATATGCTGTATTCCTCCCGGTGCATCCTGTGGAGGAGGGCATTCTCCTCCTTCACAGGGCGAAAAGTACCCAGGCCGACATGCAGGCAGATCTTTGCTATATGCACGCCGCCGGCGGATATCTGCTCCAGCAGCTCCGGGGTAAAATGCAATCCGGCCGTAGGCGCCGCCGCAGACCCCGGCTCCTTGGCATATACGGTTTGATACCGGCCCTGATCCTTCAGCCTCCGGGTGATGTACGGGGGCAGGGGCATCTCCCCCAGAGCCTCCAATACCTCCTCCCATATGCCCTCATAGGCAAAGGAGATCAGCCTGTTGCCATCCTCCAGCACCCTCTCCACCCGGGCGCGCAGACGGCCGCCGCCAAAGGACAGCACTGCTCCCTCCCGGCACTTTCGGCCCGGCTTTACCAGTGTTTCCCAGAGATCCCCGCTTCGACGGCGCAGCAGCAGTACCTCCACAGCGCCTCCGCTGTCCGCCCTCTGGCCCAGCAGCCTGGCCGGCAGCACCTTGGTCTGGTTCAATACCAGACAATCCCCGGGCTGCAGCCAGCCGGGCAAATCCCGAAAATGCCCATGGACTCTGTGGCCGTCTTTCTTGGAGAGCCTAAGCAGCCGGGAATCTGCACGGCAGGGCAGGGGGTGCTGGGCGATCAGCTCCGGCGGAAGGGTGTAGGCAAAATCCTTGGTGGCCAGAAATGCGCCCATAGGACCATCCGGCATGGAAGCCGCCCTCACGCCCCCGGCCGTACCCCCACCCGCCAAAGCCGGCTCCACATCTCTTTGCATGGCCTTATCCGAAACCTCCCTATCCCGGCTGGCCAATACTCCTTCCCCATCCGCCAAGGCCGGCTCCACATCTCTTTGCATGGCCTTATCCGCAACGGTCTTATCCCAGCCCATGATCACAGCGCCGTCCTGCGGGCGGCAAAGGCCTTATATCCTCTGTAGGCCTCATAGACATCCGCCTTGGACACCACCTCATGGGGCGCATGCATATTCATCACCGCCACGCCGGAATCTATGACATTCATGCCATAGGAGGCCAGTATCCAGGCTATAGTGCCTCCGCCCCCCAGATCCACCCGGCCCAGCTCCGCCGTCTGGAACAGTACCCCGGCCTCCTCCATCGTGCGGCGCAGGCTGGCCAGGTACTCCCCATTGGCATCATTAGATCCGCTTTTGCCCCTGGAGCCGGTGAATTTGACAAAGACCATGCCGCTGCCCATATGGGCCACATTCTTCTTGTCAAAGCAGGAGGCAAAGGCCGGGTCATAGGCGCTGCTCACATCCGAAGAGAGCATGGAGGAGCGGGCCAGGGCGCGTCGAAGGCCCAATTCGCTGTACTCCCCGCACAGCGCCATCAGCTCAGCCACGCTGTTTTCAAAAAAGCGGGATTCCATGCCCGTTGCCCCCACAGAGCCTATCTCCTCCTTGTCCACCAGCAGCGTGCAAAGCGTGCGCTCCACAGCCTCCACATCCAGCTGGGCCCGCAGGGAGGTATAGGCGCATACCCTGTCATCATGGCCATAGGCCAGAATCATGCTGCGGTCCAAACCCGCCTCCCTGGCCGGCCCTGCCGGCACAATTTCCAGCTCTGCCGATAGGAAGTCCTCCTCCTCTACGCCATAGCGCTGCCGCAGCAGCTCCAGCACACCGGCCTTTACCGCCTCCTTAGGCTTCTTCTGCCCCTCTCCATCCTTCTTTTCCCCCTCCTGTCCTTCCTCAGACTCCAGCCGCAGGGGCTTATTGCCAAAAACCAGATCCAGAGCCTCTCCCTCTATCAATGCCGAGGCCTTTTTCTCCATCTGCTCCTGGGCCAGATGGGGCAGCAGATCCGACACAAAGAATACCGGATCCCCGGCATCCTCGCCTATGCGCACCGGCACCACCTCTCCGCTCTTCTTGACAAAAACGCCGTGCAGGGCCAGGGGTATGGTCACCCATTGGTATTTCTTGACTCCGCCATAATAATGGGTATCCAGATACGCCAGGCCGCCCTCCTCATAGAGGGGATTTTGCTTTACATCCAGCCTGGGGCTGTCTATATGCGCGCCCAGTATATTCATGCCCTGCTCCAGCGGCTGCTGCCCCAGATGAAACAATATCAGGCTCTTTCCCATGCACACTCTATAGACCTTATCCCCCGGCGCCAGCCGCCGCCCCTGCTCCGCCAGACTGTCCATATCCACATATCCGGCCGCCTTGGCAGCCTCTACGGCCAGGGCCACGCACTCCCTCTCCGTCTTGCCCCCATCCAAAAAAGCCCTGTAATCCCGCCCAAAGGCCTCCATTTCCTCCAGCTGTGCCGGAGTGTACTGCTCCCAGAGATTCTTCTTTTCCACTCTATGCTCCTTTCGTCAAAAAGGGGGAGGAACCGCTGCCGGCCTCCCCCCATCCAAAATTGCATTTGTTAATTTTTCCTCAATGTGATGCCCAGCTCCTCTAGACCGTGGAGTATCTTGGCCATCTGTCCGGCCACATCCGCCTCCTCCAGCGTCCTCTCCCTATCCCGGAAACTCAGCCTGTAGGCTAGGGATTTGTGTCCCTGGGCCACCTGATCCCCCTCGTAAATATCAAACAACCGCAGACTCTCCAATAGGCGGCCTCCCTGGCGGCGTATACGCGCCTCCACCTCTCCTGCCCGCAGGGTCTTGGGAACCACCAGGCTCAGATCCCTCTGTACAGCGGGAAAACGCGCCAATGGCGAATATTTGCGCTTGGACCTGGTCAAAGGCTCTATGGCCGGCAGATCCAATACGGCCAGATACGCCTTGGCCCCCAGATCATAGGCGCCGGCCGTGCGGGGATGCACCTCTCCCAGATATCCCAGGGTCTGACCCTTGCACTGTATGAAGGCCTGCCTGCCGGGGTGAAGAAAACTGTGGGCAGAGGGTACGAACTCCAAGTCCTCCATCAATCCCACACCGGACAATACCTCCTCCACATCCCCCTTGAGGGCGAAGAAATCTCCCTTGCCATAGGAGGCCAGGGTCAGCTGCATACGCTCCTCGGGCAGCTGCTCCAGCGGCCACTCCTTGGGCAGATAGATATTGGCCAGCTCAAACAGGGCCGCCTCCCCATTGCGTCTGTTGTAATTAAGGGCCAGGGAGATGAGCAGGCCGTTCACCGGCAAGGTGCGCATGATGGAGAAATCCTCCCCCAAGGGATTGGCTATACGCACGGCCATCCTGGCGCCATCCCCGGCGGGCAGCCGCAGCTTGTCAAATACCTTAGGGCTTTCAAAGGAATAACACATGGCCTGGCTGTATCCCCTATGCCTGGCCATACTGCCGGCCCGGGCCGCCAGGTTCTGCGCCCCATCCTTGCCCCCCCGGACAAAGGTGCCTCTGGGCAGGGTAGAAGGTATGCGGTCATATCCAAAAAATCTGGCCACTTCCTCAGCTATATCCGCCACCGACTCCAGATCCTGACGGAAGTAGGGTATAGATAGCCGACCGCCATCCAACTCTATACCCAAGGGGCGCAGCAGATCCAGCATCTGGGCCTCCGTCAGCTCCAGACCCAGCAAACGGTTCATGGCCTCCGGGGCAAATTCCACCAGCCTGCCCTCCGGCAGGGGCTCTCCGTCCTCCACCCGTCCGGCCACGGCCTGGCCTATGCCCAGCTCCTCCACCAGCTGGCAGGCCCGGTCTACGGCCAGGCCGGCCGTCACAGGATGCAGGCCTTTCTCAAATTTGCCGGAGGCATCGGTGCGCAGACCCAGCCTTTTAGCAGACTTGCGTATATTGGCGCCGGCAAAGGTGGCCGCCTCAAAGACCACCGTATGTACATCCTGGGTAATCTTGCCCTCTTCGCCTCCCATAATACCGGCTATGCCTATGGGCTTCTCCCCGTCCCATATCATCAGCATATCCCTGTCCGTGGCCCTCTCCTGGCCGTCCAGGGTCTGGAACAGCTCCCCCTCTGAACGGCGTACGACTATACGTCCTCCGGAGATCTTGCCATGGTCATAGGCATGCATGGGCTGGCCCAGCTCCTCCATGACATAATTGGTGATGTCCACGATATTGTTGATAGGCCGTATGCCCGCCGCAGCCAGCCGCCTCTGCATCCAGAGGGGCGAGGGGCCCAGGCGTACGTTCCTGCACACCCGGGCACAGAAACGAGGGCAGAGCCGGGTATCCTCCACCTTTACTTGGATATATTTTTCACAATCTCCGCCCCTCTGGGAGGGAGGTATGGCCGGGGGGACAAAGCGCTTGCCAAAGGTGGCAGCTGCCTCCCTGGCCAGACCCAGCACAGAGTAACAATCCACCCTGTTGTTGGTAATCTCAAATTCAAAAACCCTATCCCTAAGCCCCATAAGGCCTGGCACATCCGCTCCCGGCGCCACATCCCCGGGCAATATATATATGCCGTCCTCCGGCGCATCCGGATACATGGCCGCCTCCTGGCCCAGCTCCTCCAGAGAGCAGAACATACCCTGGCTAATCACACCCCGGAGCTTGCCCTCCTTAATGGATACGGCCTCCTCCTTGCCGGGACCGGCGGACACGCTGCCGCCGTGGCGTACCACAGGCACTATATCCCCCGGCGCCACATTCTTGGCTCCAGTTACGATCTGCAGCTGCTCGGATCCCACATCCACCTGGCAGACTGTCAGTTTGTCCGCATCGGGATGCTTGTCCACAGACAAAATTCTGCCGGCTACTATATTGGACAAATGCTTGTCCAGGGCCTCAAATCCCTCCACCTTGCTGCCGGAGAGGGTCATGCCGTCTTGAAAAACGCTGTCCGTACATTCCAAATCCGGAACATACGCCTTAATCCAGGACAATGCTGCTTTCATGCTTATACTCCTTTTGCGAATTTTGACCCGGCCGCCTAGAATTGGCCCAGGAAACGCATATCATTTTCGTACAGCAAACGCATATCGTCTATCTCATACTTGAGCAGAGCTATGCGCTCCAGACCCATGCCAAAGGCAAAACCGCTGTACTCCTCCGGATCTATGCCGCAGCGTCGCAATACCTGGGGATGGACCATGCCGCAGCCCAATATCTCTATCCAGCCGCTGCCCTTGCAGAAACGGCAGCCCTCGCCGCCGCACTTAAAGCAGCTGACATCCACCTCCGCGCTGGGTTCTGTAAAAGGAAAATGGTGGGGGCGGAATTTGACCCGGCTGCCCTCGCCGAACAGCTCTTTGGCAAAGGCCTCCAGCGTGCCTTTGAGATCCGCAAAAGTAATGCCCTTGTCCACCACCAGGCCCTCCACCTGATGGAAAGAGGGGCTGTGGGTGGCATCCACCTCATCGCTGCGGAACACCCTGCCCGGGGCGATCAGCCTTATGGGCGGCGATGTCTTTTCCATCTCCCTGATCTGTACCGGAGAGGTCTGGGTGCGCAGCAGATACTCCAGACGCCCCCCCTCTATGTAAAAGGTGTCCTGCTCATCCTTGGCCGGATGGTCCGCCGGTATATTGAGCGCCTCGAAATTGTAATAATCCTTCTCCACCTCCGGCCCCTGGGCGACACGATATCCCATGGAGATAAAAATCTCCTCTATCTCCTCCAGCGTGATGGCGCAGGGATGGCCGTGCCCCAGTGTAGGCGCACCGCCAGGCAGGCTCACGTCTATGGCCTCGCCGGAGAGCCTCTCCTCCAGCAGCCTCTCCTCCAAGGCCTCCTTGGCCTTGGCCAGACCGCTTTCTATCTCCTCCCGCACATTGTTGACCCACTGGCCCACCTTGGGCCTCTCCTCCGCCGCCACATCCTTCAAGCCCTTTAATACGCTGGTCAATTCACCTTTTTTGCCCAGCATGGACACCTTGATCTCCTGCAATTTCTCCAGCGTATCCGATCCGGCGATCTGTGCCATGGCCCTTTGCCGCATCTCCTCCAACAAATCCCGCATACCAACCTCCATATCCGCCAAAATTCAACAAAAAGCCCCTGCCCCCCGGAACTGGCCGTTGGGCAGGGGCTTGGCTTCTCTCAAGAAACCCAAAATGCAGGCTCTTGCCTTTTGACTCCTAGCCAAAGCTAGGTGGGCAACCGCAACCCGGTTTTTGCCTTCCCTCTGCCCTGGGGCGGGGCCTGACAGCTGCCGGGCGATATAGGAATCCCGTTCAAAGTACTTGTAGGTTCAAAAATAGCAAGAGATTTCCGTACATTTCAGGTTAAAACCATTATAACGGATTTTTCAGCCGCTGGCAAGCCGGCAGCTGCCAGCGGCAAGGCGCCGGCCACACATCCGCCTCCTAACCCTGCTTGGCTTCGCTCCCCAGATAGGGCTGCAAATCCACCAGGGAAAGCACGGCTATAGCCATGCCCCGGCCGCATTCCAGCCAATATCCGGCCAGATGGCACCAGCCTCCCCATTTCTCATGGTAGATCTTCTGGGAAAATTTGGAAGCCGGATCCTGTCTGTCCAGCCGCTGCACGGGACTGGGCAGCTCCTCCCCAAAGAGCAGGTTGCAATGGCTGCCTATGGGGAAATCCGGATCCGTCTCCATCACTTTTTTGTTTACCAATACCACGGCGCCGGTTTCATAATCCACCAAATAATTGCAGGAATCCATATTGTCCAGCAATTTGACCTTGGCCGTTATTCCGGCCAGCTTGCGTATAAAGCCCTGGGGCTGCATATATGCGGCCATAATCCGCATCAGAGAACGGAATTGGAACAGCTCCGCCTCATTCCCCGCCGCAGTCAGGCCCTCACCATACTCCCGCTTTTCAAAAATCACGCCGCCCCGCACATCCTGATTGATGAGAAAAGGAAAATACGCTATGGACTCCACACCCTCCCTCAGCATATATTCCCGCATTCCCCCTGTCATGGACGGGTCCTTGACATCCATAATCCTCAGACACTTGCTATGGCGAAACTCCCTATAGGCCCGCTTCCGCACCCGCGCCACCTCCAGGGATTCCTTGCGGTTCTCCTCGCCGTCCGAGGCATAATATAGAGTGTAATCCGTTTCCGAGCCCACATCCTCCAATCGGGCATAAGCCCTCTGCCAGGAAAAATGGTTGCATATCAGCTCCAAAACCGTCTTGAGCGCCGACTTCTTGTCCTTTTCCTCATGCAGCACATCCAGAACCAATTCGTCCATCTCCAGCTTCCCGTTGAGGTTGATATACTTGTCCCTCTTCTCATTGCGCTGGCCAACATAGACGATCTTGGTGGCCGTGGCCTCGTAGATACGGTAGCTGTTCTTGCCCGCCCCCTTGACCACATACATGGCCTGATCCGCCTTGTCAAACAGCTCCTGGTAGGTCTGCCCATGATAAGGGTATATGGACACGCCCACGGAGCTGGACACCTCCAGTGTGCCGCCGTGCAGGGGATAGACCGTATGTATGGCCTTGACCAGCTTGCCGGCCAGTATGTCCGCATTGGCTATATTCTCTATATCCCTGGCCAGAACAATGAACTCGTCGCCGCCGGTGCGGCCTATGATATCCGCCCCCTTAAAGATATCCTGCAAAGTATCGGCCACCTTGCGTATGAGCTTGTCGCCCTCAGCATGGCCGAAATTGTCATTCACTCCCTTAAAATTGTCCAAATCCACCAGCATCAGCGCATGGAGGCTGTCCTTGGAAGAGCTCTCTATAGCCTTGACTATATGCTCCTTGGAAGCTCCCTTGTTGTACAGTCCGGATAGCGCGTCTTTTTCCGCCTTGCGGGTCAGCTCCAGCTCCTTGAGCTTCTTCTCATGTATGTCCATAATGCGGCCCACTATGCGGGTCACATAACCGTTATTGTCGGTGATGGAGCTGAGAACGGCCTGATACCAGCGCTGCTCCTGGCTGTAGCGGTTGGAGCGGTACTCCATGGAGTCCTTGCCCTCCCGCTTGAGCAGGCCGGCATACACCTCCAGTATCTTTTCCACATCCTCCTCATTATAGAGAGAGCCGTCAAATTTTTGGAGGAAATTGGCCACCAATTCCTCCTGGGGCAGATTGCCCTGCTCTATGCGCCGCAGTATGAGCACATCGGTCTTGGCGTTGTAATCCAGAATGATCTGCTGCTCCGTCTGTATGACCAGATTGAGCCTCTCCGCCTGCCGGGCCATCTCCTCTTCCATCTGCTTGCGTTCGGTGATATCCGTCAGCGCGCAGATAATCTCCGCCCTATCCTTGGCCAGCATAAAGACATTGCCCCGCAATTCCAGCCAGCACAGGCCGCCTGTCAGGGTTACTGCCCGGAACTCCACCTCCACAGACCCATTATCCTGCAAAATATCGTCTATGGCCTGGTTTAGCAGGGGCAGATCCTCCGGCAGCACATTCTGATGGAGATGGCTGAGAAACAACAGGGTTTCCTTGGGGGAATACCGCAGCATCCTATGGCAGCCGTCGCTGATAAAAAGGGGCGTCAAACGGCCCCCGGACACTTGAAAATGGCAGAGGCCTATAATTAAATTATTGACATATGAGGCTATGGCCTCAGAATCGTATGCCATAGGACTTTCCTCCAACTAACCGTCCCAGATACAAATACCCCCCCTCGGGTATCACTGCTTTTTCACTATATGATCCATAGACTTGAATATACTGTCTGCCGGCACCCACCCCCGCACGCAGGATGTGGGATACACCACAGCTCCGGCCCCCAGCACAGTTCCGGGGTTGAGCACGCTGTTGCAGCCCACCTCAACTCCGTCCCCTACCATGGCGCCCACCTTGATCAGGCCGGTGTCCATGCTGCCGCCTATGACCACTTTGGACTTATCGCTCTTGATATTGCTGGTGATGGCGCCCGCGCCCATATGCGCGGCATACCCCAATATGCTGTCGCCCACATAATTGTAATGCGGCACCTGCACCCGGTCGAAAAGTATGCAGTTCTTTAATTCCGTGGAATTGCCCACCACGGCTTTCTTGCCCACCAGGGCATTGCCCCGGATAAAGGCGCAGTGCCGCACCTCGGCCTCACTGTCTATGATCAGAGGCCCGCTCAGATGGGCGCTTGGAGCCACCTTTGCGCTCTTGGCCACCCAAATATCCTCAGCCAGCTGGTCAAACGCCTCCCGGGGCAAACCGGCCCCCAGCGCCAGTATCCAGCCGCCTATATAGGGCAATGCCTCCCAGGGATAATCAAGCACTTCCAAATACGACCCTGCCAGGCTTTTGTCCAGGGAAAACAAAGACTGTATAGTCCATTCTTTCATACATTCTCCAGAATCTACCCCCGTAGGGCAGTTTTTATTACCTCATTTTACTGCTTTTGGGGCTTTTTGTCAAAAGCCTTTTGCTCATAGACCGCCTGTATTTGTGCCAATATTTTGCCTATTTCTCCGGGCGGCGCCTTTGCGGCCTGGGTACGGCGGCATATAAAATCCTTCAGCTTTTCCATATACGCCTCCTGGCTCAGCTCTCCAGCGGCCACCATGGAAAGGCCCTTTTCCCAGCTGGCCGTCAGCTGGGGCTTTAACAGCTGGGGCAGGGCCTGCGCCACGGCGGCATACACCATCTCCCCCAGGCAGGTGGGCGTAAGTATCTGGGTCTTTTTGTGCAGATCCAAATAGGAAATATGCACCAATTTCTGCAATATGGCCGCCCGGGTGGCGCTGGTGCCTATGCCGCTGCCCCGGATCTGCGCGCGCAGCTCCTCATCCTCTATGAGGGAACCGGCATTTTCCATGGCCAATATCAGGGATCCGGAGCTGTAGCGCTTGGGCGGGCTGCTCTCCCCCTCCTTGATCTGTATATCCTCCAGGGCTACGGCCATGCCCTTGCGGGCGCCCCGCCAATCCTTTGACCCCTGGCCGCCCTGGACGTCCTCCCCATCCGGCCGCCCCCCAGCCAGGGGGCTTTCCCCATCATGCGCACCCTCCTTGCCGGCACGGCCCCGGTTCCAGGGCAGCAGTCCGGATATGCGGGTGTACCCCTCCTCCAGCAGCGTCTTTTGGCTGGCGGCAAAAATCTCCCCGGCCGCCTCCCATTCCAGCCCCTGCCTGGCATACACGGCCGGCGGCAGAAAGATGGCCAGAAAACGGGCGCTGATCAGATCATAGACATTCCTGACCAGCGGCGGCAGGGAGGAGAGGGAGGCCATACCCTGGCCTGTGGGCAGTATGCAGTAGTGATCCCCCACCAATTTGTCATTGACATACCGGGTCTTGGCCAGATGGGCGTGAAGCCCGGAGGCCAGTATGCGCCCGGCCTCCTCTCCCAGCAGCGGATGCCCTGCCAAGCCCCGGAGATTTTTGCCTATCTCCTTGGCCACGGCGCTGCTCAGCACCCGTGCATCCGTCCTGGGGTAGGTTATAAACTTTTTTTCGTATAATTCTTGAGCGATTTTCAGACTATCCTGCGGACTGATCTTGAACAATTTGGCGCAGTCATTTTGCAATTCCGCCAGATTGTAGGGCAGGGGCGCCGGCTTGCTCTCCTTCTTCCTCTCCACCTTGGTGATACGGCCCTGGCGGGGGTCTAGAGCCTCCAGCTTTGCCGCCAGGGCCTCAGCTTCTTTCCTGGCGGTAAAGCCGCTGTCCTTGTACACATTCGGGCTGCCCTGCCAGGCCGAGCCCTCGGACAGCCTCCACTCTCCCCGGGCCTCACCGCCTCCGGGCCACTGCATGCGGCACAGCACCCGGTAGAAAGGGGTTTTGACAAAATCCCGTATCTCCCTCTCCCTGGACACCACCATGCCCAGAACGCAGGTCATCACCCGGCCCAGGGCCAGCACCGTCCTATCCTTTCCCAAAGCCCTGGATATGGCGCCTCCGTAGCGCAGTGTCATAACCCGGGAGAAATTGATGCCCATGAGGTAATCCTCCTGAGCCCGCAGATAGGCGCTGCCGGCCAGGGAGTCATAGGCGGACAGATCCTTGGCCTCCCTTATACCCCGCAGTATCTCCTCCTTGGTCTGGGAGTCTATCCACACCCGCTTGCGGGGTATAGAGGGCGATGGCCCGGCCTCCTGCTCCACCAGGCGGTAGATATACTCCCCCTCACGCCCGGCATCGGTACAGACATAGATGCAGTCCACATCCCCCCGCAACAGCAGCCCCCGCACAACGGCATACTGGCGGCGGCTCTCCTCTATAATCTCATATCGGAAGCTCTGGGGCAAAAAAGGCAGTGTATCCAGACTCCACCTGGCCAGCGCCGGGTCATAGGCCTCCGGATAGGACAGGGTGACCAAATGCCCCACGCACCAGGTCAATATGGCCTCCGGAGCCTCCATATAGCCTTGACGGTTTTGAAAGGAAAGACCCAGGGCAGCCGCAAAATCTCTGGCCACACTGGGTTTTTCCGCAATCAGCAATTTTTTTCCCATGTTTTTCCAAATACACCTATCCTAGCGGGCGGTAATATATCCCTGCGCCTTGAGCAGCTCTGCGCAGAGTATGGCGCCGCCGGCCGCGCCCCGCACCGTATTGTGGGAAAGGCCTACGAATTTCCAGTCATAGATGGCATCCTCCCGCAGACGGCCCACGCTTACGCCCATGCCATTTTCGTAATCCACATCCAATTTGACCTGGGGCCTGTTGTCCTCCTCCAGATACTGTATGAACTGCTGAGGCGCGCTGGGCAGTTTCCAGGCCTGGGGCAGGCCGGAGAAATTGCGCAATTTTTCTAAAAGTTGCTCTTTGGTAGGTTTTTTCTCAAATTTTACAAATACAGCTGCGGTATGGCCATTTTCCACCGGCACACGCAGGCACTGGCAGGCTATGACCGGACCCTGGGCGGGAACGATCTGGCCGTTCTCCCTATGCCCCCATATGCGCAGAGGCTCTTTTTCGCTCTTCTCTTCCTCTCCGCCTATATAGGGAATCAGATTTTCCACCATCTCCGGCCATTCGGCAAAGGTCTTTCCGGCTCCGGATATGGCCTGGTAAGTGGTTACCACCACCTCCTTGGGGCCAAACTCCTTCCAGGCCGTCAGCACAGGCGCATAGCTCTGTATGGAGCAGTTGGGCTTCACAGCCACAAATCCCCTCTGGGTGCCCAGCCGCTTGCGCTGATCCTGAATGACATCCATATGCTCCGGATTGATCTCCGGCACCACCATAGGCACATCCGGCGTCCAGCGGTGGGCGCTGTTATTGGACACCACCGGCACCTCCGCCTTGGCATAAGCGTCCTCTATGGCCTTGATCTCCTCCTTGCTCATATCCACGGCGCTGAAAACAAAGTCCACCTGGGCGGCCACAGCCTCCACCTCCTGGACATTGTACACCACCAAATCCTTTACCGCCTCCGGCATGGGAGCGGCCAATTTCCAGCGGCCCTCCATCAGCTTGCCATAGGCCTGGCCGGCCGAGCGGCTGGATGCCGCTATACAAACCACTTCAAACCAGGGATGGCCGTCCAACAAGCTGATAAACCTCTGCCCCACCATGCCGGTGCCTCCCAATATGCCCACTCGCAGCTTCTTTTCCATAATCCTCCTCCTTGCCCCCGGGGGATGCTCCCGCCGGAAATTGCCTAGTATCTTTCCATTATAGCGCATTTCCACACTGAGTGCAGAAAAATATATAGAAGGAGGGATCTACAGGCCAGGCCGGCCCCCGTCCCCTTCCCGGCGCCACGGCCAAGGACAGGCCTGTATATTCCATTCCGGCGGTACCGCCTCTCTTATGTCCTCATTTTGCTCCGCCCTCTGACCGTTCCCACTTTACGCATTCCCCCTCTGCTTCTCTCCCTTCTGCTCCTCTCCCTTCTGCTTCTCTCCTCTCTGCTCCTCTCCCTTCTGCTCCTCTCCCCTCTGCTTCTCTCCCTTCTGCTCCTCTCCCCTCTGCTTCTCTCCCTTCTGATTCTCTCCCTTCTG